>JAFNUD010000025.1 GCA_017384225.1 Paludibacteraceae bacterium
TCACCCAACCGCTACGGGCGACTATATCTTCACCATCTATGTGGGCGACGGTAAAATGATGGTTAGTCTGGAGTATCCTTTGAGCGTAGGCGATTATCGACTTGCATACAAAGACAATACAGCGGGTTCGTTCCACCCAAGCCACTATATCAAAAAGCGCAACGAGGGACAAAACGACACCATCAGCTTCTTCGTTCATCACGACAAGCAACCTCAGATTATTGTTCAACAATGTAGTGCTATTGCCAATGATGGTACAGCCACATGGAAGACCCTCGATATCGGCAATGTCAACCCTGCTGCAGGCCTCACAGAAACAGGTGTGTATAATTTCTACTTACAGCAAATACAAGGACAAACGAATCCTAGATTATTGGCTCAAACGCAGCCATACACTGGCAACTTCTACATCCGTACCGAATCAGCTGATGGAGGATGGAAATTCTTCCGTCAATCCTCTAACCTCATGACCTACAATAGTTATGCCGACAACAACGAGAACTTCGACCACTATTTCTGTAAGTGGGTAAAAACGGCAGACAGAAATGTAGAATTCGTTGTGGCTAACGACTATAGCTATTGTATTTCAGATACCCTGACCGCCGATCCTGTGGGAGCCGTACAAATTGCTTCGGCAGAAGGCAAACTGCCCGATGATGCCAATGTGCGTTTCGCATGGGATAGCAAGACCAATGAACTTAGCCGCGCATATATGGCTGGTGCTAACAACGAGACACAAAACACCTTCCTCCATATCATAGAGGCAGAAAGTTTGAAGAATACCGCTGGAGATGTTGTGACAGATGTGCCGTTTATTGACTTACAAAACTGGATCTATCAAGCAGAGGTCGTAGTAAGCGGATCTACCCTCATCAAACTTGTAGCTGAATACGCTGGCAAGACGCAGTATTTCAAAGGAGGAACTACGGATAAGATTCATTTGATTTCATCTACCGCCAACAGCGAATATAAATTGCGCCTAATCTATAACTTCAAATGCAATCACCTTGTTGCCGCTGTGGTATTAGAAGGTGATAAGGAAATTACGGAAGACGATGCTCTGGGCGCAGATCTGATGGTCGTTCGCAAAGATCAAGGTCAGGCTGAGCAACTCACCTTCAACCCGAATGCAAAGAAATGGGACGAAGTGGGTACTGCCTATGCCGTGATGACCTTCACGCGAGGCCATATTACGAATAGGAGTTTACCTTCTCGCGTGCGTAGTCTATATTGGGTATCCTTCCCATTTGATGTGAAGATTGCGGATGTCTTCGGTTTTGGCGAATACGCGGAACATTGGATTATGCAATACTACGACGGCGCAGAGCGTGCTGCAAAGGGATTGTTTATCGACTCTGGCTCCTATTGGAAGTATATCGAGGACAAAAACACTACATTGCAGGCAGGTGTCGGTTATGTGCTCGCATTGGATTTAGACAAGTTAACCTTCCCGAACAATGTGAATGATGTCAGTCTATACTTCCCCTCAACAGGAGAAATAGGAACTATCTCGGGTGTACTACCTACTGCCCATGAGGTGCCTGCACACGAATGTACCATTGATCGAGAGTTCGAAGATGGAGGAAAGACATACAACCACAAGTTCACCGACTCGCACTGGAACCTCATTGGCGTACCAGGATATGCGGACATCAACGATTTCGATGTAACAAGTTACCACTTCATGCAAGACGATGCAAGTTTCTACTACAATTTCTCACTTGCAAATAGTACCTATACAGTAGAATCCAGTGCTACCAATTTCCAAGCCATGTATGCATATATGGTACAATTTGCTGGTGATATCAATTGGAGGTCAAAAACTGTATCAGCTTTTGCTCCGCCTGCATCTATTGCTGCCCGCCAGAATAGCGATAGCCAACCAGAGAAAATTACACTCCGTTTAGAACTGGCGCAAGCAGGTGTGAAAGCCGACCAAACCTTTGTGCAGTTGCAACAAGAGGGTGCTACTGATGATTTTGACATGAGCATGGACCTCACCAAGATTATCAATAAGGGGAGCAACATCTACACGCTTGTGGGTGCTGACCGTATCCAAGTAGCAGGAAATGCGTTGCCTATGCAAGAGCAAATAGTTCCAGTAGGAGTGGTAGTACCCGCTGCGGGCGAATACACCTTCCGTATGCCTGATGGAACAGAGGGAATGGTGGTAGAACTTATTGACTACGAAAACAATACAACGACCAACCTCTTGCTGAGTGACTATACGGTAACGCTCTCTGCAGGTGAATGTGAGAATCGCTTTATGCTGCATATTCAGCCAGAGAAATCGGGTATCGCCACCTACCTTGAGCAAATTACGACGAGTGATGTCCATACTAACAGCGTGCAGAAGTACCTCATTGACGGACACCTCTACCTCAAGAAAGACGGCATCCTCTACGATGCACAAGGTCGCCAAATAATCCTCCGTTCACGTTGAGATGATAGGCTCCCTTGGTATCGGTATTAAATTATGTAAAAAATATATCCATTTTATTATCAATTTTGCATAGTTCGAAAAAATATTGTAATTTTGCAAACAGAAATGGTAATAGCATCACAAATGGTAGATAATTCAACATTCAAAATTAAAAATTCTTATCTAGCAGATGCTCGAACGATAGACCGCAAATTATCCATCGTCATCCCCCGACGCGGAATCAACGACGACGGTAAGGGTAAAAAGCATGCCCTTTATCGCCTTATCTCTGAAGCCCAAACGGAATACGTATGGATGTTGGACGATGATGTCGTATTCAATAGTTTAGAGGACTCCCTATCGGACTATAGTTTAGCGTTTGATGATGCCGATTTGGTGATATTACCGCTACGCATGGAGTCGGAAAATGAGCACCCATCCCTACTGGAGCGATTGCAAATAGCAGAATACGCTGCTATTCAGCAACTCACTATTGAATCAGCACAAAAAGGGAAAGCCATTATGTGCAGTGGAGCAAATCTTATTGTTCGTCGCGAGCGTTGGTTAGAGTCCTATTCGGACCTTCATCCCGAAATTCCGAGTGGCGACGACATGTTTCTTTTAGAGTCCTTCAAGCGTCGTGGGCTGAAAATTATTGTTCTTGAAGATCCACAATTTGAGGCGATTGTACATCCACACACCTCATGGCGAGCTTTTTTGCGACAACGCATGCGATGGGCAGGGAAAGCACCTAAATATACGGACAAAGACATCATCCATTACGGCTCTATCACATTGATTGCTAATTTATTACAATTGATTTGCCCAGCAATTATACTTATAAAATTCCCAATAGAATATAGGCTTATTAAGAAACGTGATAAAACAATATCCATATGGTCTGCATTGCTATTGGAGATACTATACCCCATCTATATCCTACTCTCAATCATTGGAGGATTAGCAAGACGCCAATGGTAAATCGTACTTTTTTCAACTTAAAAGAACTATTTATTTGCTTTATTCAAATAAAAGCAGTAACTTTGCAGCGTAATTAAAAATACGCGTATGGATTGGTTTTATAATCTATTCTTTGGTAGTGGAGTACCTCATTCGATTTTTATTTTGACGCTTGCAATAGCATGCGGTATTTATTTGAGTCATCGTCTAAAGTTCAAAGGCATCACATTGGGTATCACATGGATACTATTTTGTGCCATTGCATTTTCTCATTTTGGCATGCATCTTGACCCAATGGTAGAGACATTTGCCAAAGATTTTGGGTTGATTCTTTTTGTATATAGTATAGGTCTGCAAGTAGGTCCTAGTTTCTTTTCTTCTTTTGGAAAAGGTGGAATAAAATTGAATCTATTGGCAGTTTCAGCCGTGTTGTTGAGTTGCCTTACAGCGTATGTTATTCATCTATTATCGGGAGAAGATATTGCAACCATGACGGGTGTGCTGTTTGGTGCTGTTACCAATACGCCAGGATTAGGAGCAGCTCAGCAGGCATTTACAGATATTACAGGGAATACGAATCCCACCATAGCTAGCGGCTATGCTATGGCATATCCTTTGGGTGTGGTTGGCATCATCACAGTCATTTTAGCCATGCGTTGGATATTCCGTATTAAACTGGAACAAGAGGAGAATCGTATTCAAGCAGAAAGTGAAGTACAGAAGGAGATTGAGTATATTGATATCCTATTGGCTAATCCACAAGTGGAAGGCGCACATATCCGCGATTTGAGTCAGTTGTGTCACATGAATCTAATCGTATCGCGTTTGGTTCGTCCGAATGGCGAAGATGAGTTGCCAGATGTAGATACGGTATTGCACGTAGGTGATCGTATACGTGTTGTTGTGGACAAAGAGAATGAGAAGAGTGTACTTCTACTTGGTATGGAAACCTCTCTCCCTACAGACTACAAGGCGCAAGCGCATTTGGTATCGCGCCATGTGGTGGTAACTAAACCAGAACTGAATGGCAAACGCATAGGCGATTTGAATGTACGCGCCACCTACCATGTCTCTATCACACGTATTCGCCGTGCAGGTATTGAACTCTTAGCCACCCGTGATTTGTATTTGCAATTGGGCGACCGCATCACCGTGGTGGGTGAAGAAAGAGCCGTGGATAAAGTAGAGAATTTATTTGGTAATTCTACCAAGCGATTGGATATACCTAATCTAACGTCTATATTTTTGGGTATTGCCATAGGTGTAGCCTTAGGAATGTTACCCATTATGTTACCTGGTTTGTCACAACCATTCAAGTTAGGCATAGCAGGAGGTTCGTTGATTGTGGCAATTTTGCTTGGCTGTTTTGGTCCAAAAATGCATATTGTGACCTATACAACCAGTAGTGCCAACCTGATGATTCGCGAGATTGGCATTGCCATGTTCTTGGCGGCAGTTGGGTTTGGAGCAGGAAAGACGTTCATTCCTACTTTACTGGATGGAGGATATATTTGGATAGGTTATGGTGTACTAATCACATTAGTTCCTTTGCTTATAATAGGTATAGTTGGCAGGGGATGGTTAAAGTTGGATTATTTCACGTTAATGGGACTGATAGCAGGTAGTACCACTGATCCACCTGCCTTAGCATATGCGACTACGCTCTCGTCGTCTAATGATCGTGCAGCAGTAGCCTATTCCACCGTATATCCTCTAACGATGTTCTTACGCGTATTGACTGGACAAATGATGATACTTTTCTTTTTGTAATAATTAACAATATAAAAGACATATTTTAAGGAGTAAGCCGAAAAGCCAAGTGAGTAGGCATAATGAATAAAGTTTTAATAAAACATGAAAAAGATTTTCATTCCATTTTTTATGATTGCATTGGCATTTGCTCAAGTGGGTTGTGACCTGCTTCCAGACAATCCTGAAAATCCAGAAAAAAAGTGGATAAAAGTTTTGTGCCAAGAGGCAAGTATTGAGAAAAGAGATGCCGATTACATTATCAAAGGTTCGAACGATGAGTGGATGGCGTCTATTACCTTACTTGATGGTGTACAAGAAGGCGCTGGTAAATACACTCAATATAAGGGTTCTATCACCTCATTGGAAACCAACGAAAAAGAAATATTAGCTGTTGAAGAAGCAGCTGCGTTTAAATTGTTAGATGCTAATCATTTCCAAGTAGTAGCTAATATGAGAGGTGAAAAGGTGTACTACGAAATTACATTAGAAGGTACGATTGAGGAAGATATTAAGGTGAAACCAGAATTGGAATCAGAAGAAATTATCTGCACCAATGCCACTATTGACACAATTGGTCAAGATTTGGTATTCAATGCTTCTAATACAGATTGGACTGTATCTATCACTTTGCCAGATGCCGCTACCAATGGTGTGGGAAAATACCCTGAGTATGATGGTTGCATTACCAACACATTGAACGAGAAAGAGATCTTGAAAGTTGAGGATATGGCAGTATTTAGTTTTGTAAATGATACTACCTTCAAATTAGTTGCGGAAATGGAAGGAGCGACCAAAGTGTATGCGATTTCCATAACAGGCATTCAACATAAAAAAGGTTCTTCTAATCAAGACACCGATTCCATAGGCATACTATTTTCCCCAGATGAGCAAAAGACTCTTTTGGTTGAAGTAGGAGAGCAACTTCTTGCTTCATTCAATCCTGCTGATCAAAAAAAGGCAGTGGAATTGGCAGATGATTTGTACTACAAATACAAAAAATACGACTGGGATAATATTGGAGAAGAGTTTGATGAAGAATGGTCTGATATTTATTCTGCAGAGTTTGAGTCTTTCTTTGGAATGCCTAAACGTGTGATTGATGCTATTAATGGCAAACGAAAAGCATCTTTGCAGGATTTGGAGATTCTACTTACATTGTCTAAGTTTGGTCGTGAGATTGAATTTGACGACAAAAGCAAAACTGTCAAGATCACCCAAACAAACGAGTCAGCTATTACCGCCAAATTTTCTGACTCTAACAATGTCGCATGCCAATTAAAAGTATGGGGCGAGGGCAAAGAGATAGAGGGGTCATACACTTACGATGATTATAATGGCAAACGCACCATCCGCGTGAAGGTACCAACAATCATCAAGATGTATCTCAAGCATGGTTCTTCTACCTTAGTATCCTATACTTTCACATGGGACTCTAATCTTAGCGATTATGTAAACACCTCCTTAGAGATGCAAGTCATCAATCTCGGTTTTCAAGAACAAACAAAGGTGAGTGCCACCGAGGCATCTGCAGTATTCTCGTTCACTTGCAACAATAAAAATATCATCACGGCGGCTGTAAGTTTGCCTAAATACCAACTATTTCCTTGGGAAGGTGGTAGCGATGTTACCGAAGAAGACGGAATCAACTGGCTTGAAGAATATGAAGACAAATACAAATCCTTGCTTGGCAAAGTGGGTACAGGCGAAGTTAAAGTGGATATTCTTGGTAAAGTACAACTCAAAGGTGGTATGACCGATGGTGCTGCTCTTGTTGACGCCTACTACAATTGGGATAATAAATATAATAATTACAATTGGGAAGACTATAAGCGCACCTACACTTACACATATGTTTATGAGTATTGGGATTGGTGGTATGATGAATATGGCAATTATCATGATGGATATAAAACAGAATACATTGACCAAGAAAGTTATTATTCCGCATGGTGGGAGGCTCCACGCTATACATTAGCTGCGAAACAGGAACAATGCAATTTCTTAAATAAATATGCTTACCTCTCTGTATACTACAACAACACAACTACTGAGCAAGCAAAGCTCTTGATGGATACGTACGAAGAGAATAGCACCTACGATCCTGTTGAATGGATGCGCTATGACAGTGACTATACAAATCTGCCCAATCCAATTCAATACACATATTACGAGATTGAGCCTGTCATGTATTTTCCATATGATGATACACAAATTGCTGTAATGACCTATTTTAACTCTTCTAAATTCTTGGGAATTATAGATTTAGTAGAAGAATTAGCAAATAGTTACATCGCTCTTGATAAGCACAACCTTGTTTTTGGTGAAGATTTTGAGGTAGAAATTGATTATTAATCTTTTGTAGTGAAAAGATTCAGTTTACTACTCATAGTATTTTTAGGTCACTTGTCTTTAATCGGACAAGTGACCTATGATAGTATCCTGACCTTTAACCGAGAACTCGAGGAAGTTACTATTGTTCAAAAAAAGACACAATCCATTGTCGAACAACGTGGTAATAAGATGATCGTGGATATGTCTGCAATCAGTCAGATGCCGAAATTTCTAGGAACAAGCGATCCTATCCGCTATCTACAATCATTAGCAGGTATATCTACTAACAACGAGACCTCCGCAGGGATCCACATTCAGGGATGCGATGATTACCAAACATTGACCAGTATCAATGGAGCACCTGTCTATTATCCGAATCACCTATTAGGGTTATATTCCACTTTTATTGCGCCACATTTTTCTACAATGACCGTCGAGCAATCAGAGCATCGTGGAACAATGGAAAATCGTGTAGGCGGATTAATCAATGTAGAAACACAACATCTTCAACCCAAACGATTTCAAATTGAGGGAAACATAGGTATTGTCAATAGCGATGCAACTTTGACTATCCCTTGTGGAAAAAAAAGTGCATTATGGTTATCGGGACGAACTTCTTACATCAATTTGCTATATAATAAGCTACTAAAGATTGAAGATATCAATGTAGGATATAGTTTTTGGGACACCAATCTCACTTATTCTATCCACCCTACAGAGAAGGACGAGATTGTACTAACCGGATTTTTTAGCCGCGATAAGATTGCTGTAGCAGACTCTATCAACTTTGGTGTTGGTGTACAGTGGTATAATATTGTTGGCTCCGCATATTGGAATCATCGCTTAACTGGTGGTAATTGGCGCACATCTATCAGCTATTCAGGCTTTGACAACAACATAGTAGTGGACGCTACGACTGCAAAGGTCAATACCAAGGCAGGTTGGGCTTCGGTAGACATTAAAAATCGGATGAGCAAACGTCTCTATAACAATTTGATGTTTAATCTAAGTGCCGATTACACTCACTATTTCTATCAACCGCTACAATTCTCTTCAGAAGGAAGTATCGGTATTCTGCAAATACCTCAGAACAAACCACCACAAGCAGCAGAAGAAGCTTCAATTGGTATTGATATCAGTCATACCGTGTGCGAATGGTTTTCCTATTATGCCGGCTTACACGGAAGTTTGTATTATAACCAGCAATTTGCTTTTGGAGCAGATCCGCGCATTACCCTACAATTCACACCTGCTGAAAATCATGAGATTAGTTTACACGGAGGATGTTATACACAATACTTCCACAAAGCAGGTTTAATAGGCGGAGGACTACCCACTGACTTTTTCATGTTAGCAGATAGTACTCTAAAACCAGAACGTGCGATCGGTAGTAGCGTACGATACACATCCTCTTTCCTGAACAAAAAACTCACATTGCAAGTAGAAGGATATTTCAAACAATTGTATGGCGTAGTTGAATCACTCGGAAATATCATACAACTTATCAATCAAGGTTTCGATTATGAGAAACATCTTATCACAGGTGCTGGACGTAATTATGGTATAAATTTTATGCTGCAAAAAAACAGTGGTATTTTGACAGGTTATATCACATATTCGTTGGGGTGGGCAAAACGGCAACTCCCACAACTCGATGGCAGCTACCAATATCTCTATTCGGCCAGTCATGAGCGAAGACATGATCTAAATATTGTACTCAACGCTCGATTCGCAAAACGATGGACCATCGGCTCACAATTCGTATTGGCAAGTGGTTTGCCATACACCAAGGCAGAAGAAGCATATATATTGAATGGCAATATGATTTGTCGCTATTCCACATTTAATGGAGCACACTTGCCTTTATACAATCGCCTTGATTTAAGTTGTTCGTGTGATATTATCAAAACACCAGAACACGAATTAGGCATCAATCTATCATTATACAACGTGTATTGCCACAAAAATGCACAATTTGTGGTATATAGAGAAAACCTACGTCCTATTTTAGGCACATCATTGAGTAGTATCATTCCATCTATCAGTATCTATGGCACATTTTAAGCATACATATATATTCATTGTTATTCTTGCCATCTGCTTGCTAAGTGCTTGTGAAAAAGAAACATTAGACCATAGTAAATTAGTGGTAGAAGGCTGGATTGACGCAGGAAAACATCCCATTGTGATGCTACACACTAGTTATTCTTTAGACTTTGCAAACGATCCCAAAGACACTACGCTGATTGATGTCTTAGCAGATCATTTAGCCCTATTCGGAAAAGTGGTACTCTTTGACGGAAAAGATTCTGTAATTCTAACAGGAAGAATGGACACGAACTACCTTCCACCTTGCATATACACCACCACTAAAATTCGAGGTGAAATAGGAAAAACATACACACTACACGCTTACTACAAAGATGATGTCGCTACATCTACCACAGAAATACCTACCATCGCCACGTTTGATTCTATCCGTACGACACAATACAATGCTAAAATGAATGTCATCGGATATGCTAATCATCTTGAAATAGGTGAGCCCTACATTCTCATGGCAAAAACTACTCAACAAAAGCAATATAAAATTTGTCCTATGGGGGCTTTTCGTGCCACACATAGCCAAATGCCCATAACCATCAACAACCCTATAGATTTTACAGGAAAAGGAGTTTTACTACAAACCCTATTCCCTAAAACTGATAGCGTAGGTATAGTCATCAAATTTGCCAAAGTCGGAGAAGCCGAATTCCAGATGTGGGATAGCTATATCGCTCAAAACATGACACAAGGTATTTTCTTCATGGAAACACATAGCAACATCATTAGCAATATCAAAAACGGAAATGGTTATTGGTGTGGCATGGGGGCATCAGAATATACTATTTATTTGAATAAGGATAGTCTGTATATCTACTAATTATTATTGAGTAGAAACAAAAAAGTGCATTTTTTGCACTTTTTTTGTTATTTACAATAGCTTATGACAGGTTTTAGCAGTTTAGTGTTGTACCTTTGCCAGCGATTTCGAAAATATCATGTAATAATGAACCCTAAATTTGCGTATATGCAAAAAATATCGTAACTTTGCACGCAAAACGAAATATAGAATAATAACCTATAAAATCAGATAAATATGGCAGACGAAAAGAAAATTCCTTCAGCGGAAAAACTAAAAGCCTTACAATTGGCAATGGCGAAGATTGATAAAGAGTTTGGCAAAGGAGCCATCATGAAGCTCGGTGATGATAAGATAGAGGATGTACCAGTCATACCATCAGGTTCAGTGGGTCTTAATTTAGCATTGGGTGTCGGAGGTTATCCACGTGGACGTGTGATTGAAATCTATGGTCCTGAATCCTCTGGTAAGACCACATTGGCTATTCACGCGATGGCAGAAGTACAAAAGCAAGGTGGTATAGCTGCTATCATTGATGCAGAGCATGCTTTTGATCGTTTTTATGCAGAGAAGTTAGGTGTAGATACCAACGAACTTCTTATTGCTCAACCTGATTGTGGTGAGCAGGCGCTTGACATAGCAGATGAACTCATTCGTAGTGCGGCAGTGGATCTCGTGGTGATTGACTCTGTGGCAGCATTAACTCCTAAAGCTGAAATAGAAGGCGATATGGGCGATAATCGTGTAGGTCTGCAAGCACGATTGATGTCGCAAGCACTCCGAAAACTGACCGCTACTATCAATAAGACACAGACTACATGTATCTTCATCAACCAGTTGCGTGAGAAGATTGGCGTGATGTTTGGTAATCCAGAAACTACTACTGGTGGTAATGCCCTCAAGTTCTATGCTTCAGTACGATTGGATATCCGCAAGGCAAGCGCTATCAAGGATGGCGACGAGATCATCGGCAACCAAGTACGCGTGAAGGTCATCAAGAATAAGGTAGCACCTCCATTCAAGAAAGCGGAGTTTGACTTGATGTTCAACGAGGGTATCTCACGTGTTGGCGAACTGATTGATATGGGTGTAGAGCAAGGTATATTGACTAAGTCTGGTTCATGGTATAGCTACGAAGGTACCAAACTGGCACAAGGTCGCGATGCAGCGAAAAATATCCTCCGCGACAACCCAGATCTCGCCGACGAGATCGAAAGCAAAGTAATGGAAGCACTTAAGAAGTAAACGTTACCTGCCCTTCAGGCGTTATCTTTGTTGTATGTGCATTAGCACGTTTCATGTAAACGTTAACACCTAAAAACGCGAAGCATGTAACATAACAACGCGAAGCAAATAACGGAACGAAGTGAAGCAACAAACACTAATATTATCCCCAGAGAAAGCTCACGACATGGAACAAAAGTTTCGTGTCGTGAAGCGTTCTGTGGATGCCCGCCAGAAGCAGCTCAAGGTTCACCTTACTGTACTTACCGATGAGCATGGTGCACCGCTTCCCAAGGAAGCACCAATCCCGCTCTACGAGCAACCCTGTTTTCAAGATGTGCACAACGCCGAGCATAGCGTGGCTATTATTGGTGCAGGTCCTGCGGGCTTGTTCGCTGCCCTGACGCTCATCGAACACGGCATCCGTCCTATCATCTACGAGCGCGGCAAAGAGGTCGCTGAGCGCAAGAAGGATATCGCCATACTCAACCGCAACCAAGGACTCAACGCGGATTCTAACTACTGCTTTGGCGAAGGTGGAGCTGGCACATTCTCCGATGGAAAACTCTTCTCGCGCAGCAAGAAACGCGGCAATATGCAGCGCGTGATGGAGCTCTTCCACCATTTCGGTGGCGACGACCGCTTGCTCTACGAAGCCCATGCCCATATCGGTAGCGACAAACTGCCCACCATCATCCGCCGCATGCGCGAGTGCATCCTCGAACACGGTGGCGAGATACATTTCTCTACTTGCGTGGATGAATCTCTCTTCCGCAATCTCATCGCCAATAGCCAATATCCAATAGGCGGAACGCCGTCCAATAGCCCTTTAGGGCGTCCACTCCTTGGTGTCATCCTCGCCATCGGTCACTCCGCCCACGATACCTACCACATGCTTCATGCCAACGGTGTTGCCTTGGCTACCAAAGGTTTCGCGATGGGCGTGCGCGCGGAGCACCCACAGGCACTAATCAACAAACTCATGTACCACGACCCATCGCCCGAACTCATTCGTTTGGTGGGCAATGCTTCGTATTCGTTGGTGACGCAGGTGCAAGGGCGCGGTGTGTATTCCTTCTGCATGTGCCCAGGTGGACATATCGTTCCAGCGGGCAGTGCATTGAATAGTTGCGTGGTCAATGGCATGTCTGCCAGCCATCGTAATTCTCCATTTGCCAATTCGGGTATGGTAGTCGAGATCCGTCCCGAGGATTTGAACAACATTGGAACTTTGAAACAAGCGCCAACGGCGCATGAAACTTTTAATTCTAATCCTCTCGCAGGATTAGAATTCCAGCAGCACCTCGAACGCCTCGCGTTCGAACATGGCGGAGAACCATCATTGGCTCCCGCTCAACGATTGAAAGACTTTGTTGAAGGAAGACAGAGCCAAACGCTACCTTCGTGCAGTTATTTGCCAGGTATGGTGTCTAGCCGTCTTGACCAGTGGTTACCCGAACATATCGGCAAACGCTTGCAACAGGGCTTCCGCGATTTCGACCGCAAGTACCGTGGTTTCTTGACCAACGAGGCGGTTATCCTTGGCGTAGAGAGCCGTAGCAGTAGTGCAGTGCGTTTGCCCCGTGATCCTGAAACACTGCAATCTATCTCCACGCCCCACCTCTATCCTTGTGGCGAAGGTGCAGGCTATGCAGGTGGCATCACTTCCTCTGCCTTGGACGGCATCAATGTCGCCCTCAAAATCGCCGAGCAACTCCCCTCTACACACTGACTAAACCTGAAAAAGGTTGACTCATCTATTTCTCAACAAGAACCACCCTATCACCCTTAAAACTTTTAAAACTCCTAAAACTTTTTCTACTCAAAATTTGCACATCCGCAAATTTTGTAGTACCTTTGCAGCGCGAAGTTGAGCGATTGACTTTGCAGACATATTATAAAAAGCGTTTATTAGCGCTTGTTTTGGTGTAACGAAATCTGGTAAATTTCACAATCGCCCAAAACAAGAAGGCAGTAAACGCCCTTTGGGATATGGATTATCCCGCCGCAGAGCGTCCATACGTGGACTGCTCTGTTTGGTGGCTGTTCATATTCGGCGTGGGCGTTGCTTGCTTATTCTTGCGAAAGGGTTTACCAGAGCCTCGTTACAGAGAATAAGCAAAGGTAAGGTTCCACGCTTTTTTGTGTTTATACCAACGGGGCGTTTGGAGCCAACTCCCCACAAAAAACATGCACGTTTATGAAAAAGTTATTCATTTCAGTAGCATTCCTTTTTGCTACACTATTATCTCACGCTCAAATCACATTGGAACACACACTAACCGATTTGCAGGACGGCATAAGTTTATATAATTTTGGAAGTAATGTTGAGGTATTCCCAATAGTTGAACCATTTTATCCTATTGTTATAGGAGAGGACTATCTAATTTTAACAGAGTTAGCAAATGATGGTAATGCAGAATGTGATCCGACTGTTTTTACCAATGTGTATAATTTAAACGATTATTTGTTAGAGTTTTCTGTAAATGTAGAACAGACATTTGGACGAAACACATATGATGGGCCATATCTCATTGCACAAAATGTTTTCACTACAGATTCTAAGTTTATTTATATTTGTAGAACAGTAACCGAAGTTGGTTACTATGGAGACCCAAGAAAAGGAGAAATTAAGGTCATTTCTCAAGATGGCAATATTCTAGCATCTATGCCTTACACTTGTAACATTAAAGAACATGGTAGTAACCAATCATTTTGCTATTTAGTAAAAGTTGGTGGACGATATAAATTAGTCGTAGAGAATAATCAAGATGATGATGGCAGATATGATTATGATATTTATGCTCTCCCAGGTAATGGCGAAGCTACAGCGATTAACGAAGTTCATGCTCCTCGTCGCAATGCCCGTAAGTATATCCACGATGCTCAAGTGTTAATAGAGAACGAAAAGAACATTTATACCATCCAAGGTCAAGAAATAAAATAATGCTATAAATAAGTATTCTCAATTTATTTCAATACAGGTAACTGAATCACATTCACCCCGCCACTCTCATTTGGTAGCGGGGTGAGTTTTTATATGTCGTTATTCTTCTCGCTCGTATCAATGCTCGTATTCAATCGCTCCTTCGGCAAAGGTTCGGTATCCCTTTGAAAACAAAAAATTTACCAGTGAAAACAAAAAAGCCATTGATAAGTTTCTGATAAGATATAGATAGGCTTTTTTGTTCTATGCTCGTGTTTCATCCTCAGAGTGGGAACTCTTCGGACACATCGCTCGGAGTGCGTTCCGTCGCACTCCTTCAGGTCGCGAAGTGGTCGCCAAGCCCACGGGTAACTTGTGGGCAAGTAGATTTTCATCCAATCGCCACCCGTGAACATCAGAGTGGTAAACGAGTGGTAAGCGAAGATACCGTCAACCGAATTTAGCCTGCAAAAAGTCATCGGAAATTGTAGTCGCAAACAAAAAGATTTGCATAACTCAAAATAAATCACTATCTTTGCAGCGAATTACTAACACACTATGTTTACACGAACGATACAACTCATAGGCGAAGAGGGTTTTGCGGCGTTGCAACGCGCGCGCGTAATATTATTTGGTGTAGGTGGCGTGGGCGGTTGGTGCGCAGAGACACTCCTCCGCACTGGCATTGGACACCTGACCCTTGTAGATTTCGACAAAGTGGACACCACCAATCTCAATCGTCAAGTGGTGGCTACCCACAATAATATCGGACAAAGCAAAGTCCTTGAGATGCAAAAGCGACTGCTGAGTATCGCTCCTGAAGCAGATGTTCAGGCAATTGACTGCCAATACAACAGCGACACAGCTGGCACTTTCGACCTCTCGCAATACGACATCGTGATTGATGCCATTGACATGGTAGATTGCAAAGCGCTCTTGCTATATAATGCTACCCAAGCAGGTTGCCGCGTGTATTCGAGTATGGGAGCAGGTCGCAAAACCGACCCACAGAAAATTCGCACCGCGGAGTTTTGGAAAGTGCAAGGTTGCCCTCTCGCGCGTGCCTTACGCACGAAAATGAAAAAGGCAGGACTAAAGCCTGCCTCTAAGATTCAATGTGTCTATTCCGAGGAGATTAGTGGCGAAAAAGGCACCCTTGCGCCTGTGGTCGGCGTCTTCGGCATGACCCTCGCCAGCATGGTGATTAATCATGTAGCAGTTTCTCCAAGCAGACCTGCAATGCCTCTGTCCAATGAGGGATAGCGATACCGAATGTTTGTTTGATCTTCGACTTATTCAGCACGCTATAGTGTGGGCGTGGCGTTTGGTATTGATACTCGCTGCTGAGGATAGGACGCAGATGGCAAGATGCGATCTTGTCCGCTGCCTCCCTGTCTAACAAAGATTGTGCGCGGGCGAAGATTTCGTGCGTGAAATCGTACCAAGAACAAACACCCTCGTTCGTGAAGTGATATACACCTGCATGCCACTCGGGCGATTCAATGGCTGCAAAAATTGCCACAGCCAAGTCGGCAGCGTAGGTGGGCGAACCTATCTGATCAAAAACTACACCCAGTGCCTCGCGCTCCTTCCCCAAACACAACATTGTTTTCACAAAATTATTACCAAAAGTGGAATACAACCACGCGGTGCGAATGATGACTGCTTCGGGGCAAATCGCTTGTAGCAACTCCTCACCTGCCAGTTTCGTGCGACCATAGGCTGTGCGGGGGGCTACACTATCCGTTTCTGTATAAGGAATAAAACCTTCGCCCGAGAATACATAATCGGTACTAATATGAATAACCTTTGCTCCTGAACGGCCCAAATTCTCTGCAGCCGTTGCGTTAATGGCATATGCTAACTCTTCATCACTCTCTGCCTTATCCACATTGGTATATGCAGCGCAATTGACAATAATATCAATGGCGTTTTCGGTCACAAAATGTTGGACAGCTTCGCGTGAGGTGATATCCAATTCAGCAACATCGGTAAAGAAATATGTATGTTGCGCATGTTGCGCCGAGAGAATGCGCATCTCGTTGCCTAACTGCCCATTGGCGCCTGTGATGAGAATATTCATGCTGTTTAGTGTTTAGAGGACGGCGCAAAGCGCCTACTGTTTAGCGTTTAAAAAGGGTTATCCAATTCTGAAAGTAATGGATGATTTTTGTCTTTCTCGCTGAGAATCATCTGTTCAGCTGGGATTTGCCAATCAATATTCAGTGCAGGGTCGGTAAGCAGAATACCACCATCTGCTTCTGGGTGATATAGATTGTCACACTTGTAGGTAAACACCGCGCGCTCGCTCAATACCGAAAAACCATGTGCAAAACCGCGTGGGATATAGAACTGGCGATGACTCTCTGCATCCAATTCTACAGCAAAATGCTGACCATAAGTAGGACTATCTTTGCGCAAGTCCACAGCCACGTCCAACACACGACCTTCAGCACAACTGACTAATTTTGCTTGTGTATAAGGCGGACGCTGAAAGTGCAAACCACGTACTACACCATATGTAGAACAAGATTTATTATCTTGCACAAAAGTAGCATCTACGCCTACTTCTCGATAACGTTCTTCATTGTATGTTTCTACAAAATAGCCACGTGCATCACGAAAAACCTTAGGCTCAATCACCAAAAGACCTTCTATCGGAGTTTTAAATACTTGCATAATCTATCACAAATTTTGCTGCAAAGTTACAAAAAAAATCTCATTCTTGCAAAAAAAACACGTTTTTGTACCATTTTTAGTTTCCAACTACTGTTTCTTTACAGCCGTAAATGAAAACTCTTTCTGGATTTTATCTTTGAAGAATCCTAATACTATATAGTACACTCCCATCGCACAAAGCGCAATAGTGCCAACAATCTCTTCACCTATTACCTGTAGTCCGTTTCCTATCACCACAACTCCCAACATAACTACAAACGGTAATATATACGCCAGTAGTACAGCTTTCCAACCCAATTTCTGCTGTACCAGAACTTCCGCAGTGTCGCCAACAGCCAATAGTCCATCACCAATAGCTTCGATCTCTTTTTCCTTGCTCTCCGCACTGGCACACATCGCCTTTGCCTTGCAAGCGGCACAAGCAGAGGTTTGCACTATCTTTACACGCACCGTACCATTCGCATTCACAGCGATGACTATTCCATCATGTTTAATCATCGATAATTATAATTTATAAATTGATGCTGCAAAAGTACAAAATATTTACGACATAACAAAGCATAAGCTACAATTTCGATAGTTTTTCTTGCGCAATTCAGAAAAAAGCAGTACTTTTGCAGTCAAAATAATATTATCATGAAAACAATCCGATTCTTTCTTTTCTTTATTAGTGTATGTATTTGGTTTCCTTGCCATATGCAAGCGGGCGAACCATGGTACACAGGTTACAAAAAAGTACTCGTCATTGGTGCTCATCCCGATGATCCTGAAACTATGTGCGGTGGCACAATGATCAAGTTACGCCAGATGGGTATTGAAGTGGTATCGGTATATTTCACTTCAGGCGAAGCGGGCATTCCTGGTAAAAGTCACGAAGAATCAAGTGCAATCCGCACAGTTGAAGCTCAAAAAGCATGCGAAATATTGGGAGTACGCCCTGTATTCATGACACAGATTGACGGCAATACCGAGGTCAACAAAGCACGCTATGCCGAGATGAAAGCCCTCATCGAAACTGAGCAACCAGACATGGTCATCACCCATTGGCCTATAGATTCACACCGAGATCACCGTGTATGCTCTATCCTTGTATATGATGCTTGGCGCCAAACAGGATATGATTTCGACCTCTACTACGGCGAAGTAATGACAGGGCTTCAAACACAAACGTTTGCCCCCAACCATTGGGTGGATATTACCGAGCAACACAATCAAAAAGTACAAGCTTACTACTGCCACGAGAGCCAAGATATGCCAATAGTACAAGAATGGCACGATGCTATGGAAATTCTCCGAGGCATGGAGTGCCACGCCAAATACGGGGAAGCATTCGTCAAACAAACAAGGAAGGAATAGGTTAAAGGTTAAAGGCTAAAGGTTAGAGGCTAAAGGTTAAAGGCTAGGAAATATGAATAGTGCATTAGCAGCAGTGATTGGGCTGAGTTTATCAATCGTATTGATTATCAAAAAACTACACCCCGTATTCAGTTTGATGCTCGGAGCCATAGTAGGCGGATTATTAGCAGGTTGGGGACTTGAGACATCCGTTAGTCACATGATTAGCGGAGTAAAAGACATTACCCCAGCCATCGTACGCATATTGGCAGCAGGCGTACTCACTGGCATGCTTGTCAAGACGGGTGCAGCTACCACCATTGCCAAAAGTATCATCCATGCTTTAGGCGAAAAATACGTCTATCTCGCTTTAGCACTTTCCGCAATGATTCTCACTGCTATGGGTGTGTTTATTGACGTAGCAGTCATCACCATAGCCCCTATTGCTATCATCATGGGCAACAGGCTACAACTTTCCCCATTCAAACTGCTATTGGCTATGATAGGTGGCGGTAAATGTGGCAATATCCTTTCGCCCAATCCCAATACCATCATCGCCGCCGAGAACTTTGATGCTCCTCTCTCATCCGTCATGGCTGCAGGTATCGTACCTGCATTGGTAGGATTGATGATTACCGTATTTGTGATTATACCATTGACACCAGATTATTCTACCCACAACTCTTCCTTTAAGGAAAAGGAGAAGAAAGAGGAAGAGGACTTACCTGCATTATGGCGCAGTCTATTTGGTCCTCTTGTGACTATTCTTCTGTTGGCACTTCGTCCAATAGCAGGTTTAGTGATCGACCCCATGATAGCATTGCCTGTGGGTGGAGTGGTCGGTATACTTGCTACACGTAAATGGCGCGAGACTGCCACTTGTCTCTCATACGGGTTAGAAAAAATGTCGAGTATTGCCATCTTGCTTGTCGGCACAGGTACATTGGCAGGAATCATCAAAGCCTCTGCTATTAAAGATGTATTAGTGAGTATGTTGGCCAATTGGAGCAACGGAGGAACCCTCATGGCTCCTATTGCAGGTGCACTAATGTCCGCAGCTACCGCTTCTACTACCGCTGGCGCTACTATAGCATCTGCCTCTTTTGCCGAAGCCATTACGGCAGCAGGTGTAGCAGCCGTTTGGGGTGCAGCTATGACCAACGCGGGTGCCACTACCCTCGACCATCTACCTCATGGTTCGTTTTTCCATGCTACAGGCGGCTCAATGGGCTTCTCTGTAAGCGAACGACTAAAATTAATCCCATACGAAACACTTGTCGGACTTATCCTCACATTGAGCAGTATAGGTATGTACTTTTTAATCCGTTAACCCTTACACCTCAAAATACTAAATAGTAGTGCAGCGTTCACTACCCCTCCCCAATATGAAAATCGTCATAGCATCCGACTCTTTTAAAGGGTCATTGACTTCCATTGAAGTAGCTGCAGCAGCCGAACGAGGCATTAGGACTCTGTATCCTGATTGCGAAATCATCAGCGTGAACGTAGCCGATGGTGGCGAGGGCACTATGGAGGCCATCGTAGAAGCACTCGGAGGCGAAATCATCACCACCACTGTGAGCGATCCACTCTTTCGTCCTATCACTGCACACTATGGTATAGCTGGTAACACTGCTATTATAGAGATGGCTGCCGCCAGTGGACTTCCTCTCCTCCGCCCTGAAGAACGTAATCCATGGTTCACTTCCACCTATGGTACAGGCGAAATGATTATGGATGCCATCCAACGAGGTTGTCGCCATTTTCTTATAGGTATAGGAGGCAGTGCTACCAACGATGCTGGCATTGGCATGCTACAAGCTATGGGTTTTCGTTTCTACGATGCTATAAACCAAGAAATTATCCGCTGCTGTGGCAACAGTATGCAAGATATTGTCCGCATTGATGACAGCCATGTGTGTGAAGAAGTTCGCCAATCACAGTTCATTGTAGCATGCGATGTGGATACTCCATTCTGTGGTCCCGAAGGTGCGGCAACAGTGTTTGCTCCACAAAAAGGTGCCAATCCTGAGATGGTGGCTCGCTTAGACGCAGGTATGGCATCACTGGCAAAAGTCATCGAAAGCAAATACTATATCAACATCATACCTATCGCAGGCGCAGGTGCAGCTGGCGGTATGGGAGGTGGATTTCGAGCATTCCTCAATGCTAATCTGCAACGCGGCATAGAGATGGTATTAGACGCTATTGATTTCAATAATACGATACGCAATGCCGACCTTATCATCACAGGCGAAGGAAAAATCGACTTCCAAACAGCCAAAGGCAAGACTGCTGCAGGCGTACTCAGCAGGGCAAAGCAAAAGGGTATCCCTGTCGTAGCAATCGGAGGATGCGTAGAGCTATGCGAGAGTGTTGAGCAAATGGGTTTTGCGGGTATCTACCCTATTCTGGAAGAGCAAGTGCCACTCGAAATAGCTATGCAACCTAAATTTGCTGCTGCTAATATTGAGAAGACCGTAAAGAAAATACTATCCTTGCCTTTAAACTTTAAACGATAAACTTTCATCTAAAATTTGCATATATCGCAAATTTTCCGTACCTTTGCAGATTGAAAAGTATTTTCACCCAAAACATTAACTATGATATATGATTAAATTATGGCAAGACGAGTAACAAGACCTACAACGCCCAGCAACTCGGGCAGCAAAGAAGCAACAACTAACACAAACAAATTAGTATTCAAGGACTACTTTCTCACCACCCGCGATATGGTGATGAGCAATCGTTTTCAATTAGCTATGGGTATCATACTCATTGCCGTTACACTGATGCTACTAATCGCATTTATTAGTTTCTTCTTCACAGGCTCGAACGATTATTCCATATTAGAGCAAGCCGATGGTAGGCGCGCTATGCGTGGAGAAATACAAAATGCATTGGGATTGCCAGGTGCGGTAATTGCTCGTTGGATGATAGATGGTACTTTTGGAATCGTTTCATTATCCGTGTTAGTAGCTATCGCACTTTATGCCATTCGAATGATAGTTGCCTATCCATTAAAACGTTGGCGTCTGTTCTTTATTACTATTTTTACACTACTCTGGGGGTCTATTACATTGGGTTTTGCACAACAAATGATAGGTGCCGGTTCCTTCTTCCGTTGGGGTGGTAAATTTGGTACATTCGCTGCTCAAGGGGCAACATCCTATATACAATGGGTAGGACTATTGCTTACATTAATAGCAGTACTCATCGTCTTCCTTATCGTAGTGGATCAGCATTTCGTGGAGCATTGCCAACAATTTGGTATGTGGATAAAAAGACTTTTCACCAAACGCAACACAACTGAAGAAATCGAAAACACAGTATCTTCTGCAGAAGAAGATAGTGAGAACGACAATATTATTGATATTATTCTTGATGAGCCAGAATACACCGATGAGGAGGAAGAAAACCACCTTGTGGATATACCACAATTAGATATCACTCCTCTTGAAATAGAGCCACTATCCACCGAACCAGAACACGAGGAAGAAACTGAAGAGGAAGAAACTGAAGAGGAGGAAGAAACCGATGTAGATATTTCTGTAGAAGCTGTAAAGGAAGTGGAGCTTTCTGAAGACGATCCTAACTACCTATTTAGCAAGTTAGGTCCATATGACCCACGCAAAGATCTCGAGCACTACACCTTTCCTTCGCTTTCTTTGTTGAAAGTCTATGACAATGAGACTGCTCCCGTAATCAACCAAGAGGAGCAGCAGGCTAATGCCAACCGCATCGTAACGACCCTGCGCAACTATGGCATTGAAATCGAATCTATCAAAGCCACTGTAGGACCTACAGTCACACTATACGAGATTGTCCCTGTAGCAGGCGTGCGCGTGTCGAAGATTCAGAATCTAGAAAACGACATCATGCTCTCGCTCTCTGCTATGGGTATTCGTATCATAGCCCCAATCCCTGGCAAGGGGACTATCGGTATTGAGGTTCCTAATGAGAATCCACAGATAGTATCAATGCATTCTGTTATTGCCAGCAAACGCTTCCAAGAAGAGAAAAAGATGAAGTTGCCTATTGCATATGGTCGTACTATCACCAATGATGTCTTCATGTTTGACCTAGCTAAGACACCACACTTGCTCGTAGCGGGTGCCACAGGTACAGGTAAATCTGTAGCTATCAACGCCATCATCACCTCCCTACTCTATAAGAAGCACCCCGCTGAGCTCAAACTCGTCATGGTAGATCCTAAGATGGTTGAGTTTGCGCCATACAAGCCACTTCTCCGCCACTATTTGGCGGCTATGCCTGACACGGATCCCGAGCAAGTAGTCATCACCGACTGCGACAAGGTCATCAATACCCTCAACTCCCTCGTCATAGAGATGGAGAATCGCTACAAACTACTGATGGATGCGGGTGTACGCAATCTCGAGGACTACAACGATAAGTTTGTATCCCGACGATTGAATCCAGAAAAACTTATTGCCGATTCGCTCCATCACCAATACCTGCCATACATCGTGATTATCATTGACGAGTACGGCGACTTTATCATGCAAGCAGGCAAGCAAGTGGAGACCCCTATCGCACGCATCACACAGAAAGCCCGCGCTGTCGGTATGCACATGATTCTCGCGACACAACGCCCTTCTGTGAACATCGTTACTGGTGTCATCAAGGCCAACATCCCAACACGCATGGCATTGCGTACCCAGTCTGTAGTGGATTCGCGTACCGTACTTGACACTAAAGGTGCAGAGCAACTTATCGGTCGTGGCGACTCACTTTATGCAGGCAACGCCAGCATCACACGTGTACAATGTGCATTTGTGGACACTCCAGAGGTGGATGCCATTGTGGAACATATTGAGAAACAGCAACATTACTTCGAGCCATATCAATTGCCTGAGTATATACCAGAGGGAGGCGAAGGCGAGGCTTTAGCTCCTGGTGCAGTTGACCTAAAGCGACTTGACCCAATGTTCGCCGATGTAGCTCGCTATGTAGTAACCAAACAAGAGGGATCAACCTCACGCCTACAACGTGCTTTCGAGATTGGCTACAATAGAGCAGGTAAATTATCCGATCAACTTGAGGCTGCAGGTATTGTAGGGCCAAACAAAGGACCAAAAGGTCGCGATGTACTAATCCAAAGTCTTGACGAATTGGATAAGAAACTTCAAGAACTAGGATGCTGAGAACAGTTGATACTTTTGGGCTAAATTTTATATAATTTTGTTTTTTAATTCGTATTTTCCGTGCAACTTCTTCTCATCACACTTACCATCCTACAGTCGCTCTTTGCGACTTTAGAGCACAAAACTCTGCAATCGGATTTCACTATCACTATTGCCGACAGCCAATCACCCATGACCTACTCAGGTGCTCTTGCTATGCATGGTAAGCGATTTACATTGGAAATGTTCGGTATGGAAGTTGCCTACGATGGCAATACATTGTATATGTATAGCGAGGAGATTGAAGAAATCACGCTTTCTACACCTACCGAAGAGGAACTCACACAAACTAACCCGTTTCTCTACGCCCAAGCACTCCTGTCTATCTGCGACTATTCCGAAAAGGTTGTCGGCGACAAGACAATAATCACGCTAACGCCCAAGCAACATCTATCCACCGACAATCAATCGCCTATAGCCAAATTTATCTTGCGCGTAATGACTGCCACATTGGTTCCTCTTTCTGCGGAAATCCACGAATCAGATGGTCATATCACCACCCTTCGACTCAACAACGCACAATACACAGACGCCCAACCTCATTTTGTAATAGAAAAAGAGGGGGCGTTTGTAAATGATTTACGGTGAAAAATCCTGTTGAGCACTAATTATGTGCCCATCCGAGGGCGAATACACTCACACAGCAACCACGAATAGGTGTGGTCAAACGCATACACGAAAATAGCGTAGAGCCAGAGGTGATTACATCATCTACCAGAAGCACATGTTTGTTCTTCCACTCTTCTGGGTAAGATATTTTGAATATATTCTCCACATTTTCCGCTCGTTTTTCAAAGCGCGAACGCGACTGATGAGCATTGTTCTTCACACGCACCAGATGCTCTGTATCTATTGGGATTTGCAGTACATCGCTCATACCGCGACATATCCACTCTGCCTGATTAAATCCTCTTGCTCGCAAACGATAGGGATGAAGCGGAACAGGCACCAAAAGATCCACACCATCCCATAAATCCGAGTCAATATATTCTTGCGCTGCCAAACGACCTAAAAAATAGAAAACTTGCGGATGCGGATGATTGCCGAACTTTCCTCGTTCAATCAGCATACGCAAGTTTTTTCCTCGTTCGCGATTATAGTATGCAAAAGCAGCACCACGCTCATAGCGTACTCTGCATTTTCGTTCCTGAAATAGTGCTTGAAATAGCATATCCACACCATTGTTTTCTAAAATGGCATGTTCGGTTCGAGGTATGCTGGCAATACAATCCGAGCAAGCTATTTGCTCCGTTTCCAACAATTTCACACCACACGCCAAACAGCATTGTGGAAAAAGCACCTCAATTACCGCTCTACAACAAGTGCGGATTAAATCAAGCATCACTCTGCTAAATTTATCTTCTTCCCCGCATCCAACCTGGAATCAATCCAGTTCGCTTTGCCTCATTAGGTTGTTGAATAGGAGTAGTATGCCCAACAGTTGGTTTAGGCTCAGGTGCTGGAATATCCAAATCTTCCTCCAAATCGATTACTACATCTCCTTCTTGTATCGCTACTATTTGAGGTACAAGATTAGGGTCTTGGTGATCCTCTTCTGCCTCTACTGAAGCGGATGCCACTGTCTCCGAAGTATTACTCTCACCATAGAATGAATCAATAGCTTCATCTACTGTTTTCTTACCTACAGCATCATCCAAACCAGGTATATCTGACACATCATAGCCCGTAGCAATCAGTGTGACACGCACTTTCTCTCCTAGTGTTTCATCAATGGATACGCCCCATTGTACCTCTACATCTTCTCCCACCTCATGTACAAATGCATGGATATGATCCATTTCCTGCATCAAGATAGGGTGTTCTGTAGAGCAATATAGTTGCAATAATATTCGTTTAGCCCCCTTCACATCGCTATTCACCAATGGTGAATGCATAGCTTCGTGGATAGACTGCTCAATACGGTTTTCTCCGCTCGCACTACCTACGCTCATGATTGCCACATTGCCATTCTTAAGGGTATTATACACATCGGCAAAGTCGGTATTTATATAACCTGGCACGGTGATAATCTCAGCTATTGAGCGGGCTGCATTTGCCACCACATCATCGGATTTAGAAAAGGCATTCAAGAAGTTGAAATCAGGATATATCTGGCGTAACTTCTCATTATTGATTACCAAGATAGCATCTACTTGTTCGGCTAGTTTAGCCACACCTACCATAGCCTTCTTTATCTTTTTAGAGCCTTCGAATGCAAAAGGTATAGTGACAATACCTACAGTAAGGATATCCATTTCCTTCGCCACTTCAGCTACTACAGCAGAAGCTCCTGTACCCGTACCTCCTCCCATACCAGCGGTAAGGAAGAGCATTTTTGTGCCATCATTGAGAGCCTCACGAATACGATCTTTATTTTGCTCTGCATAGTCGTGTGCTACCTCAGGCTTACCACCCGCGCCCAAGCCAGGACCCAACTGCAGTTTAGCAGGAATGCTTGTTCGGCCTAAGGCTTGCTTATCGGTATTACACACCAAGAAGGAAACATCCTTGATTCCTTGTGAATACATATAGTTGACTGCATTACATCCGCCGCCACCTACACCCATCACCTTGATAATGGTATCTTGGGTAATCTCAAGACCCAAATCGTTAATCACATCGTACATAGTATTGTTGGTTTTATTTGGTTTGACTTATTATATATTATCCTGCTCCATAAAAATCTCCAACAGGCTGGTTTGAGCTGTTTTCTTGAATTTCTCCAAATGTTTACGCAGGTCGTGTACAGGTTCTGCATTAGGATGTGTCTCTCTGTGAAGTGCACCAAGAATCAGCGTACCAACCAACGAACTACAGTTAGGCGCATACATCTCGTCAGGCGTATTATCCGTCAACCAAGGTGCATGCGAACCATACATGACGGGAATAGTTGTTAATTGCTGTATGTATTCTAGCATTCCCTGCAACATAGATGCCCCTCCTGTGATGTATAGTACCCTTACCTGCGATTCATATCGGCGCAAATCTTCTACCAGCGGAGCCATAATCTGCTCCAAGCGAGCAACTATCGCATTGACCATATCGCCCATCCTGATTAGTTGTACCCCATCAGGAGTCGAAGGATCTGGAATACGGAAGCAGTTATTGGCATTTGCTGCATCCACCACCGTAGCACCATACTTACATTTGAGCAATTCTGCATAACGTTTCTCTATGCCTAACTGCTGAATATCTCGCGTAATATCGTATCCACCTTGCGAAATGACCTTATTCAGTACATACTTGCCATTACTAAAAATCGTAAGTGTAGTAGTCTGCGCACCCATATCTAAGATAGCACAACCATCACAAAAATCCTCATCTGTAGCCAAGGCACACATCAAAGCATCTGGACGGGCATACATACGCTCCACATGTTTTGGAGTACGAATAAAACTATCCAGCACCTTCTGTTCTAGTTCTTTTGGTCCCACAAAAGCTATATACTTCACCTCTATTTTGGCTGCTCGCTGATGTGGAGCGGGTGTATCTTCTTGCGCCACACCATCCAAAATGTAACAGAATGGTATCAATGCCACCACCGCTACTTTTGGATTGTGCAACTCAATTTTCTGTTTACACTCTGCATCCATCGCTTCTAGCATATATTGTGGGATCTCACGTTGATACACCTGATCCCTACGCGAGGACACCTCTACCACTTTCATCTGCCTACCTCCCAACGACACAAATGTGTTGGTCAGCACGGGAAAATCAATACGGTTTGCCAGTAAGCGCATACTCTCGCTTATACTATAGCTCGCATCGCTTGTACTTGTGACCACACCACGCTCCACACAGATATTTCTATTGGACTGCTCGATACCTAAAATACGCAACAATCCATCTGGAGTACGCTCAGCGGCCATTGAGCGAACACCATTGCTACCCAAATCTATCGCTACCAAGGGGTGTGGTAATCTTGTTTCTATTTTCGTTTTTGCCATAATTCTTTTCTTTACACCATCCTACTTCCTACCTATCACTTGCCCGTCAAAACGCAAATCGTACTCCTTGTAAGATTTGTAGCCTATTTCTTCAAAGCCATCCACATATAGTTTGCGCAAACGCGCCATCTTCCGCTCATATCCGTCCAATTCACCGAGGATGATACTCCCCTCTACCTCGCGTTGCGATAGCACTATATATCTTGGACTACGCGCGTAGATAGTGGTGATACGTCCTTTCCAATAGCGGTTATGCGTCAACCATTGTACAAAATCATAATATTCCTCCGTAGCACTCTGCGAAGTGATCTCGCCTCTTAGGATCGGCACCTCCACCTGTATAGAACTACGAACAGGCATCACTTTGCGATCCATATCCACAAAATAGCTACCTTCTGCAGTACTCACATATAATATCGGCACACGCTGTGTGACATCCACTCGAATCTCCCCAGAGGATAGTTTGTAGCATTCTGCTGTACGTAGCATACTATGCTCCAATAATATTTCTTCTATCGCTTGGCATGAAACATCTTTCATTTTCATGCCAACGGGCGATATTCCATTGCGTTTTAGGGTTCGTTGCAACTCATCCACGCCTACAAACTGATGTGTAGCACTATCGCCTATCACGATTCTCATCTCTTGGCACACCATATCATCGGGGACATGCGACGCCCATATGGTCGCCACCAATAGTAGAGCTACCGCGATCATAGCACCCACAGTGGCAAAAATTGTTTTGATTTTCATAGTTAAAGTATTTTGTATGTTAGTTTATTGGTTATTTCTGCTACTTGTCTATCAATGTCGCCAGCTCCCATCGTAATCACTACCACTTTATTTCCATCAGCCAACCTATTTTTCACACGCTCACGCAAGTATTTAGGCAATATACTAGGTAAAACCAATGCTCGTTTCGCCTGTATTTTCTCTAGCAACCATTCACTGGTGACACCCGGAATTGGGAGTTCACGCGCTGGATAGATGGGCAATAATGCCACCTCATCTACAAGATTCAGCACCTGAGCAAAACCATCCGCAAAGTCATGGGTGCGAGAATATAAGTGCGGTTGGAACACGCCTATCACATATCGGTCGGGAAACAATCGCCTAACCGATTCTATGGTAGCCGTCAATTCCTGTGGGTGGTGAGCATAGTCATCAATATAGGTGACTTGCGGAGTATTGATATGTATATTAAACCGTCGATACACGCCTGAAAAACTCGCTATTCCATGCCGCAATTCCTCTTCAGAGGCACCCACCATGTATGCCACAGCCATAGCAGCCACGCTATTCTCGATATTCACCCATACAGGTACACCCAACTGCAAGTCAGTGAGAATACTTTTGGGGGTATGGAAATCAAAATATATCTGTCCGTCCTCCACGCGCACATTATCCGCATAGAAATCTGCTGGTTCATTTACCGCATAAGTATATACTTTTGCAGATAACCGAGTCCCTATTATCGAAACCCTCTTATGCACCACCAATGCGTTTTCCACCAACGAGGCATAATGTTCAAAACTCTCGCAATAGGCCTCTTCGGTACCATAGATATCCAGATGGTCGGGATCCATGCTTGTGATGACAGAAATATGAGGTGTGAGTTGGTGAAACGAACGGTCAAACTCATCCGCCTCTACCACCACATAATCACTATTTGCATCAAGCAAAAGGTTAGTGCCATAGTTATTGGCGATACCGCCGAGAAAAGCGTTTGTGCCAATATGTGATTGATACAAGATATGCGCCAATATCGTGCTGGTAGTCGTTTTGCCATGTGTGCCAGCCACACAAAGGGCATGCTGCTGACGGGTAATCAAACCTAACACTTCAGCTCTCTTTAGGATAGTAAAACCGTTATCGCGCAACCATACATATACCGCCATATCTTCAGGCACAGCCGGCGTGCGCACTACAATAGTTTTGGACACATCCAGTTGCTCCACACTATCCAACCGATCATCATACTGCACCTCAATCCCCTCTGACTCCAGTGTCTGCGTCAGCGGCGAAGAGGTCCTATCGTAGCCCAAAACACGAAATCCTTTGGCTGCAAAATAGCGAGCCAACGCACTCATACCTATACCACCTATACCTAAAAAGTAATATGTATCAATCGCTTGCATCTTATCGTACAACTATTTTACCCACCTTTGCTTCGCTACGCAAAACATATATACCTTGTGGCAATGCATCGCGCGTTACCGACATTCGCTGTCCTGTCACCGAATAAATATCCATCTGCCCATCTTTCCAATCATGCTCCTCTACCTGCTCCACCGCTGTCTCAGAAGCGGGAATTAGCACATTTGTTTGTCCCCATTTCATTTCTGGAGTACCATTGTAGTTCAGCAGTTTACCTGACAGCGACACTTTATCGCCCATCACGACGGGAACGTTGTAATAGCATTGGAAAGCGTAAAATACGTTTCCGCCATTAGGTGTATCTGCTACCCAAAAAGACTGGCTTTTATACTGCGTACTATATCCTCCGTTGAGCGAAGTGACATAGCCTACCACCACATATTCTTCTGTGGACTGACTACCTTTAGCCAAAGCTAAGGCTTTTTCACGCGCCTCTTGGCAAGTAATCGCACCATCTACCGTACCTTTATCAGGAGGTAGCACCTCACCATCGCAGTCGTAAGGTTTACCTTTCATCGTACCCCATATATACTCCACCAACGATGGCTGTAGCACGAATGGATTTTCATTTCCCTGCAAACTAAGTACCTTAGTATTTCGTGCGATTTCCTTTTCCGACACGGGATCTTCTCTGTGCCATTTGAGCATCAGCGTCAAGGCTGATTGCTTAAAGTTGCTTTCACCGTTGCTATACGTAAAATAGCGATAACCTTTGCCGCCTTGAGTAAAATCTTTATCCATATAGCAGGTCAGCATGTAAAAGTAGATACGAGCTATATCGCCTTTGTATTCATCCACAGGTTCAAAAGCCGTCTCACCACTCCAATTGGTACTAGTACCCAATTGCGAACCCAGATTATTGCTCCAACTGGCGGTTTTTACTTCATCATATATCCATGCCGAACGCTTATCATTAGCCATTGCGTCCACGGAGTACACATGATGTAGGTCTGTGTACATAGGCTCAGAGGTTGAGCCGCCCCACCAAGATTTGGGCAAGATATGCTCGCGATTGTAACATTCACCCTCCACTACATCTATACCCGAACAATAGTCTGACAAATTGTAGCTATATGCTGAATAAATATCCCATATTTTACCATTCGAACGTACATCTACTTTTGCTCTGTCACCTCGAATCTGGTCATAACTCAACTTTGTATGTTGCACAGTAGCCTCATGCAAAGCTGTGCGCAAATCAGATGAAGTCAGTCCCTCTAATGCTTCGTATGGACAATAATTCTCTGGAGAAGTCAATGCCTCTACCACCACATTCTTCACCTCCCATGTGCCAGCATAACTATCCGTTGATATATACTCAAACATAAATTGCATCGTGTTGGACGCATAAGCGCTCAGGTCTATTTCACACGTCACAAAATTCCAACGTTTGTTTGGCCATATAGGGATGTTTATTTTTGTCCAATTGCTACCATCCTTGCTCACTTTCACCAAACAATAATCCACATCTGATGTGCTATTGCCCGCATAAGTCGTATGGTCGAAGCGTAGAACTACTTGCATATACCCTTTCGTATCCAATACAGGCGATATCAATTTGCAATCGCTCGCACCCATAGACTGACCTCCTTTGTTTGCGGTCACTTTGGCGTAGCCATAATTGGCATCTATGTACCACATGGACGTGTAAGAACAATTGGGATACTTCTGTTCATCCAATGTAAACGTTCCCCATGTAGTTGAAAATGGCTCATCTAATAATATTTCAGATTGTGCGTATCCTGCCGAGGATAGCATCAAAACTGTCAATACGAATAAAAATAACTTTTTCATAATTTATTTCGTTTTACGTACTATTATCCTAAATTAGCCTGCAAAGTTACAACATTTTTCTCAAATATGCAACACTTTTTTATTTTTCTTATAGTTTTCTCTTTTTCCCTTGCATATCTGCAAAAAAAACACTACCTTTGCACCGAATTTGGCTTTTTATGCCAATTACTAAACAACGCTGAATAATATCAAACAATACTGAACGCGCCAATTGGCGCACTGAACTACGCAATTATGGCAACACAAGAAGAAACCTTCAAAAAATTAGTCGCACACTGCAAGGAGTACGGTTTTGTCTTCCCAAGCAGCGAAATCTACGACGGACTTGGCGCCGTATATGACTATGGTCAAAACGGTGTAGAACTCAAGAACAACATCAAGAAATATTGGTGGGACGCTATGACCATGCTCCACGAAAATATCGTGGGTATTGATGCCAGTATCTTTATGCACCCAACTACTTGGAAAGCATCGGGTCACGTGGACGCATTCAATGATCCACTCATCGACAACAAGGATAGCAAGAAGCGCTACCGCGCCGACGTACTCATCGAGGACCAACTCGCCAAGTACGATGAGAAAATTGAAAAAGAGGTAGCTAAGGCTCGCAAACGTTTTGGTGAGAGCTTCGACGAGGAAATGTTCAAGCAAACCAACGAGCGCGTAAAAGCCAATGTGGACAAACGCAACGCCCTCCACGAGCGTTTTGCTACTGCGCTGAACGATAGCAACCTTGAGGAACTCAAGCAAATCATCATTGATGAGGAGATCGTTTGCCCTATCTCTGGCACTCGCAACTGGACTGATGTTCGTCAGTTCAACCTCATGTTCTCTACTGAGATGGGCAGTACCGCTGATGGTGCAATGAAGATTTATCTGCGTCCAGAGACCGCACAAGGTATCTTCGTAAACTATCTGAACGTGCAAAAGACTGGTCGCATGAAGATTCCTTTCGGTATCGCACAAATCGGTAAAGCATTCCGCAACGAGATTGTGGCTCGTCAATTCGTGTTCCGTATGCGCGAGTTCGAGCAAATGGAGATGCAGTTCTTTGTGCGTCCTGGCGAGGAGATGAAATGGTTTGAGTATTGGAAAGAGTTCCGCCTCAAGTGGCACAAAGCGCTCGGTATGGGAGATGAGAACTACCGCTACCACGACCACGATAAACTCGCTCACTATGCTAATGCTGCAACTGATATCGAGTTCCAAATGCCATTCGGATTCAAAGAGGTAGAGGGTATCCACAGCCGTACCGATTTCGATCTCAGCCAACACGCACAATACAGCGGTAAGAAAATTGAGTACTTCGATCCAGAACTCAACAAGAGCTACACGCCATACGTGATTGAGACCAGTATCGGTGTGGACCGTATGTTCCTCTCTGTAATGTGCGGTGCGTACAAAGAAGAGGTGCTCGAAGGTGGCGACACTCGCGTGGTGTTGAACCTCCCTGCAGTACTTGCTCCTGTTAAGGCTTGTGTGATGCCTCTCGTGAAGAAAGATGGTCTGCCAGAGAAGGCACGCGAAATCGTGGATATGCTCAAGTACGATTTCCACACCAACTACGACGAGAAAGATTCTATCGGTAAACGTTATCGCCGTCAAGATGCAGTGGGTACACCATTCTGTATCACAGTAGATCACGACACTTTGAACGACAACTGCGTAACGATCCGCCACCGCGACACCATGGCTCAAGAGCGCGTGAAGATCGAAGACTTGCATGCCATTTTGAGCAAGGCTTGCAACATGCGCGAGACGTTCAAAAAACTGAAATAAGCGATAAAGCTATAGGTGTGAATTAACAACAACTGCCAAACTTTCGCTGGCAGTTGTTGTTAATTATTTGGAAGTACAATGTGCCTATGCTACAATTATATCACACCCAATTTTGTCGTGGCTTTGCTTCAAACTAAATTGGGATGTTTCAGGGCTTCCAAAAAGTTCGTGACTTTACCATCTTTTCGCAGAGATAGGCGAACTGCCAGCGCAACTATGCAAAAAAACAACCAGCGGGAAGCAATTTTCTAACCGCGTGGCGGGGAGATCAGAGTGGTAGTCGAGTGGTTTCGAAAGGAGAGAGCCGCCAGAGATCGGGAAAACTACCTGTACTTACCTTCGGAGGTATCGTCCAACATTGACAGATAACTCTCATAGCGAGAAAGAGCAATACGTCCCTCTACGACTGCCTGATTTACTGCGCAACCAGGTTCGTTCATATGAATACAATCGGAATAACGGCATTCACGACCTATCTCAAATATTTCGCGGAAATAATGACCTATCTCCTCTTTCTCCATATCCAATATACCGAAGCCTTTAATACCAGGTGTGTCTATAATCCAAGAAGTAGAATGCTCGGTCTCCTTCTCCTCTCCTGAACTCTTGAACTCCTGAACTTCTAAACTTTTCACGGCATACATCTCGGAGAAAGTTGTAGTATGCATACCTTTGTGGTGGGCAGAAGAGATAGCACCCGTGCGAGCCACATTCTCACCCAAAATAGCGTTGAGCAAAGTGGATTTACCGACACCCGAATTACCCGAGAGAAGCGTTACTTTTCCTTGAAAGATAGACGAAAGAGGTGATGAGGCGATAAGGTTATGAGGTGATGAGGTGAGTGTTAATGCAGAAATAGCATAAGTAGGATAACCCAATGACTCGTAAAGCTGACGAAGAGAAGCAAGTTCTTGCATACCCTCCTCATCCAACAAGTCTATCTTATTGAAAATTAAGCATGCAGGCACACGATATGCTTCGCAAGTAGCCAAAAAACGGTCGATGAACGTAGTCGATGTCTCGGGCTGACGCACCGTGACAATCAATGCAGCCATATCCACATTAGCTGCCAAAATATGCGAAGCATAACTCAAATTCGTAGCACGACGAACAATATAATTCTTGCGGTCATAGAGTTCGGTAATCCAATTCGTTCCATCTTCACCCTGAACAACCTCCACATAGTCGCCTATGGCAACAGGATTGGTGGAACGAATACCGCGAATACGGAAATTGCCCTTCACATGGCAATCCGCTATTGTACCATCTTCAAAATGCACACCATAACTTGTGCCAGTAGATTTGATTACAAGTCCCTTCATATTTCGTTGAACTATTTATCCTTAACCCCTTCCATCTAAACCTCTAAACTCCCTAGAACGCCTCTGTTGCAGTGAGGTAAAAACTATAGGCATTGATATTATCCCAACGAGGATCCACATTACTACGCGCCACATCAAAACGGATATTCACTTTGGCTCTGTTGATAGTAGCACGCAGCCCAACACCATAGCCCACTTTAGGAATCGCCCAATGCCAGTTGTGAAAATCATACACATCCCCCACCCCAGCAAATACCGCAGCTCGAAAAACACTCCATATAGGTATGCGCAATTCCGTTTGAAATGCCATCATAATATCATCGCGAAACATATCGCTATTCACACCGCGTATGCCATCTTGCCCCCCCAAACGTGGTAACATCGGATATAGTGTAAGATGAGATATCAAATAGGGCGAGAGCATAAACTGTCCCTTGAGTTGCCATGCCAACACGAGATCATGCGGTAGCGAAATATATTGCCTAAGGTCAGCTGCAAGTACGCCATTGATAGTAGCCTGTTGTCCCTCTGGTATATCCACCTTATTCGTCCATGCTGCAGAGGCAGATACTTTGCAAAATAGTCCTTTTGTAGGATAAAATACATTGTCGCGTGTATCGTATAATGCCACGATTCCCAATGCCGTTTGCACCAAGGGGCGTTTTGTAGTATATCGTGCGGATATATCAAAATTCGCCAGCAAAAAATCCAACATCGGTCCCACAGCCCACTCCTTTGATAGGTAGATTGGAGCTTGCATATGTAGGTATCCGCGTTGCAACTGATAGGGTGTACCTTGGCGCAACATACCTATACCCATATTCCCCTCGTTAGCAAAATGGGGGTCATTATACGTACCATAATACGTAGCAGGTCGATCACTATACCCTGCACGAAATTGAAGTTGCCAACCTTCCACAGCCCGAGAACCATCTCCCGAATTCCGATTGCCAAAATACAGATTACCCTGCACATTTACGTACCACTGATTCTTCAGCGAGTATGTACCATCCAATTGCACAATAGAACTGCGTCCTTGATTAGGCAACCGAAAATAGCCCTGCGCAGCGGCACCAAACTCCCATGTAGATTCGGGCGAATAATTCACCACAGGAATACCCATGGCTGGCAAATTAAGCAGGCTATCAAGCGAAATAGCACGAGACATTGGAACAACCAATGCCCATGCTATTACTATTATGAGAAATCGCCTTGCGATAAGCTTGAGCCTTTAACCTTTCGCCTGAGGTTACACGGTCATGATCTCTTTCTCTTTCTTTGCGTAGATCTCGTCCACTTGCTTCACATACTTGTCGTGCAATTTCTGAACCTCGTTCTCCGCATCTTTCTCTGCATCCTCAGGCAGACCTTCTTTGATTTGTTTTTTCAAGGTATCAATAGCGTCGCGTCGTGCATTACGGATACTTACCTTAGCATTCTCTGCTTCGCCTTTACATTGCTTAGCCAATTCCTTACGACGCTCCTCTGTCAATGGTGGAATCATCAGACGGATACTCTCACCATTATTGCTTGGTGCAAGACCCACGTTAGAATTGATGATAGCACGTTCTATCTCAGCAATCATCTTCTTCTCCCATGGCTGGATCTGAATAGTGCGCGCATCAGGCGTAGTGATGGTAGCCACATTGGCAAGCGGACTCATCTGACCATAGTACTCCACGCGTACTACATCCAAAATTCGAGCACTGGCTTTGCCCGCACGAATACGAGCCAAAGCATCATCAAGATACATCACAGCGGATTCCATCAATTCTGCTGCATCGTTTTTGATTTGGGATACTTCAATCATAATATAAAAGTTTTAAGTATTTTCTAATATTGTTCGTAATATATTTATGGTTTTACCAATGTGCCAATAGGCTCGTCATTGATTACTTTTTCCAGATTACCCACCGTATCCATATCAAAGACATAGATTGGCATCTTATTCTCACGACACATCGTGATAGCCGTCAGGTCCATCACACGCAGCTTGCGATCCAACACCTCATCGTAAGTAATCTCGGCAAACTTAGTTGCAGTAGGATCTTTCTCAGGATCAGCCGTATAGATGCCATCCACACGTGTTCCCTTCATCATCACATCCGCTTTGATTTCGATAGCGCGAAGCACCGAAGCGGTATCTGTAGTGAAGTATGGATTACCCGTTCCACCAGCAATAATAACCACATTACCCTCGTCCATCAGACGCAATGCTACTGCCGTGGAGTATAGTTCACCAATGGGTTCCATGCGCACACTGGTCATCACACGCACTTTTTGACCAATAGCCTCAAGCGCCGAGCAAAGTGCAAGAGAGTTAATCACCGTAGCTAACATACCCATTTGGTCACCTTTTACACGATCAAAACCCTTCTGCGAACCACTCAATCCGCGGAAGATGTTTCCACCACCTATCACAATACCAATTTGCACACCTTTTTGCGCAATAGACCATATCTGCTGAGCATAATCCGCCAAGCGTTTTTCATCAATGCCGTAGCCCTTTTCGCCCATAAGGCTCTCTCCTGAGAGCTTGAGTAATATTCGTTTATACATACTATCAAATTTATTATTCGCCCACAAAGGTACTACAAAATTCGCATATACGCAAGAATTTGAACGAAAAATTATCTTACACGACTATTTTACTTGCATATATACATTTTTTTTTATACCTTTGCAGCTGATTTGGAAGCAACACGTACATATTACACCGTCGCAGAACATCTATTTGCTATAGAATGTAGCCAACCGTCATTATTATCTCAAATGGCAAATTATGAGCCATTCCTGACAAGCACATCTATATCAAATGATAATGATGCCATCTTCCTATTGCACATTGAGCAACACGGACTGCTATGCAGCGATGCACGCCTAGCATACCAGCATCTTTTCACAGACAATTCCGAAGAAGACATGCCGCGTATCGAAGTCTATCAAAGCAATCAGGCGACAACGCAAGAGGCAAGATGGTTGATGCGAGTTGCCATGGTAGCCAACGCACCTATCTGCTGCGAGATAGAGTGCGATGCTGATTTTACCAAAGGCACACTACACATTGCCAATGATTGCCCCGATATACACTTTTGTATAGACAATGCACTAATGCTGCTATATGCCTTTCGCAGCGCACCTTTGATGACATTAGAGATGCATGCTGCTGTAGTGGTAAGAGGCGACGAGGCGGAGGCGTACTTATTTTTAGGACATAGCGGCACTGGCAAGTCCACCCATGCAAGACAGTGGCTTCAAGCCTTTCCCGATGCATGGTTGCTCAATGATGACAACCCCATTGTGCGCGTGATGCATAATGGAGAAGTGCGTGTATATGGTTCGCCATGGAGCGGAAAGACCCCTTACTATAAGAATGCGCATGCACGTGTAGGAGGAATAGTCAAGCTGAGCCAAGCACCACACAACCAACTACACCCCCTATCCCTACCACAAGCATATGCATATGTACTATCATCCGCATCAGGACTAAAAATAGATCAGCAGATGGCAAATCACCTTTACCAGAGTATCAAGCATGTCGTTATGCACGTTCCGTGTTACCATCTAGAATGCCTCCCCAATACGGATGCCGCAGAGGTATGCTACAAAGGAATAAAGGGATAAGGCAAAGTCCACGACCAAATCAATTATGCAAGAAGGATAAGATAATACAGAGAAAAGATTATGAAAAAGAGCAACGATATATTATTACCTGAGTTTGAGCGACTCATCAAAGAGGGACATACCGTCGAGTTCACCCCGCAAGGCGTCAGCATGCGTCCATTTATTGAGGGCGGACGCGACAGTGTGCTACTTCACAAGTGCAAACGACCCAAAGTCGGACACATCGTTTTGGCAAGAATCAATGAGCAATTTGTGTTGCATCGTATTGTCAAGATACAAGATGAAAAACTCATCCTGCAAGGCGATGGCAATCTCCGAGGACAAGAGCATTGTACGAAAAATGACATTATCGGTCAAGTAGTACGCATCAAGGCAAGAGGCGGACAAGCCAAACGCCTCACTAAAGGCATAGTATGGCGCTATCTGCCTATTTTCATCAAGTGGTTTGCACTCAAAGTATATCGTAAACACCTACAACTACAAGAACTGTTCGAAAATGAAGACTAAAAAAGGATTTCGCCTTCGCGAACTTGGCGGAGACTACATTTTGATCGGAGAGAGCGTAGAACTCGTTAATTTTAACAACCTTATCACATTCAACGAAGCCGCCGCCTATCTATGGCAACAAGTAGAAGGCAAAGAGTTTGATGTGGACACCCTCACGCAACTATTGCTTGACGAGTATGAAGTAACCGAAGACATCGCTCGTGAAGATGCACAAGCTACTATCAACGATTGGAAAGAGATCGGAATTGTGGTTTAGAGAACGGCGCTTAAGCACCTACAGTTTAGTGTTTCGAGGTTAGTATTTAGAAGCAAGAGCTTATGCAGCAAGAGCAAGTGTTTTTTTCTATATTACGATCAATTTTATGGGGCACTCCATCCACCCCGCCCACAGATACTGATTGGAAAGGCGTGTTGAATCTATCAGCACGACAGAGTTGTTTGCATGCTTTTAGTCTTTGGATGAAAATCCAGCATATCAATTGTCCTTATACGCTACAACTACAGCCTATGATCTTCCAAACACTGCAACGTCAGGCTCGCCTCAACCATTTTACTGCACAAGTTATCCGTATTCTACAAGACCTACAAATCCCAGCAACACTCATCAAAGGATATAGTCTTGCTGCGCTATACCCTGATCCTGACATGCGCCAATTTGGTGATGTGGATATCTATGTCGGCGAAACAAACTACCACAAAGCCGCAGAGGCAGTCACTCAAGCTTTTCCACAAGCACATTGGCATTCTGACATTCGAGGAGGAATACATTTCAGTTTGGTAGTAGATGAGAATATCGATCGCGTGGTAGAGCTACACCGAGTGACGATGGAGTTTCCTAATGCCTACGCTAATCAATTATTCCAAGATTTCACCCACAAGCATTTGGATACGGGCCATACCATCAATATATACGACCAACTTGTGCACGTACCATCTGTCGCCTACAACGCACTATATGTCTTCATGCACGCATGGCATCATTTTGAGAGCACGGGTGTCGGTTTTCGTCAGTTAGGCGACTGGGCTCTGTGCCTATATCATGCACACCAACAATCATCGCCACAAGAATGGCAAACGCTATCCCACGATATAGATAGCATACTCACAGCTCTGCACATGAAAACTGCATGGCAGACATTTGGACACATATTGGTAAATCAATTAGGACTTTCTGCTGAGGATTTTCCGCTCTATACTACGCGCTATCAAAGTCGCGCAAAACGACTATTGTGCCAGATGTTGCGCGATGGACATGGAGGTCGCCCTGCAATGGGACAAAAAATGCCCCAAGATACAGATGCTCAGCTATCCACCCCTATCCTCTTAATGAAGCGATTCCCATGGGAACGCCCCGCATCCAACAGATTCTTACAAAAGGGGTACACGTTGTTGAGACTACTTTTTGAGACGATTCAGATGGCCAAACTCTTTCCTAGTTATGCATGGAACGAATTGATGGCAACCTTTAAGGCTGCCATCAAATCAAAATAGTCGATTCAGATTTCTCTTACTTTTTCTTCTCACTTATTCCTGCTGGTTTGCCTATAGCCTCACGCATGGAAGTGTCAGCTTGAATATTTTGCATGCGATAATAATCCATTATTCCCAAATTGCCATTGCGGAACGCTTCCGCCATAGCCTGTGGAACAAGTGCCTCTGCCTCAATCACTTTAGCTTTCGCCTCTTGCGCTTTAGCTTTCATCTCTTGCTCTGTCGCAATAGCCATCGCACGACGCTCCTCAGCCTTAGCTTGAGCGATATTCTTATCCGCTTGAGCCTGATCCATCTGCAATTGCGCACCGATATTCTTACCCACATCTATATCCGCTATATCAATACTCAAAATCTCAAATGCAGTTCCAGCGTCCAAACCCTTGCTAAGTACCAATTTAGAAATACTATCAGGATTTTCAAGCACCATCTTATGGCTATCCGACGAACCAATCGAGCTTACAATACCCTCGCCTACACGAGCCAAAATAGTATCCTCACCTGCACCACCTACCAATTGCTTGATATTAGCACGTACAGTCACACGAGCCTTAGCAATGAGCTGAATACCATCTTTTGCTACAGCAGTCACAGGAGGAGTATCTATCACGCGAGGATTAACAGACATTTGCACAGCCTCAAACACATCACGACCTGCCAAATCAATCGCAGTAGCCATCTGAAATGATAATTGCATATTAGCTTTGCTGGCACTCACAAGAGCATGTACTACACGCTCAATATGTCCACCTGCCAAATAGTGGGCTTCCAAGCCATCACGTTTCACATCTGTAAGCCCTGCTTTGTGAGCCTCAATAAGGCAGTTGACTATACGAGTTGGGGGTACTTTACGAATACGCATGAGGAATAGTTGCACCAAAGACACATGCACACCACTCACCACGGCGTTTATCCACAACATAAAAGGTACATAGTAGAAGAATACTACCACAACAATGGCGATAATCGCCAAAATGACCGTTTCAAAAATTCCAAAGCTCATAATATAATTCTGTTTAAAGTTATTTCAAAATGGGTTATTTCTGGAGTTCCTCCATGCGTTTTCCTGGCGATGGCATATCTATTCCACCTTCTATTTTGGTTTCCAGTGCCATCTTGTCCATCGCTTTGCTTTTGACAAAAACATATATGGCAATAATACATAGCAACAAACATGCTGCCAAAGTCACATGCCCCGCCCATGCCCAAAGCATAGTGAGCTTAAGATAGGCTATCACGACTGCTCCTGCCAAACTAAGAAGCCCAAACACACCTGCCACACCAAAACCTGGCAAAAGAAACATCTCAGCCAACAACAGCCCAATACCAAAAAGAACCAAAATAATGGTAAGAATTAGAAATGTAGTCATAGTATTATTTTTTTTTTCGCTGCAAAGGTACTATTTTTTTTTCACATATGCAACCTTTTCAGTTTTTTTCTTTTAACAACACTTCTCGGACGTGCTATAAATCTTGATATATCATATCAATTCTTTCACAAAATAAAATATCATCAAGCTGCAGCAAAGTATTTTCAGAAAACTGCCTGTCAGAAAACCAATAAACGAACCTATACCCGCACGAATCGCTTGATTCAATTGCGAACTATTTTCTCTGGCAACCGCATTTGGATATCGGTTAAAATAGAGCAGTTCACCAAACACAGCCCCCACAAAAGGTCCCAAGATAATGCCTAATGGTCCCATTAGCACACCCACAACCAAGCCTATCGTACTACCCCAAGTTCCCCACTTGGAGCCACCAAACTTCTTTGTGCCCAATACAGGTATCACAAAATCAAGCACTTGCACGACAACTGTCACTATACCCCATATCACCAAAAACTGCCACGAAAATTGCACCTTATCTGTCCAATGCAATAGCCACAGACCTAAATATGCTAATGGCACACCAGGGAGAACTGGCAATACACACCCCAGCAATCCCACCAAAAGAGATATTGCCCCAAGAATAATAAGAAAAATATCCATACACGTACAATTTATTTTGCTGCAAAGGTACATTTTTTTTCTGACATATACAAAAAAACAGACTGCAAAATACTTTTTAATGCACAATCCTTGTGTATATGCTTTTTTTTCTGTAACTTTGCAGGCTTTTTTATGTATATGCGCAACTAATCATATTCATTGATAAAAAATGAAAATAGCCCTCATTGGATACGGAAAAATGGGACATATCATCGAGTCTATTGCTCTCAGCAGAGGACACCAAGTGGTATGTATCATCGACAAAGATAATCGCAATGACTTTGAATCCGAAGCTTTTGCTTCTGCAGATGTGGCAATAGAATTCTCCACCCCACAAACCGCTGAAGCCAATATTTGTCGTGCATGGAAAGCCAACATACCTGTGGTATGTGGTACGACAGGATGGGATGTAGAAGAATTTAGGAGTAAGTATCTAGAGCTAAAAACAACTCTAAATTGCACCAACGGAACTACTGAACAACCGTTCTGCGGTTTAATGTGGTCGTCCAACTATAGTATTGGGGTAAATATCCTATTTGCGCTCAATCAGCAGCTGGCAAAATTTATGGAGGCATATCCCAATTATACGCCCCATCTGACCGAAGTGCACCATATTCACAAGTTGGATGCGCCCAGCGGAACTGCCAAGACACTACAAGCAGCTATTGGCGATCAGCGTTTGGCTGTTAGCAACATTGAGTCAATTCGCGAAGGAGAAGTACCTGGTATTCACACCGTAATATGGGATAGTTCGGTGGATACCATCAGCATCAGTCACAGTGCTAAATCGCGCGAGGGATTTGCTCTCGGTGCTGTCATAGCAGCCGAATGGATGAAAGGCAAAACAGGTTGGCACGAATTCTGCGAAGTGTTAGATACAACGCTACACAATACTAAACAACACTAAACAACATAACGATATGAAAACTTTTCAAGATAGAATCAAAGAAGTAACCACCAAATCTTGGATCACCTGCGGTGTATGGTGCACTATCTACATAGCATTTATCATATGGGTAGCATGGGGTGATTGGAGCAGTTTAGGGTGGCTCGTCTTGCTACCTATCGTAGCAGATATGTTTACCACCAAGTACATCAATTGGAATTGGTGGAAGAAATATAAGCCCGAGGAGGGTTCCTCACCCAATCCTATATTATACACAATTTTTTCGTGGATAGACGCGATTGTATTTGCATTGGTAGCAGTGTATTTTATCAACGTGTATATCTTCCAAAACTATCAAATCCCTACCTCTTCTTTGGAGAAGACCTTGCGCGTAGGCGATTTCCTCTGCGTCAACAAGATGTGCTACGGAGCCCGTGTTCCTAACACTCCACTCTCAATGCCATTGGTACAGCACACCATGCCTACCCTCTTAGGCGGGGGCAAGAGCTATATAGAACAACCACAATGGGAATACAAACGATTGAACGGCTGGGATCAGGTGGAGAAAGGCGATATTGTTGTCTTTAATTTCCCTACTGGTGACACGGTTTGCACCAAGATGCAGAACCCTGATTATTATACGTTGTGCCACTACTACGGCAAGCGCACTGTAGAAAACCGCAAAGATGTCTTTGGCGAAATCGTTGTGCGCCCAGTGGACAGACGTGAGAATTATGTAAAGCGTTGCGTTGCTACAGCAGGCGACACATTGCAAATCATTGACAAGGTAGTGTATATTGATGGAGTAGCCGAGCCTAAACATCCATATTTGCAATACAATTACATTATTACTACAGATGGACATGTACTGAGCAATAGTTATCTTACCAAATTGGGTATTTCGAAGGAAGACCGCGAGAGCAATGGCAATGGTGTTTATCGTTTGCCTTTGACAGCCGAGATGAAAGCCGAGTTGGAAAAGAACAGCCATGTACTCAGCATTGAGATTGAGCCAGAAGAGCAAGGAGGCGAAGTCTATCCTTTAGGACACAACACATGGACTCGCGACAATTATGGACCTATTTACATCCCCGCAAAGGGCGACACTATCATGATTACAGAGGAGAACTATTGGGTGTACAAGCGTATTGCCGATGCATACGAATTCAAGCCTATGCAGATAGGTAAGCCATACGTTTTTGAGATGAATTATTTTTGGATGATGGGTGACAATCGCCACAAGTCTGCCGATAGCCGCTATTGGGGCTTTGTGCCAGAAGATCACATCGTAGGTCGTCCTATGTTCGTATGGCTCAGCATTGAGAAAGACAACCCATGGGGCAAAGGACATATCCGTTGGAATCGAATAGGATTGAGCCATTTTGAGTAAATAGCTCGCTACGCTATTAGAAGTTAGACCACTGCGTTGCTATAAGTTAGAAAATGGTATTGCCTACAACATATATGGGTTCGATGGAATGGTATCGCCGTTTTTTGGCAAACCCATCCGAGGTACAGATTGAGGTCATGGAGAGTTTTCCTAAGCAGACCTATCGTAATAGGTGCACCATCTCTGTGCCACACGACTCTTTGCTCAATAGCCAATCAACAACAGCCAATAGCCTCACACTATCAGTGCCTGTGAAGCGAGCTGATAGCAAGCAACTCACACGCGATGTGGAGATTAGCTATCAGCAACGTTGGCAACACCAGCACTGGATTGCGCTCATGAGTGCCTACAAGCGCACGCCCTATTTTGACTACTACGCAGATTTCTTGCGTCCCTTCTACGAGAAAGAAACCAGGTTCTTAATCGATTTCAACGAGGGACTGCACGAAACTATTATTCGCTTGATGGCGAATAATGTGGCAATTGGCTATGGGCAATTGGCTGTAGCCAAGAATAGGACTTCGGATTGGCAAGGGTTAGATTTAGAGCCATGCTTTGGTAATGGACAAAGTATATTAGACATGTTATTTGAGTACGGTCCAGAAACCGTAATTAAGATATGATAGATTGGAGTAAGTTGACATTTCATTACACAGAGACGGATTTTGTGGTTCGCTCTGCTTGTTGCAATGGTGTATGGGAAAAACCATACGCTACACGCGACAAGTACATCAAGATACATGCTGCTGCAACTGGCCTACAGTATGGACAAGAGTGCTTTGAGGGACTCAAAGCTTTTCGCGGTATAGACGGCAATGTGCGCATTTTCCGAATGGAAGAGAATGCTCGTCGTATGCAACGCTCTGCCGAAGGACTACTCATGACACCTGTACCCGAGAATATTTTCTGCGAAGCTATTTTATTGGCATTAGAAAAAAACATTGATTTCTTGCCTCCTTACGAGACGGGAGCCACCCTATACTTCCGTCCCGTACTCATAGCCACAACACCAGAGATCAGTGTCGGACCTGGCAAAGATTGCGAATTTATTGTCATACCCACCCCTATCGGTCCATATTTCCCAAATGGTTTCAAAGGCACCCCATTCATTGTCAATCGCCACATAGACCGATCCGCACCGCAAGGTACAGGGCAGTGGAAAGTAGGAGGCAACTATGCAGCATCATTCCGAGCCAGCGAAGTGGCACATGCTATGGGCTACGAATGTATGTTCACCGATGCCAAAACACATAAGTATATAGATGAGTGCACGGCTTCCAATTTCATTGGCATCCGTCAGTATAGCAAACTTCAGGGCTCTGCCCGAACTACAGCAAAGCGATCTACAGTGAGCAACGCGAACGATCTACAGCGAAGCGATCTAATCTACGAATACCTCACTCCTCGCTCTAGTGCTATCTTGCCCAGCATCACCAACGATTCGCTGATGACACTGGCACGAGAAATGGGACTCAAAGTCACCCGCCGTCGTATCCGTATCGAAGAGCTTGAAGAGATGAGTGAAGCTGCTGCATGCGGAACAGCATGTGTTATTTCACCTATCACCAAAGTGTTTGACCCTGACAAAAATTGCACATACCATTTTGGTAAACCAGGACCGATACTCACACGTCTTTACAACGCACTACAAGATATACAGTATGGTCGTACCGAAGACAAGCACGGATGGTGTACCGTGGTTTTGAGTTGATTTATATTTGATTATCATAACACACTATATATGAACGAATTTTTAGAATTAGAAGAACAGGTACTCCGCATGATCAAAACGGTGTATGATCCTGAGATACCTGTCAATATATACGAATTAGGTCTCATCTATCGCATTGATCTTTCCGAAGAGAAAGTCTGTACCATTGACATGACCCTTACCGCGCCTAACTGCCCTGCAGCCGATTTTCTTGTCGAGGATGTAAAGCAGAAAGTGGGGTCAGTGGATGGTATCGAAACGGTGAATGTAAATATAGTCTTTGAACCCGAATGGAACAAGGACATGATGTCTGAAGAAGCCAAACTCGAGCTTGGATTTCTCTAATCTAACAGCGAAGCGGTCTAACAATGAATGGTCTAATTTCTAACAGCGAAGCGGTCTAACGACATGATTTACTTCTTATCCGACGCTCATCTTGGCTCCCGTGCTATTGACACCCCTCAAGTCCATCAGCAGAGACTGATTGACATGCTTTGTAGCATGGCAAAGGATGCTACTGCCATCTATCTACTTGGAGATATTTTCGACTTTTGGTGCGAGTATTTCTGGTACGATAGCAGCAAAGAGCAATATAGTCCTTTCCTGCAAACACTCAAGAAAATTACCAGCAAAGGCATAGCAATTCATTTCTTCATTGGCAATCACGATATTTGGACTTTTGGTTGGTTGGAGAAGATTACAGGCGTAGTGGTACATCGCAAACCAGAAAGCATTGAGATTCATGGCAAGCGTATTTTCCTTGCACACGGCGACGGACTAATGCCAAGCGACTACGTGCGACAACTACCTAAGAAGATACAGAAGAAAATCCAACAATTTATTTTCTTGCGTAAGGTATTTCACAACCCCATATTGCAATTTCTTTTCCGCCTATTACCTCCTGCATGGGCAAATAATTTCGGCTATGAATGGGCAAAAAATAGCCGCTTGAAAGAGTTATCGCACCCATGTTCGTACAAAGGCGAAGACAAAGAGGAATTGGTGCTCTTTGCCAAAGAACAAGAGCAATTAGGTAATCACCATGATTTTTATATTTTTGGTCATCGCCATATCGAATTAGACTTGATGCTCAGCCGCGAGAGTCGAATCATGATTCTCGGTGATTGTTGGCAACAGTTCACTTATGCCCAAATGGATAATTATGAATTAAGAATTAAGAATTTTGAATTATAAAAATCGTTCGAGCCCTTTGGGCAAGATAAGAATTTTGAATTATAAAAATCGTTCGAGCCCTTTGGGCAAGATAAGAATTTTGAATTATAATCAATTATGGCACATACACGAGAACAACAACTTGCGGCTTTCGACCGCCTCTTGACAGTAATGGACGAACTGCGCGAAAAATGCCCTTGGGACAAGAAACAGACCTTCGAGAGTCTGCGCCAGAACACCATTGAAGAAACCTACGAATTGGCTACAGCCTTACTGCAAAACGATATGAACGAGATTGCCAAAGAGCTTGGCGATGTACTGTTGCATGTAATCTTCTATGCCAAGATTGGCAGCGAAATGGGAGCTTTTGATATAGCCGATGTCTGCAATAAGATTGCTGACAAGCTCATTTTCCGTCACCCACATGTCTATGGCGAATATGCTGCCAACAATGCCAAAGAGGTATGCGAGATGTGGGAGCAAGTGAAACTCAAGGAGAAAGGCGGCAACAAAACCGTACTTGCGGGTATTCCAGAAGCATTGCCAGCACTGGTAAAAGCTTATCGTATCCAAGACAAAGTGGCAAATGTAGGATTTGATTGGGAAAAACGAGAGGACGTTTGGGATAAAGTAAAAGAAGAGATTGCTGAGTTTGAAGCCGAAGTGGAGAATATGGACGAAGAGAAAGCTACAGAGGAGATGGGAGATTTGTTCTTTGCATTGGTCAATGCAGCGCGCTTGTACAATGTACGTCCTGATAATGCATTGGAGAAAACCAACACTAAGTTCATTCGCCGCTTCAACTACATTGAGCAGAAAGCAAAAGAAAAAGGTCAATCTCTCAAAGAGATGACCTTAAGCGAGATGGAAGCACTTTGGCAAGAAGCCAAAACACAAACTAACCATTATTGAGGGTTAGAGGAAATTGTATCTGCTTTGACAGGAAAATAAAATTTGCAGGACGCGGTTGAATATTCGGAATCTGTCACAACTGTCAGATTGATATTCATGCCTCTTTGAACTAATGGCGAGAAATATATCGGCATCCAAAATGCATCGATCCCAGAAACGAAATACAAGCGACCTGCTTTAATATCCGAATCTGCTGTCAAAAAAGTTACTGTTGAATCATGGAGAGGATACCACAAATTCATATCTGCACTTTCCCAATCAATTTGCACGGAAATCAGATTATGTATTACGGCATCAAATACTGGTTGAAACACTATAGTATCTCCCACATAGATAGTATCCATATCATAGGTTCCATTCTCTCTATTATATACTCCACGCAAGGTATCATCAACACTCACAATGGAATCACCTGCAAACACGGGATTTACAAGGAATTCGTAAGCATATATTCGAGGGCTATGTTGTGGACCTGAGATATTAAAGCAACTTGTCAACGAGATGGTCAAAGCGACAAATGAAATCAATAAAAATAACTTACGCATAATACAGTTAATAATTAATAGTTTGTTATAGTTTGCATTTTGATACAAAAAACGGGTCTTGCGACCCGAAGTGCGGCATAAAGGACTCGAACCTTCACTCCTCTCGAAACTAGATCCTAAGTCTAGCGCGTCTACCAATTCCGCCAATGCCGCAGAAATCGGGTGCAAAATTAGTAAAAATATTGCATATACGCAAATTTTAGTAGAAAAAAGTTTATTTTATCCTTAAAACAGCATCTATACGGCGTATTTATTTAAGATTCAGCGGACTCGCGTAGCGAGTGCTAGCGGTGGTAATAAAATCAGAGTCGGAGAAACAAGATTTATTTAGATTTCTTGCGCGTAGCGCAAAGGAGCTTTAATTATAATATGAGCGATACTTTTTATCATAATCTACTCAATGGGGTGCAGATTGTGCACCGCAAGACCACTTCGCCTGTCGTTTATGTAGGTATCATGGTCGGTGCGGGCACGCGCCACGAGTTGCCCAACGAGAACGGCATGGCGCACTATATTGAGCACTGTGTTTTCAAGGGTACTGAGCACTATACTGCTCGCCAGATCATTAATCATATTGAGGGCATTGGTGGTGAAATCAATGCCTATACCACCAAAGAGGAAACTACATTCTACGCAGCTACATTGCGCCAGCATTTCCGTACTACGCTACATTTGCTTGCTGACATGGTGTTCCGCCCTACTTTCAACAAGAAAGAGACGAATAAAGAGGTCACGGTCATTCTTGATGAAATTGAGAGTTACAACGACTCGCCCAGCGAACTCATCTATGATGACTTCGAGAACATGATTTTCGAGGGCAATTCATTGGCGATGCCTATCCTTGGCACCAAGAAGACGCTACGCCGTATCTCCAAGTCGCCTAACTACCCACTCCAATGGATGGCACAGCACTATCGCCCCGAGCGCATGGTACTCTTCGTGCTGGGCAACGTCAGCACCCAGCAAGTCCTCTCCGCCGCCGAACGAGAATTTTCAGGTTCCCTAATTTCTCCAACTGATTCGCCTATAATAACTGACACCACGATTAATTCAAAATTCAAAATTCAAAATTCAA
>JAFNUD010000052.1 GCA_017384225.1 Paludibacteraceae bacterium
AGTGTTATTTTGGGCAAATTCGGCGTTTTCATAGTAAGCATCCGACGAAGTACATATTGACCAATTAGCCGCCATTACTGAGGTAGTACCCGGTAGTGGCGGCTAGTAGCTGGTAGTGGCTGGTTATTACCTGCCATTAGCGGGTAGTACCTGCCAGTTGCAAGGTAGTAGCTGGTCAATGCTCTTTTCTGTAGGGATTCTTCTAAGTGTGTCCTCCAGCCACGATCGAACATCAACATCATGTGCCTTACAGCTGCTGAAGAGTGAGTATACGATGGCTGCTCTGACCGCTGCATCGTGGTTTCCGCAGAAGAGGTAGTTCTTTCTTCCTTATGTTGGCAAGCTTGTTATGTTGGCATCATAATATTATGCGTTGATAATCAGTATCGTTTCTGGAATTATGACAACATAATCTATAATATTGCAAAAGCATCCTCTAATGGATACTTTAAGCAAAATGATAGAGAAAATATTTCAAAACCCAAGCAAGGTGCGACGTCACCTACATGCCCCTATGTTTAGGGAACGAGATGATTTCATTTGCAAGATGCATCAGAAAGGCTTCTGCTTGAGATACTTGCAAATTACTGCAGACTATCTGTTCTTTGCAGTAAACAATCTCAACATTGGTCCGAACGAAGTTGTCAGTCTAGAAAGAATCGTTCAAAGCACTTCAAGATGGTACACTTCTAAAAAAGGAGACTACCAAGCCACAGTGCTCAAATGGCTTGATAGCTTAAACATATTGGATGCCCGATATAATGACGAGACGAATCTGCTTGTATCATTCAGTAGTGTCAGTCATTATCGGGTCAGGTATCTAACTTACCCTTTGTATCAGGAACGATTAAGTTACCTATTACAGTGCATCTCCATTGGAATGGCAAGGAGTACTGTACGTGAGCAGGCCGAAATGCAATTACATATTATTGACGTATTGAAGTTACACTCTCCGAGAATAGTCTGCGTTAAAGAATTGCAGGATGCCTCGTCATCATTTCGCAGCTTAAAATCCCGAAATATGTTCATGACCACAGCACAACGATGGCTATCATTTATTGGGATACTCAATGGTGACTCAGAGCCAACCCATATTAACGGCTATAATTATGTTGTAGACTATATTAACTGGGCGCGCGAAAGTAAAGGCTTAAGTACTACAACTTTGAATGGAAGGGAGCACGAACTCAAGACTCTTCTGTCATTCATGGAACAAAAGAGCTTACACCTTTCATACATAAATCTAAATCATATTGACGAGTATATAATGTTCAGGCAGAATAGTGGATGCAACAGAAAGACTATTGCTACCATCGTCACTACGATAAGGGACTTTATCCGCTATCTCAGGGTCAACAATCTTTGCGAACTGATCCCAGATCAGATCAAGCATCCCAAATCATACGACCTGGACACTCTTCCGAACTGTCCATCATGGGAGCAGACTCAAGAAATTATAGGCTACTATGATGGCAAGAATGATGCATTAAGCCTAAGAAATAAAGCCATAATGTATCTCATTGCTACCTATGGTCTTCGATCGAGTGAGGTTGTTAACCTTAAAACCAAAGATATTGATTGGAAGAATAACCATATATTACTACGAAGAGCAAAACGAGGTGGATTGCAGCGCCTTCCTCTTGTTCCGATTGTCGGCAATGCGATAGCGGAATATATAAAGTCAGGGCGAAATAATGATATTGGTAGCGAATACATCTTCCTTCGCAGCTTGGCCCCTATAACACAGCTATCACGAACTGCTATATATGTGATTGTGTCAGAGGCGTATTCTAATACTGATATCAATATAAAGCATAAAGGAGGACATTCTCTAAGGCATGCATGTGCAACACATCTGATTAACTCGGGACGTAGCTTAAAGGAAATCTCCGATCTTTTGGGTCACCGCCTTCTGGACACGACCAGGGTATATGCAAAAGTTGACATATCTACCCTTAGCCAGGTCGCGAAAATGGATTGGGAGGGCCTTATATGTTAATGTCAGAGGCAATTGAACAGTACGTTCGTTATAAAGAAGGACTTGGTGAAAAGCCTAGGGTAAAAAAGTATGTCCTTCTCTCTTTTGGCAAATATGTAGGCCTAAGCATGCAACTTGACTGTGTTGCGGAAAGATCCTGCAGTGAATACCTTCACCAGAAAGGGTTCAAATCTAATGTGGCCACACAATATTGGTTCTGCATATATAGCATACTTGAGGGCTTCTTTAATTGGGCAATCTCCAGAGGTCACATGAGTCACATGCCCTTGCCAACGAGCAAGCCGTGTAAACCAAAAGACTTCAGGCCTTACATATATACAAATGCGGAACTGGAATCTCTTTTCAAGACGGCTTTAAATTATCGAAAAAGATGTAATATCATGCACCCTTACGTCATACAAACTATGTTGAAGGTGACATACTGTTTGGGGCTTAGGCCTAGCGAGACCGTATCATTGCAGGTAATAGATGTTGACTTTGAGGCAAAGACAGTCTTAATAGAAGAGACTAAATTCTATAAGAGCAGGCTGCTTCCATTCGGGATTGAAGTGGAGTCAGTACTTCGAAATTACATGCAATGGCGAAACAAGGTTGCAAAAGAGCAAGGATTGACTTCAGACTGCCTTTTCTTTGACAAAAGAAACAATCAAGTAAAGCTATCTGCCCTACAAGCTGCTTTCAGGTTAATCTGTAAGGCTGCAGATGTTAGCAGAAATGACAAAGAACGCAGTGATGTCCGGTTACAAGATCTAAGGCATACGTTTGCAACGAACAGGATAATACAATGGTACAAGGAAGGAAAAGACGTGCAATTGTTGCTGCCTGTGCTTTCCACTTATCTTGGCCATTGTAACATTGACAGCACTGCAACCTATATCTCATTCACTCCTGAACTTCAAAAAGAGGCTTCTTTAAAGTTCCAAAAGTATGCAGAATCATGAAGAATATCTATAATAGAAATCTCGGATATTGGATAAAGCACTACCTACTTGACCATCTTCCAATCGTACGTAATCTCTCAAGAAACACGATACTTAGCTATAGAGATGCGCTAAGACAACTGTTGAACTATATGTCATCCCAAAAATATGATATAGAAAATGCAGATGTAGAAGCAATAACTAGCACAATCGTAAAAGACTTCCTAGTTTATCTGGAGCATGAAATGCACTGTTCCGTAAGCACTCGCAACCAACGTCTTGCGGCAATACACAGCTTTGCTTCGTATGTGGCAAGCCAATCACCTGAGCACCTTCATTGGTATCATACATTGAAGTCTATACCGATAAAGAGAAGGCAGATAAAAGAAATTGGCGGAAGGGCAGTCCCGCAGATCGAATATCTAGAGAAAGATGAGATGCAAGCTATGCTAAACGCTCCAGATAGGAGAACCACTCAAGGATACCGTGATTATGCTCTTCTCCTGTTCATGTATAACACAGGGGTCAGAGCCTCGGAGGCAGCCAATATTATAATAGAAGACCTTAAAATAGGGAAAGGCATAAGCTCACCATATGTAATCATACATGGAAAGGGTAACAAAACCCGTTCTTGTCCTTTATGGGAAAGAACCGTTAAAACCATATCCCCATTGCTGAATAGAGAATCATGCGCCCCTGTTTTTCTCAACAGATATGGAAATGCAATCACACGCTTCGGTATATACGAGTTGATATCAAGGTATGCTGTCAAGGCTTCAGAAATAAAGGAATCCATCCGTGAAAAGCATGTGAGTCCGCATACGATAAGACACACAACGGCATCTCATCTACTAGAGGCTGGAGTTGACATCAACACTATCAGAGCATGGCTTGGTCATGTCTCTGTCAACACGACTAATATCTATGCCGAAGTTAATCTCAGAATGAAAGCAGAAGCGCTTAAAACATGCGAAATCGGGGAGACATCTAGTACTAAGCCAATATGGAAGAAGGACAAATCTCTCCTTGACTTTCTGATGTCTATATAAGTATGTTATGTTGGCAAGAATAGCAATAAGTATAAAGTACACAACTACTTATCTATGATGCCAACATAACAAGCTTGCCAACATAAGGAAGAAAGAACTACCTCTTCTGCGGAAACCATGACGCAGCGGTCAGAGCAGCCATCGTATACTCACTCTTCAGCAGCTGTAAGGCACATGATGTTGATGTCCGATCGTGGCTGGAGGATACACTCAGAAGAATCCCTACAGAAAAGAACGTTGACCAGCTACTACCTTGCAACTGGCAGGTACTACCCGCTAATAGCAGGTAATAACCAGTTACTACCAACTACTAGCCGCCACTACCGGGTACTACCTCAGTAATGGCGGCTAATTGGTCAATATGTACTTCGTCGGATGCTTACGTCTGAAACGTCTGACCAAAAACAAAAAGGTCAGCATTTCTGCTGACCTTTTCGTGCTCCCCCAGGGAGCATAGTAAAGCCTGCGTATCAACAAGTTACAAAGTTTACCAACGCAAGTTAAAAAAAGTGCAAAAAAGTTAAAATTCCTGTATAAATCATGATTTTTTAAACCATTCCTTTGAAACTATACAATTTTCACTATTAGGATCAGGACACGGTCTATGAACTTTTATCTGCAATGGCATTGGAACGCAGTTACCAAAAATAAGAGCTTCCCCAGGAACAGATTGCTTAATTTTAGTAACAAAATCTTCTGAAAAATATGGTAAAACAGAGTAAATATATTTCATATC
>JAFNUD010000026.1 GCA_017384225.1 Paludibacteraceae bacterium
AGTTGGAGCTACTTCACTGTCATCTTCCAATACGGTCATATGCAATACATAAGTTACTATACCGCACTCCAATGTGTCGTATGCATAGTGGTAACCCTCTGTGGTGATTTCTTGACCACGCCATTCTATAGATTCACCTGGGCAAAGAACGGTGTCGCTCTTAAGAGTAGTATCACATGGAACTGGTTCTGGATCAATAGGTTTGAGGTCAACCACCTTGAGGTACATCTCGGTTGGATTAGGAATCAACGCACGACCTTGTGGTTGAGAACCTGCATTTAGCAAGACTTCAAGTTGCTTCAACAAAAGTTGTACTAAATTCTCAAAATTAGCATAAGGAACGCGAATATCATCATTTCTACCAAAGTCAAATGTTTGAGTAGAAGTAGAAATTGCGGTTGTGTCTTCGCAATCTGCATAGATAGCAGTAACCAAAGTTGCTTTTTTATTCAACTCTAAGTCGTTATCAATAGTGAGTTTGATACCTCTTCTTATTGCAGCTGCAGAAAGGTTGTAAAGCGAAGCAATATCCAACTTATAAAGATTGCCTACGAGCAATGATTTGAGCGAAATAGGAGCATTCCAGTTCAATGGCTCAATAGTAGCACAAGGATCTGGAACTGTATCACAAGAATCACATGGAACAGTGCCTACACAAATCGTCAAATCGTGATTTGATTTAAGACGGATATAGCATGACGCATCATCTCCAATATATTTGCTGTATTCCTTCAGTTGATCGTTCAGGTACGTAGGAGAAAGTGTCAGAGCCAAAGAATCCTCAAATGGAATTGTTTTTCTCTCTGTAATACTCAACATCATAGGACAAACAGGAGATGCCTCTGCTTCGATAGTCACATCAGCTGGATTTTCCTTATATAATGTAACATTGAGTGATTCATTCAGATTCTTAACTATATTCGTATTTACTCTAAACAACTTATCTTCATTGGCTTTCAACTCATAGCAACCTGGCAATAAGAGGTCTTGAGCTGAACCACAAACAGGACCTGTTGGATCAATGCTGAAAGCGAATGGATTGTCAGCAGTTACTTGGAACAACAACTCGGTGACATCCGAATCAATGAATTTGCGAACAGCTTGGAAGAACAAGCGTGGGATACGCACTGAGAACTCACGGTTGTGGAGGTGTTGACCCAATATATGTGCTGGAATCTTAGCATTTACCTTGGTCAAAATACCATACTTGCAATCCACAGTCATACCAGCAGAGAATGAAATCGCATTGCTGCTCAGGTTCTCGAAAGTGAATTTTGGCAAACGACCCATATCTGCAAGCAGGTCATTAGAGAACTTATACCAAGTAGTACCTGGTTTGTGTGTATATTTCTCACCTACCTTCACATCTACATGGTTGATGCAGTTTGTTGGCTCTTCAACCGTTGCATCAATCAAGGTAGCACCCAATTCAATCTTGCCTTCGGTGATTACTGCTACATATACATTATTAATAGGGTTGGTTGCTACAAAGCTATAGTCAATCACTTTATCCACGCTACGACCTGGCAATACAGGTACGATAGTTGGCATAACCACCTTCAGCGGACAAGTGAGAGAAGCCATAGAAGCCACCCATACAATCTCATCAGAATGGTTGGTGAAGGTCAGTTTCAGGTGACTGCCTGAAGCCTTAACAGTGTTCAAATCAAAATTGTACCATTGCGCATCGCGAGAATTGATAACAGCACCCTTCTCCCAATCGAAGACGATAGCGTCGTCGCAGCCGAGCATAGTACCAAGATTCAAATCGAAGCCAAATACCATTGGTTGGTCAGCCTTAACTGACAAATAAAACTCAGAAATCTCCTTGTCAGTAAGAGCACTCGCCAATTGGTAGAGGCCACTTGGATAATAGCTTGTCAAGTCGAACCATGTTGGTACGGTTTGAGTGATTGTAGTAGCAATACCATACTTGCAATCTGCAGTTGCACCAAAGGTCACATTGGCGTCCTGCTTACCATTGTTGATAATGGTCAGTTTCTCCAAGAGTCCCAAGTCCTTCAAGAAGTCGCCAGTTACGCGATACCATTGGGTCTTACCTGGCTCCAAGTGGTACTCTACGCCCTTCTCCAGCGTTTGGTAAGTCGCCTCACAATAAGATGGATCTACCAATGCAGAGATACGCTTTGCTTTGATCTCGATCTCAGCATTGAAATCCAATGAAACCATATTCATCAAATCTGCTTGTGATCTCACAGAAGCAAACTCTGCCAAGCTCTTAGCAGTAGTAGGCATCATGGTTACAGACACATACGCTTTTCCTAATGGAGAAGCAGCCAACAAACTGTAATCCACCACTTTGCTAATGCTCATACCTGCAGGAACAGGGCAGATAAATGGAATAGTATCGGTAGAGTTGCAATCCAGCAAGATAGAACCCATAACCAACACTACTGAATTATAATGGTTGGTGAAAGAGAGTTGTACGTGCTCTTCATTTTTCTTGAGCGAAGTAATATCCAGTTCATACCACTTGGTCATGAGCGCCTTTTGCTTAACAGAAGAGTTCCAGTCAAAAGCATAACTATCCTCGCAAGTAGGTGCAAGGATTGCTGGGGTAGAAGGAGCAGATGGATCTACTGGCTTAGAGGTCTCCAACTTCACATGCTCAATCACGAGATTCAATGTCTCGTCGGTTGTCAAACGGAAATAAGCTACATCTGTATTAACACTCTCAATTTGCTTGTTAGGAATATTGATTTCCAACTCAGCACCAGCTGCCACGAGCAAGTTCTTCTCTTGTACATTATTAGAAGTTACTGGAGTAGAGAATGCAATCTCTTGTTTGAGATTAACAGCCACGCCATTGGTATTAGCGATATGGCATACAGTCTTGTAACCAACAGGTGCTTTCAATGCAGCCAAATCCACCTTCAACACGGTCTTACCGTTAAGCGAATACTCTTTGCCAATCTCCAATACTGGAGCTGCGCTTGGATTGAAGAGCTCAACCGCAGGAGGCAATACCTCTTCTTCTGCTTTTAAGGTAACTGCTTGATCAGTAGTCAACTTGAGATATACATAATCTCTTGTCATTTGGTCAAGGAAGAAGCGTCCGAGAGCCTCTTTTACCTCGCCACCAGCAAGGATAGCCCAATCGTAATCCAAAAGGATAGCACTAGCAGGGCAGTCTGCATAGAGATCAAAATTCACATTAGCCTCAACAGCACCGTTGTTCTCAACTACGAAGTTGAGCTTCTTGCCGCTGTTTTTCACTGCATTGAGGTCCAGATAGAACCATGTCTCGCCCGCCTCTACAGTTTCGCCAGCCCATTGGAAATCAACTGCTTTGGTACAAGCATCATCCACAATCTCAGCTGTCTCATACACATCAGCTGCAATAGCGATTTGCTTGTTAGAGGAAACTTGCAGATAGACATTGCTCAAACCATACTGCACCAATTGGATCAAAGACACCTGACTCAAATCCCCAAACAACTTTGACAAGGCATCTTTAGCTTGACCTTCATCAATAGCAGAGAGATCGTAAGTGGTAGGCATAGTCCAAACCACGTGTTTTTTACCCTCAATAGAATAAGTCTCTGTTGCATCATCACCTACATACTGCAACAAATCAATTTCCTTAACTACCAATGAGATAGGGAATGGGAATTTGAGTACTGCACTACCAGACAACTCCACATTCGCCGTTTCATTAGCGAGGTTAGTTAAATAAAGAGCCACAGTAGGATCCTCGGCCTCTTTATTCAAGTTAGATAGCTTGATACAGTGCCAAGAAGTGGAATTCGCTTCATGGATGTATGTGCCATCCCAATCAAAGTCAATCGCATTCGCTTGACTTGAACCACTGCCATTTCCGACAGCCAACATGGTGGCGGTCATCAGCAAGGCAACGGCGGATAGTAAAAATTTACGCATCACTTTGATTTTTTGTTTGTTAATAAATTATTGTTATTTTGTTTTCTTTCTCTGTTTTTTGGGCGGGATACAATACCACACAATAAATCAGGCTGCAAAATTACTACATTTTTCGCAATTGTGCAAATAAATTCGACATTTTTTGCTATAACGAGTGCATTTTTATAGTAAAAAAAGCACAACGGGGGGGGGTATTTCGCTGATTTACAGTCAATTACAACCAACACGCATAGCAAACATATTAGGCAAAAAAAATACACCCTTCGGGCACCCCTCACGTACAGAGTGGTAACGGAGTGGTAACCGAAGATACGAGTGAGGCGGAACAAGGGAAATTGATTAAACCCAAATCGGTCATTAGATTTGGGTAAAAAACAAAATTTTCTTGATTTGGGTAAAAAAACGACGAAAGGTCAGGGAAATCCCAACCTTTCGCAGTATATCGGTTTAGCAGCTATACTATTATAGTTTGCTACCCAAAACGGTATATTTCACGCCATCGCGGAGGATATAGAGTTCACCATTGGTGCTCAATACAAGGTGAGCATCTGTGGTAGGAGCAGTGAGATTGTCGCAGCCAGTAGGCGTATTTGGTTCAGAAGGTTTCCCGTTGGCTGTTACATTCAAGTGAATACGTCCCACTCCATAGTGATCCCAGAAATACACGTAGAGTTTCTCTTGATTATCACGCGCATTTTTGAGTAGTTCAGCATCAAGCGTATATGTACCATTTGCATCCATATACTCAACCACCTCTGGGTCAGCCATGCAATCACCGCGAGAGATTTCTAATGTACAGTTGCCGTCCGAAATCCACTCAATGGTAGCAGTAGCATTTTCTGGAATCAAGTTAGGATCCAGTTCAAAGACATCACCAGCGTGTGAGCTGACAAGTACCATGTTTGGCAACATTGGCAAGCAATCATCGCAGGTGGATTCAGGACCTGTGCCATAAGCTGCAAGAATAAAACGCGTCTCCACACCTTCCTCCTCTGGTGCAATGCAGAAATACATTTTGGTTGCAAGTCCAGTTGCACCATGCTCTTCTAACACCTTGTTGATGTCTTCGGAAGTCACATCACGCGTTTGGTTGCTGGTAATCACATAATCTCTGTAAAGTCCATTGCCTGGTGAGTTTTCGCATTTCTGTGTCACGATGAACTTAACATTCGTATCCGAAAAAAGATACACTGTCAAACCTTTCAAAAACAATTTAGATGAAGTAGCATACCAAACCGTATCTGTGATAGTAATATCAAGTGGATCTTTTAAATTCGCGAGCATATTCACCTTACTCTGATTTTTGCAATCGCAATAGTAAGATGGGAAGTCCGGTTCCCAACCATCGCAGTCGGTGGATACAGATTGATTAGCCAAAGCTGGTGCTGCCAAGAGGATGGCAGTAGAAATAAAAGTAAAAATCTTTTTCATTGTTGTGTTGTTTTATTTTAATTTAGAATTATTTTATCAAGTCTATCGTGCAAATTAGAATCTATTTCCCAAGATGGTATAACGTATTCCATTGCGGATTACATAGAGTACGCCATCGGTTCGCAGCACAAGTTGCTGTTTGTCAGCAGGCGCGTGCAATTGTTCCGAAGCAGTAGGTGTAGCAGGCTCCACGTATTCACTCAAGCGGATACGTCCGACCGTGTTGCTTGCGTGAGCAAAACGCAGATAAAGGCTTTCGCCCGTAGCTCGCACCTCATCCAGCAACTCCATGGGCAAGCGATAGGAATCCTCCGCAAGGAGCTCAGCCTGGATAATCGGCTCTGCGCTGCAATCGCCACGCGATACGCTGAAAGTGCAGTTCACATCACCAGCCCAGTGAACATCCACGCCATTGACAGCTGGCATATTCGCCACACTCAACTCATAGACATCGTTGGTGTGTGAACTAACAAAAGTCATAGACATAAGTAGCGCATAGGCGTTCGTGCACGTGGACTCAGGACCTTGGTTGTTAGGATAGCACAAGAGTTGACCATTGCCCGATCCTGTAATGCGGAAATACACAGCCATGTTATCTGCAACACTTCCCGACATGCCCATCTCCGCCAGTTTCTCTTTGATCTTTTCGCTATCTATATCACGCGTTTGGTTGTTGAAAATCGTATAAGAATAGCTGGGTGAGAATAATGAGCAGTCGCCATACACATCAAAGGTGACATCGTTGTCCGAATAGAGGTAAACCGTCATACCATTCTTGATGGTTTTGAAAGCGGTTTTGTACCACTTGCTGCCATCTACAGCAAGCGTAGATGGCAGTTTGAACTTAGCGGCATCTTCAAGACATTCGCAATAATAGGATGGTACGGCACCTGTTTTTTCAGTAAGTTCGCATAGCCAAGATGCTTTAGCAGGTGGGGTGATTGAATCAGCCCAGAGGCTCTGTAAGCCACAAAAACTCATCAAAAGGAGCAGAGCAAGATATGTTTGATATTTCGTTTTCATTGTTTAAAAAAGTATTTTTTTGAATAGTGCTATTGCGGTTTTTTGATAACAAAAATACGCTGCGCTACGCTTGCTACAAAAATAATTAAAAATCAGAGTGTTATGTTTAGTTTTTCGCTCAAATAAACGCATCACGCTGCATTGGTGAGCGAAAAACTAAAACAAATCAATAAAAATGATGTTGCTGTAATTAATTTATAATCATTGTATTACACGTGATCATAATAAATTATCGCATTAGTATTTTTTGAACTTCGTTTTCGCCTGTAACCACATATACGCCAGCAGTTGGTAGGGTGACATCCACTGCGTTTTGTACCATGCCGTTGTAGAGGAGTACGCCAGTAGATGAGAGTACGCGCACATGTTGTGGCTCTGCCACTGCGATGTTGATACCATTGGTCGTCTTGGTGATGAAGAGGCTATGACCTTCGCTAACACCTGGACGTTGTACATTGGTTGGCGTGTTGTTTTCGCTGCCGTTGGTATCATAGATCACCTGACCCGAAGTGGTGACGCCACGTGCAGGCATACCATTTCTTGAAGGGATATTTGCCATCAAGAAGGACTCTGTAGGATTCACATTCACACCAAATTTATTGTAGCTGAAAGTGGAGTGTTGCAAATCTCCAACATAATTCCAAATATACGTTTCTTCGGTGTTTACGGCATTGAAGGTGTGGTTACCCGTCAGTTTCGCATCATAGTTATTAGGAGCAAATTCGGTAGGGTCTGCATCTACCACCTCATTGATAGCGTCCGTTCCATCCACAATATGAGGGCCAGCAGTACTCTCGAAGATAAGGAATTTACCCGACCAGTAATCCCAATACTCACGAGAATCAATATCGTCACCACATTTTGTACAGAAAGGCAAAAGCATAGAATAAGTCCTACCTTTGTGCATGAGTTTTCCATCAGAAGCATCAGCAAAAACCCATTCGGTATTGAACTCTTTTCCTTCAGTACCTGTATATTGCCATACTCCGACATTCTCGTTGAGATAGAAGTCAGAGGTAGCCCAGTTGCTTCCGTTGTATGGCACCAACGCGGATTTACCGCGGAGGGTGTAAGCCCCCTTTCCATCCCAAGCGCCACTTGCCTTATCTTGGATTTTAGCCCAATCGATATACTCACGGTAGATGGTCTCGAAGTCCTTTGGTTGTCCAAGTGCTACAGTCACCGCAAAGAACGCAGCAAAGTCCGCATTGTGTTTTGCTTGCTCCAAGAGAATTTGACTTCTTCCTACTTGCACTTCCTCCCCATTTACTATGATAGTCTCTCCCTCCATATCTTGTAAGAGTTTCTCTGGATAAGTCTCCATGATATAGATATTTGCCACATCGAATGGAGCAGTGAAGGCTTTCCATACGTCAGCAGTAGCCGTGGTGATATAGTATATCTTATTTTCCACTTGGAATGGTTTTTCGTTGGTAATATAGTATTCTATTTCATCGCTCACATAACTTGGGTGCACTGGTAAGTATGCCTCACCCACATGTGCAGGGTTCTTTACAGGAGCTTGATAAGAGTCTTTACCAATCTCTGCGAGAATATTTTCATCAATCTTACAGTACATCAGGTTGACGATTTCCTCGTATTGCATGTCATTAGCCATTGCTACGGAGGCAGTGCCACCGACAGAGCCACCGTATCCACCATACTGTGCTGCAATCTCGGTCATACAGGTCTTCCAGAATGTTGAAGGCATATCTATCTCTGGTTGAGCAGAAGGCTCGAAGTCTGGGTCGAACCAGAAGTTGAGGAAGTCGTCGTCCTTATTATCCTTGGTACCATTGTTGTTAGGTGTGACACTCTTCACATTGTATCCTACAGGCACTTGGTGATTAACAGGGTCTTCGTCCGATGTCACCACTTTCACCAAACCATTTTCGCCTTCGGTCCAACCGCCCTTCTTACCTGCATCAGGATTCTTAGGGAACTTATACAGACCAAGGAGTTTACCCTCGTTACCTGCCTTGTCTTTAGGTGCACCACCCTTGCTGGTAGGAGAAGAACAAGCACGCATCATGCAGTGCGAACCACCCTTAACGAAGGTGTTTTGTGGTGTACGCAAGCAGGAGGTAGTAGTGAGTTCATTTCCGCTTGCATCGGTATCCATGAGGTAGTATTGGCGGTAGTTGGCAGCCACTTCCATAGTAAGAACGGTAGTCGTACCATCGTTGAAGTTGACCGTACCACCTACACCATCGGTACCCATACCGTATGCCAAGAAGATACCAGCAAATTTACCTATACGTTCGCAAATAGCCATTGAACTTACGTAGTTGGTAGATACAATTTGTGCGTTTTGCAACTCTACTTGACCACCATTGAAGTTCACGGTAGTGTTTTCCGCACCCATATCAATGGATGGCGCATTGTTGTGTTGTTTTTGCAGACTGAGGAAGCCATTGGTGCGTTTTCCTGCACCAGTCTTGGTGTGTTGCGATGCTGGCCACTCGTCGGTAAAGTTGAGAACCGTGGTTGTCGTTTTATAGTAGGTATCATCTATCAAACGAATCTGTACAGCAGGCGATACTTGGAACGCACGTCCCGCAGCAGACTGCAAGAAGCAACCGTAGTTACTCTTGAGCAAAGAGGAATCCAACGTACAGATGGTGACATTCATTGGATTGTCCTCATTGTCTTTGTTGTTACAAGCAAATACTAAGACAGCACCCGAACCGCAAGAATATGCACTTGAGAAACTGTTACCATCTTGACGATCTACGAATGAGTGACCGTCGTGGGTCTTAGCGCGGCTGTAGATATAGCAGTCTTGCAGATAGACATTGATGGACTGACCTGCATTCGCACGGAAATACCACACACCTTCATCGCCCTTGGTGTAACCTGTAGAAGCGTATGGGCAGAAACCTGTGATATACATGCTGACAGCGGTTTGTCCATCAGGTATTTGCACGGCATCCATATCCTCTTGCGAAGTTTCGTTCCATGCTTTCTCTTTGGAGTTAGCATTCTCGACACTCTTATGGAATTGATATTGAGTACCGTTCTTCTTGTAAATATAACATGGTGTCTTAGCATTAGAACCGAGGAGAGTGTTAGGTTGGTTGATGGTTTTACTACCATCGGAAGTGGTAGTTTCGCCATACACGACTACATAATCGAACAGCGCATCACCATTAGGATCAAACGCAGCGTCAATATTCACAGGACGGTGCGTATCGCCTTGCCATTTGCCCGTGAGGGTAACACCATCAGCCTTGTATTTGCCTGCCAAGGTATAGCCAGGAGCTACACCCGTAAAGATACCAAGGTCACCGCTGGTAATACCTTGTTTCACACCGATAAGTTCTACGGTAGCTAAAAGCTTGGTTTCGCCATTAACGGAAGCTGTCAACTCGAGTGTTCCGTGTTCGATGGCTTCAGAACCTAACCATTTCACTTTGAGCGGAATATCGCCCATGCCACTACCATTAAGAATAGCAAAGTGTGTGTTGTCGAGCGTACACTCGGTTCCAAACGAAGTACCGTTATCATACGATACAGTAAAGTTAGGGTTTTTAGAGGTGATAGTGAGGTTAGGCAAGTTGATTGCAGATACGATTAAATCCTTTTCTACATCGTAATCCAACTCCAAGCGAGCAGGGTTTGCGATGGCACTGGCATCGCCCACGATGACGAGGTTAGTCACATCTACCTTCTCCGCATACTCACTCTGATAGATAAGACGAAGCTTGTTGGCAGTAGCCTTGACAAAACGTTTGAATGTACCAGGTATGTTATTCTCTACGTCACCGTTATCCAGCACATCACCGTTAGCTGGTGTATGCGGCACAACAATCCAACTATCGCCAATATATTGCTCCAACTCCCAAGTTCCTTTAGCGGTATTAGCGTAGTTAAAACTGATATAAGTAGGGTTGCCCTTAAACTCGAATATCAGGTATGGAGCTGCATCGGATACTGCATTGTTCAATGTAATGGTACGCACACCATCACGACCGTCCCATTCCGCATTGTGGGTGTGGGTCGTCACATAATAGTAACGGTCACCGCCATCGGGTTTGTCGGTTGCCAACTTGATAGGCAATTCTTGTGGGAAGAGGTAGGTTTGGATAGGAATTTGAAGTTTAAGAGTAGTTCCTTCATATACCTCTAAATAGCCCTCCATCTCTTCGGTGGCTGTACTCACCACCTCAATACCCTTGACGCCAAATGGATTCTCCTCAGAAGTAGCTGATATTTCCACGAATTCGGTAGGAGCATCGGAAGTGGTAGATTCTTTTACCTTAAATGCATCATCATTCGATGTTCTCACATACATAATAGATGTATTCGCGTAGGTAAATACCACCTCTTTGGTATAAGGAATCACATTGCCATCGGCATCTTTTTGCACGGGTATATAGAGTTTCTCCACATTGGCTTTCACATCTGTCAGCTCGGTGATATAGAGTTCGCTGAGCGAAGCAGGAGCTGTATTGCCTGCTCCATAGCTGATACGTAAGTAGCGAGTAGATGGCAGGAGCGAATGTTCGAAGACAGTTTTAGCAGCGATATTCTTCCATGGGAAAGAGGTTGTCCAGTTCGTACCATTGGATGACTCTTCGATTTGCCATGTATTGGCACCCGCAGCTTGGAAATAAATCTTATCAGGTACACCAAAGAAACCTAATCTCCATTGTGAGATGCTGCTATTGGTAGATTCGAAGACCACTTTACCATCCGCGCCGTTCTGTCCTGCTACAAATCGTACATCGTCATTTGCAGAGAGTGTCACCGCACGGAAGACGGTATCGTTGTTGACATCCACACGCAAGTGTCGTGGGTCAACAATGACATGACTGGTGAAGGGTCTGCTTTGTCCGTTTTGCGTGAAGGTAAAGTCGATCTTGAACGATCCTGCAATCAAGTTCGCCACCGAAGCGGTGTAGTTAGGTGCCGTACCTTGGAAGTTAATGATATTGAACTCATCCTTTGCTTCCGTGAGTGTCCAACCTGTAGTATTATCTAACATGGTGATAGGTGTGTCGTATTGCTCACCGAGATAGAGGACATCCCAATTCCATTGTACAGGGTCATTGACCTCGATGGTTTTGGTGAGAGTGGTGCCCGCAATGTTGTTGGTTAGGTCATCTGGTTGTGTAGCAGTAATAGTCACTTCGCCGATAGTATTAGCAGTCAAAGTAGCCTCAGCGGTATTACCATTGATCGTCACACTATTTGCAGGATTAGCAGTGATAGTGATTGGCTTCGTGTTGTTACCGCCTGCTTTGAAAATGTACACGCCAGTTTGTCCCTTATATACGGTGTTCAAATCCGCAAACGCAAGGGTATTCGCATTGAGGTAAGAGGCATTACCTGTGAGATGAATATCTTTGGAATATACATATTTTCCCGTTACACCATAAGCGTCCTTATAAGTATAAGTTGCGGTAATACGTAGTGTTGCGGTTTTTACGCCATCAGACTTCGGTTCGAAAGTAATCGTTACAGGAACCGCCGTTGATGATTTGGCACCCAAGGTACAACGGAACTGGTTGGCATGTTCTCCATACAATGTAGATGACCATGTCAGGCTCGTGCTTGTCCAATTCACATTGGGGTTGTTGGTTGTAATGGTTGTAATTCCTTCAGAGCGGCTTCCTCCTACATATGCTGATGTTGTGTAATCAGTTACATTAAACATTGGTACATAAGAAACGGGAGTTGGGATATTAGGTCTTTCAGTTTCACTCGTGTTTGGTTTCCAAAGTCCATTTACATACGTATATGTAGTATTAGCAGCAGGAACTTGGTATGTACCTGTTGCATTTAGCAAACGTGCAGGCGAAACTGGCACAGTAACGGGATTAATTGTACCTCCAAGCATTCCAGTAGTATATTGACCTTGTTTGGTATTTGAAACTGTACCTAAACTATTAAACACCACCTTACCTCCACCATTTGAGATAATAGCAGCATGATCCACTGTTTCTGATGTGCTATTTGTAGTATATAAATATCCGTTAGGGGTCTTAACAATACCATCAACCACGAATTTAGCATCTTGTATGCTTGCAGAATTTCGAACATACTTTATTCCATCAGGACGAGTTTTAATCGTATGGAACTCTTTATTTGTAGCACCACAATATCCAGTACCACCTATAGTACTATATTTTTTATCATAAACAAACACATTTGCGTTTGAAGAGGCACCCAAAATTACCTCTGCACCTTCTGAAACATAAAGCGTTGAACCGGGTAAGAATGCAACATCATACAATACATTCGTTTTGGTATTCTTGCCCAAAATAACATCATAGTTATGAGGTAGAGGTAAAACATAGTCAGCACTACTTACTGTACCCAATCCTGATATATCCAAAGTAATACTTCCTAATTCCACTGAACCTGTAGCACCATTTTCTGCATCAATAGAGAATTGAATTCGATCGCTATTGACATCATAATACTTTGTTATAGAATATCCACTACCCAATTGGAAGAATCCATCATTTTGACTAATAAAAGTAAGTGGCATACGCACAGGGTCATCACCAGCAGCAATTCCTGCCTCAAGAATTTCTTCCGCACCTGCCTTTATCGTCAAAGGGGCTTCAATATTTTGAACAAAATATTGATTGATAAGAAATATTTTATTATTTTGGAACTTTTGTGTAAGATATGCAGAAGATGTTGCTGTACCACCTCGCCAGTCATATACTTGCAAGAACTCTTTCACTCGAGAACCATCATTCATAACGATTGAAGAGGATTTTGGTCCTGTAACATATCCAAAAGAAATCAATTTGGAGCCACCTAAGAAATTGAGATTACAATTCTCTTTAAGTTCTATATGTCCGTAACTAAATGGTAAACCATTAGGGTTGTCCGCACCAATTGATACAACCATAGACTGTACACATATAGCAGAACCAGCACTTATAGTAATCGTTGTCCCCTCCTCAACAATCCAACGAATATGTTCAATTTTCTTAAATGAACTTGCTGATGCATACTTATATTCTGCAGATGTACCCTTATGAAAATCTGTTGATTCTAAATCTTCTCTATAATCATAAAGACCTTTTCCTGGAATTATAAATCGTACATTTGCAGGGATAGTGTAATTACCTTTAGGCAATATAGCACTTTTAACAGAATCTCCGTGAGCCACATCGTTCAACAAGACAGTTTGAGTACCATTGGTTGCTACCAAACGCTCAGCATCTTTCATCACCAATGCAAAATCGTGATATACAGTTTTATTTGGATCACCTACAATGCTATAGGTAGCAATGTCCTTATGTACGAATTCAGCCTTAACCTTAACCGCTTTAGTAAATTGATAAGTTGTCAGATCTTCGTATGAAAGATATGTCACGTTGCCCTCATCAATCATCTGCCATCCAAAGAAATAATACTCATCAGCATCCACATCAGAGGTAAGTGCCATCTCTATATTAGACATACTCTCGTGAGTAACTGCGACTTTCAATTCCTCTTTTGCTGAAGCAGTCATCGTGTAGTTTACGCCAGATCCATTGGTCATCTTCACAGTATAGGCACCCTTGCCATCTGTAGGAAGGAAAGTAATAATTGGTGCTTTCTCCACTACAATAGCCACAGGACGCGTAATGGTTTGTCCTCCGTATGTAGCAGACAATGTAATATTTGCCACTTTACCAACTGCTGCAGCCAAGTCACCAGTGTATGTTACAACCAATTCGATAAGACCTTGTGTCGCATCGAATGTAATGCTCTGACCATTTCGCGATCCACTGCGGTTAGACAATGTAAAATTAGAAGCATCCGCACCAGAGAGAGTTGCTGTCAGCGTATTTCCCTTTTGGAAGTCAATGAGTACTTTTGAATCGTTGATATTACCATTGCCTTCATCATCAATATAGACAATCATACGATCTTGCTGACGAATATCTATATCCGAGCGGAAGACAGCATAGCGTGGTGCCTCTACCTGTGGGATATTAGCATTAGTAGAAGAAGTTTCACAATCTACAACTTCTTCTGGATTTTGACTAATAATATTTAGTCCATCAGGAGTAGAAGACCATCCTACAAATTGAGCGCCTGGACGAGGTTTCGCATAATAATAGACTTTGTATGGAGTAGTTCTATTATTAGCAGCAACTTGATAGGTTTCATCGCTTACTGGTATTTGTTCGCGTGTACATTGATCTACACTACTTGGAGTGAGACTAACATGTACATATCCACTACCCAAAGAAGGGGTAGCAACTGCCACTGATGGCGTTTTGTAGTAATGCGACTCAAAAACCGCATAGAAAGTAGGAGTACGATATGGTTTTTCTGGCGACATGTTTTCAGAAGTCACTGTATGGGTATAACTAAACACCTCCCCTTCTGCCACGACATATGAAACCTCTCCACTTGGAGTTGTTGCCCATCCTTTGAAAGCAATTTTAGTTGGATCTAAGGATTTAGCATAATAGTAATAAGTGTAATCCTTGTTTTTTTGAGAATACACCTGATCATCCCTCTTGCTAACGACCCACATATTGTTTGCGACATTAGCATTAGATCCTGCCTCACCATTATCCGCATATACTCGTCCTTTAGCTTCTCTCTCAAATTCATCGCCAGCAATATTCACAGACACACCATAGTGATAGTATGTTTGCGTCTTACGGAAGACGGCATACATAGTTTCTGCTTTTGGTGCTTTGGCTTTATTGGAATATTTAGTGGTAGATGTATATGTACGAGAATACATTTTATTGGTATTATCCGCAATATTTGGACCTATCACGCCATAGTCAGTAAGTTGCTTGTTTAGCGTAGTAGCACTATACCATCCTACGAACTCATAATCATTTGCCTCATCTGCTTTTGCATAGTAAACATAGGTCCATTCTGCTTTATCGCCATTATATGTCTTTATATTAGCATCTGCAGTACCTCCTACAGTAAAAGTTGGCGCATTAGAAGCCTCCTCATTGATTGCTACCCAACCACCATCTCGGATATAGTCATCATTAGCATCTTTCAAAATATTACCAGTTCCATCGATCAAAATTACTTCTGCATGAGCGTAGTCATAATATACAGTCTGCTCTTTGAAAACTGCATAGTAAGTTTTGGTAGTTGGACTACTACTTTTGCCAGTCGCTGAAAATGACAGATGATAGGGTTGCACATTCGTATTTGCAATCGGCGATGATCCGTTTGCATTGGTACTCCAACCTACATGATAATAACCTGTATTAGGTTTGTTATATAACCAAAATTCAGCTGTAATGCTACTACGTATAGTCCATTCTGAATCTGTTGAATTATCGGTAGTTAAGTACTCATTATCTGCTGGCGGATTATTCTCCGACTTCGTCACCCATACCAATCCATAATTCGTTGAATTAGTTGCAACATTTACAACACACTTTCCGTAATATGTACCAAGAGCCATAGCACTCATTGAAAAGAGTGAAGTAAAAATTAAAATTGATAATAATTTTTTCATATTTTAATGTTTTAGTTAGTTAATATTCTTTTTTTTAGGTTAAAGGTTAGAGGCGAGAGGTTAAAGGCACGGGGTCTTCATCGCTACGCTCGGAACCTGATTTATATTGAGACCACTTTGCTGTTAGACCATTACATTGTTAGATCGTTCACTTCGTTCTCTGTTAGAAGTTAGACCTTCGAATAGTCAAACCGCTTCGCTGTCGGATTGTTCTTATCTTAAACGATTTATTGTTTTATTCTTCTGACGCTTCTTCTATCGGACGGATATAGTCACTCGCTTTGATTGGTGTTACGACACTTTCGCCAATTGTTGTTTCTAATTGTAATCGTGCTGCTTTCGCCACCTCTCCGCCTTCTTTTGCTACCAGCATATTCTGTTTCATTGTTTTGGGATTTCTGCGTTTAGAAATCTCTGTTGTAGAAGCTTCTGCCAAAGTATTAAGCGCCAGCTCAATGGTGGACATATTATCACGTAAGTTCTCTTTAGTCAATCCCTTAAATCGCTTATATTCCTTTGTCGTTTTACCACTCCAAGTTTTCGTAATTAAGTCGGTTAACAGTGCAAAATCACGCCCCTCTGTCATTCCTGATCGTTTCCATTCATTGGTTAGTTCATTTCGAGCATCAATCGACTTTACGCGATTAGCTATCCACTTCTCCGAATACCCCAATTTCTTATAATCCGCTACAGCCTGCTGTATCGAACGCTCTGGATCTATCATTTGTTGAATACGCTCGCTACCGACCTGAGCCAACCATTGCTTTATAGGTTCTGCTTTCTTACTTGGAACAGACTGAATAATACGAAAAATCCCCTCTAAATCAGCAACATCAGTCAAACGCATTTTGCCATCAGCGGATGGGAGTTTCAAAGCGTTACAATTTGTAACGGTTTCATTACCCTCATCCAAAAGTCTCTTTTTTAACACTCTCCAATATGTTTGAGGATTTGCACTATCCGTCAAAACATGGAGAACATCCACCACAGAGAAGAAATATTTTTCCTTCTCATCATCCCATGCAACGCGTATCTTTGCATTGTCGAAGAGTTGTATTTGCGTTTCTATTCCCATATTTTTTTTGCGGCGGAGCCGCTTGTTAGGTTAGAGGTTATAGGCGAAAGGTTAAAGGCAAGGGGTCTTCATCGTTACGCTCGGAACCTTGGGTTATATATTTTTGTAAATTTAATGTTGTCCTTTTAATTTATCCAACAATTGTTGGAGTTTTTGGGTGTGCTGTATTATTTTACTAAAAAGTTTGTAAACTCTTCTAAACTGCGTTGTAATACGCTTCCAACCTTCAAATGCTCTTCGTACATCGATACCATTGTGGGGCTCATACTGCGATTAAGCGCATAGCGAACCACTTCTGAATTAGCATCCTTGCACATTAAGATACCTATACTTGGATTTTCGTTGCTACGACGTTCTGTTTGATCCAATGCCTCTAAATAAAATTCTAATTGTCCTAAATCTCGAGGATCAAACTCGGTAGTCTTCAATTCTATTGCTACTAAACACTGCAATGCCCTATGAAAGAACAACAAATCACAGCGATATGTCTTACCTCCAACTTCCAAAGCATGTTCTTCATCCACAAATAAGAAATCTTTTCCCAACTCCACAATAAACTCTCGCATATGCTCCACAATACCTTTGCGCAAACGTGACTCTTTATATTGCTTAGGTAGTCCTAAGAACTCCAATATTGCCTTATCCTTGAGCAACAATTGAGTCTGTGGATAAGTGTTTTTTAACATTTCTGACTGCCATTTCTTATCGCTAAGCATACGCGAATAGGTATCTGCTTTGATGGCGCGTTCAAGTTCTTTATTCTTGAGATGCTCATATTCAGCATAAAGAATATAGAAAATGTATTGGTCTATTGTAGTACAGCGTTGAAGAATCAATTGGTGATTAGTCCAACCTGTACGTAATAATAAACTTGGTATTTGTGTCATTTCCACCGACACAAATGATAAATCTCGCAATTGTGTCATTTCTGATGACACAATTTCTTGAGAGCCCAACACTTTAGCAGGTAACTTTGCTATATATGACACAAATTGTTGACTAGAATAAGTATCGTACAATTTTACCATTCGATATATAGTGACCTTACTCCACCCCTTTAGTGTTGGATCCTGAGTATGTATATATTCTGCCAACTGTTGCACTACCTTAGCACCCCATTTGGCATTCTTTATTTTATTAGACACATATGCACCAACATGCCATGCAGTCAGTATTGATGCATGGTTAATAACTTGAACAGCCTGAGTACGATGGTATTGAATAATCTCCAATACGCGAGAGAAGTCAAGCTTCATGTTATCTGTCAGTATTTCTTTGGTCATATTGTTTTTAGTTGTTAATATTTCTTATTTGGTCGCTTCGCTCCGTTATATGCTTCGCGTTGTTATGTTACATGCTTACGCGTTACATGCAGCTGAGCTGCGTTATTTTTTGTTTATTAATATTCTGTTATTTAGGTTAGAGGTTAGAGGCGAAAGGTTAAAGGCACGGGGGCTTTATCGCTACGCTCTAAACTTATTTTGGTGTATAGTGTAGAGTGTAAGGTGTAAAGGCGAGGGCACTTTTCGTTACACTCAAAGTTATTTTATGTTGTTCGCCCGAGGGCGGGGTTGTTTCAGTTTATGATTAATAATTAATAGTTAATATCTTTTTTAGGGCGGCGAAGCCGCGGTATATTTTATCAAAACAATAGAAAAAACCGATATGCTAATTTGCTCGGCACTGCTGAGCAAATTACAAAATGCTGAATATCAGCACTAATAGGTATTATTCCTAATTCGTTCGACACTGCCGAACGAATTTCACAAATGCCTTTTTTCGTTTCTTTACTATTGTTTCACTATTTCAACGATCACTTTCGGCTCCTCAGCGAGGAGCGTTGTGTGCAGCGGAGCTGCGTTGTTTGTCCGCAAGCGGACGTTTCATGCACCTTTGGTGCGTTGTATGTGGCAAAGCCACGTTGGTTGGTTATTTTATGTTGTCGCCCGAGGGCGGGATAGTCGCAATGGACAATAACAAAAAACGGTAATTCCGTTTTTATTGAAATTACCGCTTAAATACACTATAGACAATTGGATTAGTCTTTCAAACAGCCAATTGGAATAACATATACACCATCCTTTCGGCGTAATCCGACTTTGCCTCCTGTAAGAACTATCAACAAGTCTGGCTCACGAATCGGCACCTGCTTCTCAGTCAGATTATGCTCACGAATCAACTCTTGCAACTCCAACAAATGAGCGGCACCTGCATCTACATCAGCGCTTCCTAACTTACACTCAATAAGTGCATATCGACCATCATCCAAATGCAAAACAATATCAGCCTCCAAGCCATAACGATCATTATAATATGACACCGTAGCATATTGGTCGGCTGTATATGCCTTCAAATCGCGAATACATAATTGCTCGAAAATAAAGCCAAATGTATTCAACTGCATCTGCATTGACTCTGGCGTTAATCCCAACAAAGCAACTGCTATAGAAGGATCACAGAACCCACGTTTTGAGCCACTACGGATAGTAGTCTTACTACGTATGGCTGGACACCATGCTCCTACATCTTGAATGACAAACAGTCGCTCTAAAGCATTCACGTAATCCATAAACGTAGGGCGAGTGCAATCCATATCATCTGATGCTACTACATCTTGCAACATTTGACTGGTCTTTGCTAATGTGGATATATTGCGTGCATACGAACGCAATATCTGACGTGTAAGTTGCGAATTACGGCGAACACCATCTATACGCATTATATCAGAATTACAAACGGTATTCACATAATCACGCGCCACAGACAATGCAGCTTTTTTACTTTTTGCACAAACAGCAGCAGGCCATCCTCCACGACAAGCAGCAAATATCAAATCATCTACTGAAAGAGTTGACAATACTTCAAAATCCATTTGAGGATTGTCAAACAATGCACTAAGAGAGATTGCACCATTGCTCTCTTGCGATTCCCACAAACTCATCGTACCCATCTGCAATCGAGAGATTCTACCTGTACCAGAGTGGCGTATCTGCGTTTCATCAACTACATTAGAACCCGTTAGAATAAACTGACCCGATAATTGTCGCTTATCCACTTCGATGCGCACAGCATCCCATACTACGGGGTAATCCTGCCACTCATCAATCAAGCGAGGGGTGTTACCCTGCAAGAACAACGAAGGACGATTTTTGGCAATCACATCATAATTACCACGCTCATCAGGGTCTTGCAAACGAATGATCGATTGAGCTTGTTGGGCAGCAGTAGTAGTCTTGCCACACCACTTAGGACCCTCAATCAACACTGCACCCATCGACTCTAACCGTTGCAACAACAATCTGTCCGAAATACGCTTAAAATACCTCATAATTATATCACTTTTCAAATTCGCTGCAAAGATACTAATAATTATTGAATTACACAAATTATTTTACATTTTTGGGGCATTTTATTTTACATTTTTGGGGCATTTAGTTTTACATTTTTGGGCACAAGTTTGGAAAAATTGTGGTAAACACCATGCAGTTTGATATACACAAGAATTTATATTTCTTGCGTATATGCGGTAATTTCAATATTTCAAAGATCGCTTTCGGCTCCTCAGCGAGGAGCGTTGTGTGCAGCGGAACTGCGTTGTTTGTCCGCAAGCGGACGTTTCATGCACCTTTGGTGCGTTGTATGTGGCAAAGCCACGTTGGTTGGTTATTTTATGTTGTCGCCCGAAGGCGATATCAAAATAGAATAAAAATAGAAATAGAGCCGTAAGCCCTATTTCATTTATGATAGCAGGAGATGTCGTAATCAAAAACTCCGTTTGTATCCTACGAGATGTGTACTACTAGGTTTGAGACAGCCTATCGGCACCACTAACGTACCATCTTGCATCTGAAAAGCCTTGTCACCAACCGCAGTCAAGACCATGCGAAAAGCAGGTTCTCCCACACGAGCCGTATCAATCTTGGATGCCAATTGCTGTAATTGCTGAGCCGCTAGATTCACATTATCCTGACCACCTAATTTGATTTCTATCAAAGCATATCTACCATTGCGTAACTCCATCACCACATCACATTCCAACTCATCCTTATCTCGATAGTGATATACTTTGGCGTCTAACGCATCCGCATAAACACGCAAGTCACGAATAGCCATCGCTTCAAATAGAAAACCAAAAGTTTTCAAATCGCTGATTAAATCCTTAGGGCTAATACCCATAGCAGCCACTGCAATACTGGGATCAACAAAATAGCGAGTTGGCGAAGTTCGAATAACGGTCTTAGAACGAAGATTGGTACTCCATGCTGGCATATCTTCAACAATGAATATCTTACGCAAAGCCTCTATATACGAAGCTACGGTATTTTCTGCCAACGTATTATCATCATTCGAAAGCATATCTTGGCGAATAACACCAATGGAAGTTTGCGTTCCTTGCAAACGCGCCAATGAGCGAAGCAGCATACGACTACGATTTTGGCTACGCAGCGTATTATCTACACGCACAAAATCAGTTTTTATCACAGCATCATAATAGTCACTCGCCACACGCAGAGCTGCTCTTGTAGAACGCCCCAAAGCAGAAGGCCATCCTCCACGACAAAGCATGAAAGCAATGTCTTCCAATTGGTGCTTGTTCTCACCTTTTATAGCCAAATCACCATCGAAGAGTGCCTGAAGGCTGACATCTCCAGTCGATTCTTCAGACTCCCAAAGACTCATCGGACGCATGGTAATCCATGCAAAGCGTCCAGTACCAGTATGCACAATCTTATTCGATTCTACTGGAACGGCAGAGCCTGTGAGAATAAACTGTCCTTCCTCATTGCGGGCATCTACTTCATAACGAATATTGTCCCATAATTCAGGAAGGGTTTGCCACTCATCAAATAGGCGAGGAACAAGTCCATTCAATAGATGCGAAGCACTCGTAGCAATCATACTCTTGCTTTGCTGCAACACTTCAGGATTAGCCAACATGACCGTACTACGGGCTTGCTGGAGAGCCGTGGTTGTTTTGCCACACCACTTGGGTCCCTCTATCAACACTGCACCTACTTCTTCCAAACGTTCTGCCAACAATTGGTCCACGACGCGTCTTTTATACTTCTTTTCTGCCATAAATTTACCTTATAAAATTTGACGCTGCAAAGGTACTGCTTATTTTTCACATTTGCAAGTACTTACGCATTTTTTAAGGTATTTGGCGCAAAATTTTTGAGGTGTTTGGCGGAAAATCGTTGAGGCGTTTGGCGGATTTTCGGCACATAATCTCATAAATGAAACTACATTTATTCTATTTCAATATTTCAAAGGTCACTTTTGCTCGGCATGCCGAGCGTTGTGTGCGGCGGAGCCGCGGTTTATTAAGCCTACCCCACCCCCTTCCTAAAAGAAGGGGAGTTTATTAGTGTAGGGTGTAGAGTGTAAGGTGTAAAGGCAAGAATGTACGCGTATGCGCGGGTGCCCGCGCTACGCGTACATCAATATATTATTACTCTGCTTGCTTGGTGGTCAACTCGCCCTCGAACTCTGACAAGCAACGTACATACAAGTAGCCCCCTTCATTCTTGTATTGACTCAATGCTTCTACCTCGCTCTTGCTCAATACCACACTACCATTAGCAGGCACCTCAATGTATTTCACTACATTCTTGTGCCCTTTAGCTAAAGCAAAATCTGGTTTTTTTGAGATGAAGATATGCAATGGAGAAGCACCTGACCAAAACAGTGTAACATCATTAGCTACCCATGCTGGTTGATCCATACCATATATCTGAGTTGCCAACGAATAGTTAATCAACAATGGCTCCTCAGAAGACTCCTCTACTACAGGATATTCAAACTCAGGTTTTTCCTCTGACAAAATGGTGAGAACAAGCGTAGCTTGGTAGTCGCAACCGTTCTCATCTTGGAGAGTGATAGTGTATTCACCAGACGCGGTATAGGTCTCACCATTCCACTCGTAAGCCTCGCCGAATGGGATTTCTATAGAATCTGTAGTAGCCTCGGTTTGAGGGTGAACGGTGAAAGTCAACTCAGTAATGGTAACTGCACCATTGTCATCTGTCTCAGTGTGAGTGTATATGTCAGTCTTTGTGAGTAGTTGACCATTCCACTCATAAGTCTCGCCGAAGCAAACAGAAGCAGACTCATATACATACTCTGATTCTGGAACGACAGGAGTTTCGTCAGCTGGTTTATCGGTTGCAAAAGTAAGTTCACCAGGATTATTAGGATTACAACGTACATAGAAGTATCCATCTTCGCCTATTCGCGAAGCCCATGAATCTACTGTAGCCGCATCAATTACATAATCTCTTCCTGCTGTAATACTTGGACGAGGATTTACCAATAACGCTGGATTATTGGTAGTTAAATCATAGTTACAAATATCTGATATAAATATAGGCAACTTATTTGAACTATCCCACTTGATAGTCAATGGGTAGCCAGAGAAGTCTGCATAACGAACACGATAAACCACAATACTAGATTTGGCATCAATAAACTGCGCTTTGTTAGGACGCAAGAGATAAGATTCATCTGCACACTCCGAAGCATTCCATTGATCAATTGCTACTTTAGTAGCTACAGAAGAGAAACGAACATACAAATAATCTCCCTTAGCATCGTTCGCCAAAGTTGACAACTCCTTACCCGACAAATATACAGCACGATTCGCACCTTCTAAGTGCGCATCATAGACAGCCAACACATTCGCATCATTAGCAGAAGTTGTAAATTCTGCCACATTAGATACATATACAGACAAAGGCTTAGAAGTAGCCGCTACAATCTGAGTCGCAGTCCAAGTCTTAGGAAAACAATACAAGATATCTTCCAATACGATTTCTGTTCCATGCTCCAATACTTGTGCATCGCCCTCTACTGCGCTCATTGGGATTTTCTCTACTACCAACTGACCAGCACCAGGAGCTACCACCTTAGCATAGTACAAACCACCCTCCTTATTGGCTGTAATAGCTGCTTTCATGTCCTCAGAATAGAGCTTATGAGGAGCATCTTGTGCTACCACGAAATTATCAAAAACATACGAACTACCAGGAGCAAAAGAGCATTCTTGTACAGCCACATATACTTGTGCTGGTTCTGCACCCGTCCATACAAAACGAATGCTATCCTCTTGCCACTCTGTATAAGGGAAAACAAAAGTGCGCTCTGTATCATTAGCAGAAATATCAAGCGTATCACCCAATGTCACATAGTGCGCATTCTCCATACAAGATGAGAAAACTGTGTCTGGAGTCATCGTAATCGTACCTGCCTCGTAGAAAGTAACCTTCACAAACGCTTGCAATGGATAAGTGATACCAAAATCAGCCAACTGCTCACGGTTGCTCTTCTGTACATCTATACTCCAAACAGTTTTCTGACCCAATTTATCTTCCTCAGAGAGCATCTCAATAGGAAATTTGATGTTGAAGTCAGAAACCATATTCACCAAACTATCCAACTTAGGATCGTCATATACACCTCGCTTACAGGTAAAGTCGATAGACACTTCTGGGCCCCAAAAGCTATCATCCGCATCAGGAATAAAGTACACATGCAAAGGCAAATCATACGTAGTGGCAGTAAACCATAACTCACATTCGCCTTCTACGCGACCCTCATAATCATCGCCTACATAGATAGGATCCTCACAAGTAAGACCCGTTTGCGCCATCATCGAAGTGGCGAAAAGCACTACAAAGAGTGTTGAAAAAAACTTTTTCATAACTGTATTGATTTTTTTAATTGATTATTTACAATCCTTATCTTTCTCCTCTCCGACAAGGAAAATGAGAAAGAGTGATTACTTTTCACTATTTTTCTTCTTTTGTCTGAAACGTTAAGGTTCTTAACATCAAGAAAACAACATAAAGCAACGCCAATAGTAGCAACGGAACAATATCACCTACAGGCAACATCTTATACCAGTTACCATTGTACTCATAACCAGCCTCTCCACCATTTTGGAACCAAGTAATCCATTCATCAATATCTGGCGCAGGACCCCACATAGGATCCCAATAGTTATTCACATAATCTTCATACGCAGCTTGCAAACCCGAGTAAGTGACTGTATAATACCAACCATCCGCATCAGAACCCGTTTTTGTACCATATTTATCATCGACCCAATTGCGAGACAACCAATCCAGCAACGAGTTGGTATTACCCGATTTTTTGCGGCCACTTATACCCGAACGGCCACCGCCCATACTGCCATACGCACCCGAAGTGTAGGATTGGTAAAAACCAGCAGAGGTCATCTCGTCAGCAGAATAGCCATAAACAGAAGCCATCGCCAAATCAGGTGTCTGAGCAGACATCATAACAAGCTGCTCGCCCGACACATTCATTCCACCATGACGAGCAGAACTATAAGAAATAGGCGTAGAGGCCATAGACAATCCAGCTCCAGATTGAGCACTGGCGATGGCTGATTGAGCTTTGGACATAGCACGTCCACCCATGGCTATACTACCATTACCGCCACCACCAAAAGACTTCATCTCGGCACTACTGGTGGTGTATAGACCCGCGCCAGAGGCACCACCCATAGGCGATGAGGCAAGAGGCGATGAGGCGGCAGGTGCGTAACTCGCGCCCGCGTAAGAAAAAGCAGGCGTACGACGCATAGAAGAACGAGAAGACATACTCAACGCCACTCCACCTGAAACTGGAGCACCAGAAGATATGGCGGTCGTATAAGAAGCACCAGTAGCGGAAGCAGACGTATGTATCTGATCATAGATTTCGGTAGGTTTCCATGTATCCTCGTCACCAGCACTTTGCAACCAAACAAATGTTCCACATAATACTGCACATAGGACTACACCAATAAAAACATTTACATTTTTCTTCATTTTTTTGTTACTTTACCTTTAAATATATCAAAATCAAACATTAATTCATTATTGTAAATAGCACAAAAAGCTACTAAACAACCTCAATTTTAAGCGCATGTACCCGCACATACACACGTACGCACAATGCGAATTTGGGCGCAAAGGTACAACAATTATTTGACCCGACCAAAAAAAAATAATAAAAAAAGCAAAAAACTGACAAAAAATAACATTTTATAAAAAATTGACACTAAAATCTTAAAATTACACACTTTTTATAACAAAATAACCAAAATGGGGGGGTAATTTGCTGATTATCAATATATTACAAATATATTCACAACAAAAACAGCGATATAAGACAACATCATTAAGAATCGCCATGATTATGAGCCGTATTATTGGATCTGAAGATTAGGCGATAGGCATGGTTCTTTTTGCAAAAAAAATATAAAAAAGATAAGAATTTGATGAAAAATACCACTGTTTTTTATTCTGATGTTGTATAATTCGGAATTTTTATGTAACTTTGCAGGCTTTTTGTGATTTGTACGCTGCATAATCTCAAAACACGATATTAACAATAAAACATACAATTATGTCAAAAGCATTACTTATGATTCTCGACGGCTGGGGAATCGGAAACAAATCTAAAGCCGATGCTATTTCTGCTACTCCAACCCCACATTGGGACGCACTTTTGGAGAAATATCCTCATAGCCAATTGCAAGCCAGCGGCGAAAACGTAGGTTTGCCTGATGGTCAGATGGGTAACTCTGAGGTAGGTCACCTCAATATCGGTGCTGGTCGTGTGGTTTATCAAGACCTCGTAAAAATCAACCGCGCATGCAAGGATGGTAGTATTCTTGAGAACCCAGAGATTAAATCTGCTTTCGGTTATGCCAAAGAGACCGGCAAGAAACTCCACCTCATGGGCTTGACCTCGAATGGTGGTGTACACTCTTCTTTCGACCACCTCTTCGACCTCACTCAAATTGCTAAAACCTACGGATTAGACGGACAAACTTTCGTTCACTGCTTTATGGACGGTCGTGATACCGATCCTAAATCTGGTCTTGGCTTCATTGAGCAATTGGAAGCACACTTGGCTACTACTTGCGGTGAGATCGCTACTATCCAAGGTCGTTTCTACGTAATGGACCGCGACAAACGTTGGGAGCGTGTGAAAGTGGCTTACGACTGCCTCGTTCATGGAGAGGGTAAAGCATCCGAGAATATGGTGCAAGCTATGCAAGAGAGCTACGCTGAAGGTGTAACCGATGAGTTTATCAAGCCTATCGTACACGTTCGCGATGGCAAACCTCTCGCACAAATTGAGGAAGGTGACGTAGTGATCTTCTTCAACTACCGCAACGACCGTGCGAAAGAAATCACCATCGTACTTACCCAACAAGACATGCCAGAGCATGGTATGAAGACTATCCCAAATCTGCAATACTACTGCATGACTCCATACGACTCTTCCTTCCAAGGTTTGCACGTACTCTTCCCAAAAGAGAACGTGACTAACACCATGGGTGAGATTGTTAGCAACGCTGGACTCAAACAACTCCGTATCGCTGAAACTGAGAAGTTTGCACACGTGACCTTCTTCTTCAACGGCGGTCGCGAAGCTGAATATGCAGGCGAGGAGCGCATTTTGATACCTTCACCAAAGGTGGCTACCTATGATTTGCAACCTGAGATGTCAGCTCCTGAGGTGACAGAGGCACTCTGCGAGGCTCTCAACACACAAAAGTACGACTATATCACTCTCAACTTTGCCAACGGCGATATGGTGGGTCATACAGGAATCTATGAGGCTATTGAGAAAGCAGTTAAAACTATCGATGAATGTGTGGACAAAGTGGTGAACGTAGCGCTCAAAAATGACTACGAGATCATCATCATCGCGGACCACGGCAACTGCGACAATGCTATCAATGCCGACGGCACTCCTAACACCGCGCACTCTTTGAACCCAGTACCATTTGTATATGTGAGCAAAGAGCACACCAATGCGCAACTTGAAGATGGTATCCTCGCCGATGTGGCTCCATCACTCTGCTACATCCTTGGCGTAGAGCAACCAGCAGAAATGACAGGACATAACCTCATTAAGAATTAATAAAACAGATCGCCCTGCGGGCTGTAGATCGGCGCAAAGCGCCTGTAGAACTTAGATCGGCTTCGCCTGTAGACTACCACAATAATCTACAGCGAGTGTAACGAGCGATCTACAACGAGCGAAGCGAAGTGATCTACAGTGAAACGATCTACAGCGAGCACTGCGAGCGATCTAAAAACTAGAATACATGGCTTTACAATGTGGTATCGTGGGTCTGCCTAATGTAGGCAAATCGACCCTCTTCAACTGCCTTAGCAATGCCAAGGCGCAGTCAGCAAACTTCCCTTTCTGCACCATCGAACCTAACGTGGGTGTGATTACCGTGCCAGATGAGCGACTCATCAAACTGGGCGAGCTCTGCAAACCAGAGCGCGGTGTTATCCCTACTACCGTTGAAATCGTGGATATTGCTGGATTGGTGAAGGGTGCAAGCAAAGGCGAAGGATTAGGTAATAAGTTCCTCGCAAATATCCGTGAGACGGACGCAATTATTCACGTACTCCGTTGTTTTGACGATGAGAACGTAGTACACGTGGACGGTAGCGTAGATCCTATTCGTGATAAAGATATCATCGATGCAGAGCTTCAGCTCAAGGACCTTGAGACTGTGGAGTCTCGTATCCAAAAGATTGAGAAGCAAGTGCGCGTCGGAGGCGATAAACAAGCAAAAGTAGCACTCGATGTACTCCTCAAATACCGCGATGCCCTCTCTCAAGGCAAATCTGCTCGTACTGTGGAACTTATCAATAAGGACGAGGAGCAAGTAGCCAAAGAAACCATGCTACTCACCAGCAAGCCTGTGCTCTATGTCTGCAATGTGGATGAAGCATCGGCTGTTGATGGCAATAAGTATGTGGAGCAAGTGCGCGAGGCAGTGAAAGATGAGAATGCACAAGTGCTTATCGTAGCTGCTAAGATTGAGAGTGAGATTGCCGAACTTGAGACCTATGAAGAGCGTGAGATGTTCCTATCTGAAATTGGACTTACCGAATCTGGTGTTAGCCGTCTCATCAAATCAGCGTATGCATTACTTGAGCTCCGCACCTTCCTTACCGCTGGTAGCGACGAGGTACGTGCTTGGACCTTCAAAGCGGGTAGCAAAGCGCCTCAATGTGCGGGTGTGATCCACTCCGACTTCGAGCGCGGTTTTATCCGTGCTGAGGTAATTAAGTATGAGGATTATATCGCACTGGGTGGTGAATCGCAATGCCGTCAAGCGGGCAAACTGGGTATCGAAGGCAAGGAGTATGTCGTTCAAGATGGCGACATTATGCACTTCCTGTTTAACGTATAATCAGATCGCCCTGCGGGCTGTAGATCGGCGCAAAGCGCCTGTAGAACTTAGATCGGCTTCGCCTGTAGACTACTACAATAATCTACAGCGAGTATAACGAGCGATCTACAACGAGCGAAGCGAAGTGATCTACAGTGAAACGATCTACAGCGAGCAATGCGAACGATCTAAACAATAAAAACAATGTTCGAATTTTTAAACACTTGGCTTGCCAGCGGTGGCTTTTGGGTGGCTATCCTATTGATTATTGTGGGCTGTGCTGCGCTCATTAAGGGTGCAGATTGGCTCGTAGATGGTGCTTCTGGTTTGGCTAAACAATATGGTATTAGCGATATTGTCATCGGTCTGACCGTTGTAGCATTTGGTACTAGCATGCCTGAGTTTGTGGTCAATATGGTGGCGGTAGGACAAGGTAGCACCGAGATTGCTATCACTAATGTCCTTGGCAGCAATATCATCAATATCTTCGTGATATTGGGTTTTACTGCGCTGATTTGTCCGATTTCATCGCAACGGCAGTCACGCCATTTCGACATTCCATGGAGCGCATTGGGTGCGCTACTGGTGCTGGTATTCGCCATATACAATAGTCCTGCTTGGTTGAATATTGAAGGATGGTTGAATGTACATGTCAACAATCCTTCTCTCCGTGACCTTGGGTCGTTGGATTGGGGAGCTGGTAGCATGAGTTTTATCTCTCGTGTGGGTGGTACTATCCTTTGGGTTTTCTTTATCTTCTACCTTTGGCAGACTTTTAAGAGCGCTAAGTCAAGCGATAGCGACGAGAGCTATACACCTGTACCTATTTGGAAAGCCTTGCTCTTGATTGCTGGCGGTTTGGTAGGATTGGTTATCGGTGGCGAAGTCATTGTGAAGAGTGCCACCAGTATTGCACAGTCTTTGGGCGTTAGCGATGCTATTATTGGTCTGACCGTCGTGGCATTAGGCACATCACTACCAGAGCTGGCCACCTCTTGTATGGCAGCCCTCAAGAAAAACTGTGATATTGCTTTGGGCAATGTGGTGGGTAGCAATATCTTCAATATCTTCTTTATTCTAGGTACAAGTGCATGTGTGATGCCGTTGCCTGGATACAAAGGTTTGGAGATTGACGCTATTATGGCGGCATTGGGTAGTGCATTGGTATTGGGTTTCGTATATATCAACAAGCAGCGCGTCATTCAACGTTGGCACGGTGCACTGCTCTTGTTGGCATACGCAGGCTACCTTACTTACCGAATCATGGGATTGTAACATGCATAATTTTCGAAACGCTAAAACATAATATACTATGGAGCAACAAAACAAAATTCAACTTCCCGAGAATGCATCACGTCCTCTCAAACCAGGAGAGAAATACGAGCCTATTCTCAAACCACAAAATTCGTATCCTGAGATCACTCCTTATAGCGTAATTATGGGTGTAGTGATGGCAGTCATTTTCTCTGCCGCAGCTGCTTATCTGGGCTTGAAAGTAGGTCAAGTATTTGAAGCTGCTATTCCCATTGCTATCATCGCTGTAGGTCTCTCTTCGGCTATGAAGCGCAAAAACGCTCTGGGCGAGAATGTGATTATCCAATCCATCGGTGCATCTAGTGGTGTGATTGTGGCGGGTGCTATCTTCACTTTGCCTGCGCTCTATATTTTGCAAGCAAAGTATCCAGAGATTACTGTCAACTTTATGCAAGTATTCTTATCATCCTTGCTCGGTGGTTGCTTGGGTATATTATTCCTCATACCTTTCCGCAAGTATTTCGTACAGGAGAAGCACGGCGAATATCCATTCCCTGAGGCTACTGCTACAACCCAAGTCCTTGTGTCTGGCGAAGGCGGTGGCAATCAAGCCAAGCCCCTCATTTGGGCCGCTGGAATCGGAGGTTTGTACGATTTTGCAGTTTCTACTTTTGGTCTTTGGACCGAGCAACTCACTACCCGCATGATAGGTTGGGGCGAGGCGTTGGCAGCTAAGTTCAAACTCGTATTCTCTATCAACACATCGGCAGCGGTACTTGGTTTGGGTTATATTATCGGCTTGAAGTACGCAGCGGTTATTTGCGCTGGCTCGTTCTTCGTATGGTGGGTATTGCTCCCATTGCTGGGTAGTGTGCCTGGTATGGAGGCGATGGACCCAGACTTGATGTTCAAGGACTATGGTCGTAATATCGGCATTGGCGCTATCGCTATGGCAGGTCTTATCGGTATTGTCAAGAGTTGGGGCGTGATCAAATCTGCTGTTGGCTTGGCAGGAAAAGAGCTTGGCGGCAAAGGTAAAGCCGTTATTACTGCATCGTTGCGTACGGAGAAAGACCTCAGTATGAAGTTCATCGTTTTGGCTATTGCGGTGGCGTTGCTCGTGACATTAGTATTCTTTTGGATTGGTGTATTGGGCAATATCTGGCAGGCTTTGGTAGCTTTTTTGGTGGTGGCTGTGATTGCTTTCCTCTTCACTACCGTGGCAGCTAATGCGATTGCTATCGTAGGAAGTAACCCTGTAAGCGGTATGACCTTGATGACACTCATTATTGCATCTGTAATCTTTGTAGCCGTAGGTATGAAGGGCGCAAGCGGTATGGTAGGCGCTATGGTGATTGGTGGTGTGGTTTGTACCGCGTTGTCTATGGCAGGTGGTTTCATCACCGACCTCAAGATTGGTTATTGGATTGGTACTACTCCTCGCAAACAAGAGAGTTGGAAGTTCCTCGGTACGCTCGTGAGTGCAGCTACCGTAGGTGGTGTGATGATTATTCTCAATAAGACATACGGTTTCGTAGGCGACAACGCTCTTGTTGCTCCTCAAGCCAACGCGATGGCAGCAGTTATTGAGCCATTGATGAGTGGTCAAGGCGCACCATGGATGTTGTATTTGGCAGGTGCTATCTTGGCATTGGTACTTAATATATTAGGTGTGCCTGTATTGGCATTTGCATTGGGTATGTTTATCCCATTGAGCTTGAACACCCCACTGCTCGTAGGTGGTGCTATCTCTTGGTTGGTAAGCCGCAAGCGCGAGAAAGACGGCGAGAAAGCCGAGGAGTGGGCTGCAGCTCGCAACGAGAAAGGTACCTTGATTGCCTCTGGCTTTATTGCAGGTGGTGCATTGATGGGTGTAGTAAGTGCACTCATTAAGTTCTGTGGCGTAGAATGTTATTTGGGAGCTTGGGCTGCAAGCAATGGCGCTGCCCTCGTTGGTGTAGCAGCATATATCGCCTTGATTGTGTACTTCATCCTTGCAAGCAAGAAAACAAAGTAAGAGTTGATTGAAAAAAAATAGTAATTACCATGGACAAGAAAACTCAACGCGACTACCTATACATGCGCATGGCGCGCACATGGTCTGAAAATAGTTATTGTGTACGACGCAAAGTAGGTGCCATCTTGGTGAAAGATCAGATGATTATCTCCGACGGCTATAACGGTACACCGAGTGGTTTTGAAAACGTATGTGAAGACGAGAATAATGTGTCTAAACCATACGTCTTACATGCGGAAGCAAATGCATTGACTAAAGTGGCCCGTAGCCATAATAGCAGCGACGGAGCTACTCTCTATGTGACTGCCTCGCCCTGTATGGAATGTGCAAAACTCATCATACAATCTGGCATCACACGCGTTGTATATGGCGAAAAATACCGTATTATGGATGGCGTAGAACTCCTCGAAAGAGCTGGTGTACAAGTGGATTTTATGCCCGATCAAAATGATTTATAAACATTATTACCATAACAAAACTATGAAGAAATATCTGTTTCCCACCCTTACCATCGTTTGCCTCTTGTTAGGCTTTTTGATTGGTAATGCCGTTTCCAACAAGGTAAACGCACAACGTTTTTACATTCAAAACGGACAACTATTCCAACAGCCTGAATCGAAGATTGATCAAGTAATTGCTCTTATTCAAGCGGGCTATGTGGATGCTATCAATGTAGATAGCATCACCGAAGAAGTCACCAAAGATCTCATCAAGCGTCTGGATCCTCACTCGGCATATATTCCGAAAGAGGACCTTGAGATGGTGAACTCCGAACTATCTGCCTCGTTCTCGGGCATTGGCGTACAATTCTCCATCCAGAACGATACCGTACAAGTAGTGGCTGTCATCTCTGGCGGTCCATGCGAAGGTGTGGGCGTATTAGCTGGCGATAAGATTGTACAAGTCAACGACTCTAATTTTACAGGCAAGACCATTACCAATGAAAAAGTAATGCATGCATTGCGCGGTCCAAAAGGTACCGAAGTCAAGATTGGCGTGGTACGTAGCGGTACTGAGGAAATACTACCTTTCACTATCATCCGTGGTGACATACCCGTACATTCTGTAGATGCAAAGTTTATCATTGTAGAGAAAGGCGAAAAGATTGGTTTCGTGCGTGTTAGCCGTTTTGCAGAAAAGACGTACGACGAATTTATTTCAGCTCTTGCTACCCTCAAAGGACAAGGTGCCACCTCTTATATCATTGACCTACGAGAGAACTCGGGCGGCTACATGGATCAGGCAATCAAAATGGCTAATGAGTTTTTAGGAAAAGGTGATATGATTGTCTATTCCGAAGGACGTGCTTATCCTCGTTTTGATGCAAAAGCCACAGGTTCTGGACGATTCCAACGTGAAGAGTTTGTCGTGTTAATAGACAATTTCTCTGCATCTGCCAGCGAAATCTTTGCAGGTGCAATGCAAGATAATGATCGTGCAACCATCATTGGTCGTCGCTCTTTTGGCAAAGGACTTGTGCAACAGCAAATACCTTTTGCAGATGGTAGTGCAGTACGTTTGACTGTAGCTCGCTATTATACCCCATCGGGACGTTGTATCCAGAAACCATACAAATTAGGTGAACAAGAGGATTATGCACAAGACCTATTAGATCGTTTTGAGCATGGTGAGTTTTTCTCTGCCGATAGCGTACATTTTGCCGATTCCACCGTATATTACACCAAGCAAGGTCGCCAAGTGATGGGTGGCGGAGGTATTATGCCAGATGTGTTCGTGGGTAGAGATACAACACTCTATACACCATATTTCAATATCGTTTCTAACCGCGCATACACATATCAGTTTGCTTATCAATACACCAATACGCATCGATCGGAACTCAACAAGTACAAAGATTGGCAATCGCTGGAGAAACATTTGCTGAAAGCCAATTGGGTGGATGAATTCGTAACATTTGCCAAGGAGAAAGGAGTAGAGCCTAATCCTGAGCAATTGGCAATTTCTAAACCATTACTTATACGCATCGTAAATGCCTATATTGTGCGGAATATACTGAATGACGAAGGTTTTTTCCCTCTCTTTGAACGCGATGATGATATCGTAAAGAAAGCTATCGAAGAACTCACAAAATAATCTATAGAAGATGAAACAACGTCTGCAAGATTTTAAAGATTTTATACAGTACGATTTGTGGCGGCAGTCGCATACGGGCATTCATGCACCCAAAAAGCGCTTGCTATATCGAACATTACAGACAATTATTCTTGTAGCACGCGGATTCAAGGATCAAGTACTCGTTGTACGTGCCAATTCCTTATCTTTTGCTCTGCTCTTTGCTTTCATCCCAATGCTGGCATTGATCTACGCCGTTGCTCGTGGTTTTGGATTTGAGGAACTAGTGATTGCTCAACTATCAGGTAGTTTCTTAGCAGAAGCCAATATTACTCCTATTCTGTTGGAATGGATTGAACGCTATTTAGAAACTGCACGAGAAGGACTTTTCTTAGGAATCGGATTGATTGTACTGACTTGGGCTGTATATGCTTTCTTTAATATGCTGGAGAACTCTTTCAACAGCATTTGGAACGTTAAGCAGTCGCGTTCGTTTGGTAGGCGAATGACCAATTATGTAATGACACTATTATTGGTGCCTGTATTGGTAGTTGTGACTTCAGGTATCTCCATCTTCTTAAATTCCACCGAAATCTTATCTTCAGTATTAGAGGCCATAGAACCATTACGTAAATTCATGTTACGATTTATTCCATTTGTCGCCACCGCTGGTGTCTTCACCTGGATATTTATCGCTATTCCTAACACGAAAGTCAAATTTTTATCTGGTCTCATACCTGGTATCGTGATGGGATTGCTCTATCAAGTAGTACAAGCATTCAGTATGTATCTGGTAGTGCTCTTCACACGCATGAGTATCGTATATGGTGCATTTTCTGCAATTCCATTGGTGCTGATATGGTTGAATATCACATGTTGGTTGCTATTGATTGGTGCAGAATTGGCATTTGCCATTCAGAATAATGACTTATTTGCCTACGAAAAAGACCTCAAAACCATGTCGCGCAGGTATAAAGACTATGTGATGCTATATCTATTGTCCGTGATTATCAAACGATTCGAACAAGGAGAAGCACCACTAACAGCTCAACAAATGGCAGAACAAAAGCAGTTGCCAATTCGTTTGGTGCAACAACTACTTAGTCGCATGGAAGAAACGGGTATTGTGCATCGCGTATCTATAGTTCAAGAAGATGACGAGGCATTTGTTCCTGCATTAGATATACATACCATCACCGTGGAGATGGTTATTGGTCGGATTTCCGCTCAAGGAACAGAGGAATTTCTGCAGAACACACCCAAGGAGATGCAAGATTTTTGGAAGCACTACTTAGATATGGTAGAAGCAAATCACTCGGACGATATCCTTGTTTCAAAGCTTTAATCAACAACTATCTTACCAAACCTCGCTATTATTGGTGTTGGGATTTTTAGGGTAATCAATGGTATAATGCAAGCCACGGGATTCCTTGCGCTCCAGAGCTTGGCGGGTAATCAAATAACCCACATTGATCATATTGCGGAGTTCGCAGATATCCTTGGTAGCCTTCACGCGTTTGAAGAGGTCTTCGGTCTCTTCGTAGAGCAAGTCGAGGCGCTCCCAAGCACGGCGGAGACGCAAGTCGCTGCGGACAATACCCACATAGGTGGACATCACTTGGCCCACTTCGCGCATGTCTTGTGAGATGAGGACATACTCCTCGTTGGTCATGGTGCCTTCGTCGTTCCAGTCAGGTATATTCTCGTTGAAATCGTAGGTTTCGATCACGCTGAGCGAATGTTTGGCTGCTGCATCGGCATAGACAACTGCCTCAATGAGGGAGTTAGAAGCCAAGCGGTTGCCACCATGCAAGCCCGTGCAACTGCACTCGCCCACCGCATACAAGCGGCGGATTGTGGATTGCGCATCCAAGTCCACCTTGATACCGCCACACATATAGTGCGCACAAGGGGTGACAGGGATATATTCCTTGGTAATATCAATGCCGATACTAAGACACTTGGCGTAGATATTTGGGAAATGGTGCTTGGTCTCCTCGGGGTCTTTGTGGGTGACATCGAGGCAGACATGGTCCAGACCGTGGATCTTCATCTCGTTGTCGATGGCGCGTGCAACGATGTCGCGTGGCGCAAGAGAGAGGCGTGGGTCGTATTTCTGCATGAATTCCTCGCCATTAGGTAGGCGCAATATACCTCCGTAGCCACGCATGGCCTCGGTGATGAGGTAAGCGGGGTGCGTTTCAGTTGGGTTATACAGGGCAGTTGGGTGAAACTGCACAAACTCCATGTCTTTGACTTGTCCTTTGGCACGATAGACCATGGCTATGCCGTCGCCCGTAGCCACATTAGGGTTGGTGGTAGTAGCATAGACAGCACCTGTGCCACCTGTAGCCATAAGGGTGACGCGGCTTAGGTAGGTGTCGATCTTGCCTGTCTCAGGGTTGAGGATATACGCACCATAGCACTCGATGTCGGGTGTGCGGCGGGTGACACGAACGCCAAGATGGTGCTGGGTGATAATCTCTACGGCAAAGTGATTTTCGAGAACATCAATATAGGGGTTGTTGCGTACCGCAGCCATGAGTCCACGTTGGATCTCTGCGCCTGTATCGTCAGCATGGTGGAGGATACGGAACTCGGAGTGTCCGCCCTCACGGTGGAGGTCAAAGGTGCCGTCATCTTGCTTGTCGAAGTTAACGCCCCAGTTGACAAGTTCCTCGATTTGGCGAGGTGCTTGGCGCACAACTTGCTCTACCGCAGCAGGGTCGCTGAGCCAGTCGCCCGCTACCATGGTGTCGTGGATGTGCTTTTCGAAGTCATCTACGAGCATGTTGGTTACACTGGCGATACCGCCTTGTGCACGACTGGTGTTGGTTTCTTCGAGGGTCGTCTTGCAGCAGAGTGCAATGCGATACTTCTGGGTGCGAGCTACTTTGAGCGCAAAGCTCATGCCCGCTACACCGCCACCGATGATGAGAAAATCATACTTTTTCATTGTTGTATATAACAAAAATTACTCTACTTTTTAAGACAATTATTGTCAACTTGATTGTCAATTAGGGTCAATTCTAGAAAATGTTTTTGTTTGCCCAAATGAATGCAATACTGCATTGGTGGGCAAAACAAAAAATATTTTTTTTACGACAATATCGACAATATTGCGCCCAAATCAATATCTCTTGGGCGCGAGGGATAATTATTCATTGGCGATTTTTAGTAAATATGCTTTGGCAGCCTCGTACTCGTTGGGGATGATGCCGTCGAGTATGGCGTCTTTGATTGCGTTTTTGAGTTCGCCGACGCGGGCGCAAGGTTCGAGATTAAGCAGCTGCATGATCTCTTCGCCACGCACAGGCGGTTGGAAATTGCGGATACGGTCTTTCTCCTCCAGTTCGATCATCTTCTGCCGTACCAGTTCGTAGTTCTTGTGGAAGCGACGCACTTTCTCCTCGTTCTTGGAGGTAATATCTGCATCGCAGAGAAGCATCAGGTCATCGATATCATCGCCCGCCTCAAACAATAGACGGCGAACAGCGGAATCGGTGACTGTATCTTCGATCAGATTAATAGGGCGCATATGCAGATCTACCATCTTGATGACATACTGCATTTTCTCGTTCTGCGGCATCTTCATGGTCTTGAAGATACGTGGAATCATCTTGGCGCCGAGGTAGTTATGGTTGCGAAAGGTCCAACCTGCTTGGTCGTCCCATGCTTTGGACTTAGGTTTGCCTATATCGTGCAAGAGGGCAGCCCAACGCAGCCAGAGGTTGTCGGACTTTTGGGCAAGGTTATCTAGCACTTGCAGGGTATGGAAGAACACATCTTTGTGTCCTTTTCCGTCTTTGGTCTCAACGCCTTTGAGTGCGCTGAGTTCGGGAAAAATAAGCGGAAGAAGTCCGGTCTTATCAAGCAAGATCCATCCCACAGATGGCTTGCGCGAGAGCATGATCTTGTTGAGTTCCTCTACAATACGCTCTTTGGTAATGATCTTGATTCGTTCGCGGTTGCGTTCGATGGAATCGAAGGTTTCTCTATCCAGATAGAACCCGAGTTGTGTAGCGAAACGGATGGCACGCATCATACGTAGCGGGTCGTCGCTGTAGGTAATATCAGGATCAAGTGGCGTGCGGATGGTGCACTCGTTCATGTCGCGTATGCCGCCGAAGGGATCAAGCAGTTCGCCATAGCGGTCGCGGTTGAGGCAGACAGCCATAGCGTTGATGGTGAAGTCGCGACGGTTCTGGTCGTCCTCCAGGGTACCATCTTCCACAATTGGGTTGCGCGAATCGTGCTGATAACTCTCGCGGCGTGCCCCGACAAACTCTAACTCTATTTTACCACGTTTTACCTGTGCCGTACCATAGGTCTTGAAGACACTAAGGTGTGCCCCTTTGCCAAGGCGTTTGGCAACGGCTTGCGCGAGGTCAATGCCACAACGGGTTCCCTGGCTTGCCTCGTGGGCAAGCAGGGTGTTCTTACCTACCACAACTACATCAATGTCGGTACTGTCGCGATGCAGGAAGATATCGCGGACATAACCGCCAATGACATAGCATTCCAGACCGAGACGGTCAGCTTCTTCACCCACGAGGTGAAGGATGGGGAGGTCAATTTTGGGATGAGTGGCTAACACTTTAATCTTTGTCTTTGTTTTTTTTTCTTTCAGCAATCTCAAAGCTTGCGATGAGAATGGCAATGACAAGAAATCCTAAATTGCTTACTAACATGGCTATGGGCTTGCTTATCTCATCTACCCACGTAAAGACAATTGATATAGAGCAGATGAGTACAACAATCCAAGAAATGGTTTTTAGCGTATTTTTTGCATCCATGTTATTAATGTTTATGTTAAAAAAGTTTCAAGGGCTTCAGTACTGAATGATTGAAACCTTTGAAACTTTTTAATTTTGTTCAATATTGTTCATTGCTTCGCGTTCAAAATTGTTCATCATAGTTCTATATAGAACCATGTTGAACAACTGTTGAACTATTTTTTAGCGTACACGCTCGCAGTAGCTACCATCGCGGGTATCTACGCGGATGATCTCGCCCTCGTTGCAGAAGAGAGGAACACGAATCTCGGCACCAGTCTCGAGAGTAGCTGGCTTGAGGGTGTTGGTAGCGGTATCACCTTTGAGACCTGGCTCGGTATAAGCGATAGCCAACTCTACCTTAGTTGGGAGCTCAGCGAAGAGGATAGTGTCGGTAGATGCGTCAGAAACAACCTCGCAAATGAATCCCTCTTTCAAGAATTCAACACCAGTGATAAGGTCGTGACCGATAGGCACTTGCTCAAAAGTTTCTTGGTTCATGAAGATATAATCCTCACCCTCTTTGTAGAGGTATTGGTATGGACGGCGCTCTACGCGAACATCCTCCAATTTCTCACCAATGTTGAAGCGGCGCTCCAAAACGCGACCATCTACTACATCTTTAAATTTAACACGCATAATGGTGTTACCCTTTCCTGGCTTAACGTGCAGGAAGTCAATTACAAAATACAAACGGCCATCCATGCGGATACATACACCGTTCTTTACGTCTTGAGAGTTAATCATAATCTATTATCTTTTTTGTCTATTTTTTGCTACAATATTGATTTGTGCCACACCGAGCCAAGTTAATCAATTTTGAAATCGGCTGCAAAGGTACAACAAAAAAAGCAAATACGCAAGCAAAAAGCACAGAAAGTATTTGCATATTTGCAAAAAAAGCAGTAATTTTGCAGTCTAATTGTAAATACAGACTAATTATCCTAAATTTATGAAAGAATTTTTTGGAGCATTTGACATTTGGCAAGTTTTGTCATCATTTATTTTCCTTTTTGCTATTATTGATCCATTAGGCAATATTCCTGTGACGCTGAACATGCAACGGAAAGGTGTGAAGATCAGTGCATTTAAGGTGTGTGTTGCTACTATTGTTATTCTGCTTGCATTTTTATTTGCAGGAGAATGGGTGCTCAAATTATTTGGTGTAAAGATTGAATATTTTGCCATTGCTGGTGGATTTGTCATTCTGCTAATGGCGTTAGAGATGGTGCTGGACATAACCATTTTTAAGAACGAAGGGTTGGATGGTTCTGGCAGCATTGTCCCATTGGCATTCCCTATGTATGCAGGTCCTGGCGCTTTTACCGCACTATTGTCAATTACAGCAGAATATGATATTTTCAATTTGGTGATTGCTGTAGCTCTCAATACACTAACGCTGTATGCGGTACTACGAGGCACCAATTGGCTCAATAAATACTTGGGACAAACATCACTATATATTTTGCGCAAGTTCTTTGGTATCATCGTATTAGCAATTGCTTGTAAATTGATGTTTGCCAATTTAGCCATGGTGTTTAGTTAATTATTCATTGTCATTATGTGTCGTACTAAAATAACACTTTTCTTCGTTTGCATGCTGGTGTTGGTATCTTGCCATCACGCACCTGTCTTTGTTGTTGAAGGCATTATCACCAATGCAGATGGCAAGACGCTCTATTTGGAACATACTGCTTTGATGAAAACCGATGTGATGGATTCGGTTGAACTGGATCAATCAGGTACTTTTCGCTTGAAGGCAACAGCTCCTATAGCTCCAGACTTCTATCGGTTGCGCATCGGTGGTCGTTCGTTGCCTTTGGTTATTGATTCTGTGGATAATATTAGGATTACTACCACATGGGATAGTCTTCCTTATACGCTAACAATTGCTGGCAGCGAAGCATCGTTGCAAATGGCACAGTTACGTGCCGTAGCACGCAGCGCATCTCGCGAAGAATTACGCCATCATGCCATGCAATTAATCATGCAAAATCCACGATCTTTAGCAGCATACTACGCTGTTTTTCTTAAGCAAAACGGAGAAGCAGTATGGAATATCTTGGACTCCAATGATCGCCGAATGTATCAAGTAGTAGCCACCTCTTTTCAAACATGGATGCCTGAGCATGAGCGCACAAAGGTATTGTGCAATCAGGTGAGAGAGGTTATTAAGACCGAGCGTGCCGTACAATCACAACAAGCTATCAACCAACTTGTTGCAAATGCTGAGAACGCCTTTTTGGAAATCGAGCTTCCGGATGAGAATGGAGAAATGCAAGCTCTCTCTCAACTGAAAGGACAGGTAGTTTTGTTGGACTTCTCATCTGTTGAAATGGAGCGGGCGATTGCTTATACATTTGAATTGCGCGAACTATACAATAAGTACCACAAGCGTGGTTTTGATATTTATTCCGTGTCGCTCAATCGCAATCTTTTAGCATGGCAGGACGCTGTAGTTAACTTGCCATGGATAACAGTGCAAGTGGATGAAACGACTGCCGCTCCTGTCTTTATGCTATACAATGTACAAGCATTGCCAACTACATTCCTTTTGGACAGGAAAGGCAATATTCAAGGTCGATATACAGATTTTAACCAACTTGAAGCTGACATTAGCAAATATCTCTAAGCTGGCACTGGAAGTTGGGTTTGATGCTTGTGGTGCAGCTCCCGTAAGGCGTCTAGATCAGGATGCCCAGTACATGGACGAATGGGTGGCGCTGGGCTTACATGGCAATATGGAATACCTCTCTCGCAACTGCGACAAGCGATATGATCCAGCCCTATTGGTTCCTGGAGCGCAGTGGGTGGTAGTGTGTTTGCTTAGTTATGAGCATTCTGGAAGAGACTACCATCGACGAGTGAAATCCATGCTATACACGTTGGAATCGAAATTGCGAGAGGCATTTGGAGATGATATTGTATCGCAGACACACCAGCATATTTTTTGTGACTCAGCTCCTTTTTTAGAACGAGCATGGTGTGTAGAAGCAGGTCTCGGATTTATCGGAAAAAATCGCCAGCTGATTCATCCTACCATGGGCAGTATGGTTCACCCAGGCGAGATTGTTTTGAATTGCTCGCTCACAGGAGTTGCCGAGCTTCCATCAGAAACACGCAATTATCACCAAACTGGTTTGAGACAAGGGTGTGAAAACTGTCAATTATGCATAGAGGCCTGTCCTACTGGCGCATTGCGCAACGAAGTGTGGGATGCCACGCAGTGTATAGCATACACAACACATCATTGTCTGCAATGCCAGATTATTTGCCCAATGAATAATAAAACTTAATGTCATATATTGTAAACAAATTAGGTAAAATGGTAAATTACAAGATTGGAATGGCGTCAGACCACGCTGGTTTTGCGCTCAAAGAGGTTGTTAAGATTTGGCTCGTAGAGCATGGCATGCAAGTGACCGATTATGGTTGCCTCTCTACAGACAGTTGCGACTATCCTGATTTTGCCCATCCTTTGGCAGCGTCAGTGGAGGATGGCACAAACGATTTTGGCATTGCCATCTGCTCTACGGGCAATGGTATCACGATGACATGTAATCACCATCAAGGTATTCGTGCTGCACTCTGCTGGGACACGCCGTTGGCTGCCTTGGCTCGTCAGCATAATAATGCCAATATTTTGGGTTTACCCGCCAACTATATTTCGATAGATAAAGCCGTAAAAATAGTAGAAATTTTCCTATCCACCGAGTTTGAAGGTGGTCGTCACGAGCGTCGTGTCAATAAGATTGCTTGCAAGTAGATTTTTCAACCAACTGCGCTGTTGGGTTAGCTACGCGCTATCTCTTTTCGGGGTGGTGCATGTGCGTCATTTACCCACTTTTGTAAGCGTTGAACCCGCCAATTTCTGCCAACTGCGTTGCCCCGCATGTCCTGTAGGAATGAGAGGTAAAGAACAATCGTCAGTACAAAATAGATTGATGAGCATGGATGTTTTTTCGACTATTTTGGACAACGTGTGTATTAGTGCTCATACGATGCAGTTTTATTTTCAGGGTGAGCCATTGCTCAATCGTCAATTGCCAGACATGATATCACTGGCCCATCAGCGGGGGCTTTATACCATCGTATCTACCAACGCCCAAGCACTCACCACAACGATGGCAGAATCGCTGATTGATAGTGGATTAAACCGAATCATCGTATCTATTGATGGCTTTTCAGAAGCATCCTATGCCGCCTATCGCGTAGGAGGATGTTTGGCTCGTGCGTTGGAGAGTTTGAAATTGTTGCAACGCGCAAAAAAGAAGAAAAAGAGTGGCATTTGTATCGAGCTACAAGTCTTGCGCCTTCGCTCCAACGAGCATGAGTGGAAATGGATTCGGGAGCATTATCGCGAATTGGGAGCAACACGATTGGTTTTTAAGACGGCACAATTGTATGACTACCACCATGGTCATCCTCTCATGCCTACACAATCCCGCTATTCTCGCTATCGCTTGTCAGGGGATGGTACTTATCAAATACATCGCTCATGGTGGCAACGACATGGATGGCACACACCATGCTATCGGCTCTGGTCAGGCTGTGTGGTCACTGTAGCAGGACGAGTGCTACCTTGTTGCTATGATAAGTCGTCGGAATACTCCTTTGGAGAACTCCTCTCTTCTTCTCTTGCTGCAATTTGGCACAGCGAACGTGCAAACGCATTCCGAAAAACGGTATTACACCATCGAAACCGTCTGCCTATTTGTCAAGAGTGTAATCAATGATAGATGCTATTGCTTTTTTCGCTCGTATCGTTCGATCTGTTTGCGAGCGGTTTGTTGTATATCTTCTAAGCGTTTGATATCTTTCATAATCCACCCTAAGTGGTAAGTGGCGGATAGGGCTTGTTTTTCTTTGTCGTTAAGATAATAGACCCATGTTTTTGTAGGTGAATCACCAGTTCCATTCACACGGATACGGCTATTGAAATGTGCACTTATAAAATTGAGTAGTTGCAACGCCGTTTCATCTTCAAGAGTCATAATCTCGTGCCAACCTTCGGCTTCAAAACTATGGTTGCTACCAGTAAGACGCAACTCTTCAGCATCAGAATTTAGCGTGATAGCGCATTGGTGGACACGATAAGAACCATAATAATAACTCTTCACAATCGTTTTTCTGTCATCACGAACATAGGCTTGCAAGAAGTTGCGCGACGTATTGCTGCCTGTGGTCAATAGGCGATGTATGTATTGCCCATGATCTTCGTATTTCTCGTTTTTCTCGTAGCGAAAGTAGTGCATAATGGAATCTGCTTGCGCGAACAGCGGCGGTAGCATTGTATCGGTGTAGGCTATGTTGGACTGCGCTTCTAAATAGATGATACTATCCTCCAATGATTTGGCCATTCTTCGCTGTGGCACTTCTTTGGGATAGACGCTATGTACCGAGTCCAGCACAATGCGCGCTTGTCGCCAATGTTCCGTCTCTACCAATGCCTGTGCTTTTGCCACTAACGCTTGCGCACACTCGCTGTCAGAAGGCTTGCAACTAACAAGAGAAAACAGGCATACAAATGCAGCAAAACATAGATGTTTCATATCCATTCTTTTTGTGAATTATACGTGGTTTTTGTTGCAAAAATACTGCTTTTTTCTGACACCCACAAGAATTTTGAGTTTTTTTAACAAAAAAAAGGCAATTATTTGGTTATTTATAAATATTTTCGTACCTTTGCAGGCGATAAAGTGTGCTTATTGCACGATTTTTGTAGAAACGACTACAAATAAACGACGATAACAAAACAAAATCTATTTTAATATGAAAAAATCATTATTCCTTGTGTCGGCTATTGCTGTTGCAATTCTGACTTCTTGTGGTGGTACTGTTCAGCCAGAGCAAATCACCGTAAATCCAAGCCCATTGACTGTTGTGGGTAACCAAGTAGAGGCAGAGATTACAGGTACTTTCCCTGTAAAGAAATTTGCTAAGAATGCTGTATTAACTATCACTCCAGTACTCAAGTATGAGGGTGGCGAAGCTACATCTCAATCTGTAGTTTATGTAGGTGAGAAAGCTAAAGAGAATGGTCAAGTAATTTCTTTCAAAGATGGTGGTAAATACGCTCAAGTAGCATCTTTTGAGTATGTACCTGCAATGGCTAAATCCGAGCTTTTCTTGCAGATTACTGCTAAGACTGGCAACAAAGTGGAAGAATTGCCTTTGATTAAAATCGCAGATGGCGTAGTATCTACTGCTAAATTGGTGGTTGCTAACGCAGAAGAGGTGAAACCACAAATCACTGCTGATAAATTCCAACGTATCATCCAAGAGGTACAAGAGGCTGACATCCGTTTCCTTATCCAACAATCTACTTTGCGCAACTCTGAGCTCAAGAGTCAAGAGATGAAGGATCTTCATGCAGCTATCAAAGATGCGGACACCACAGCTAACAAGGCTATCAACAAACTTGAGGTAGCAGGTTACGCTTCTCCAGACGGCGATATGGATCTCAACACCAAGTTGGCTGACGCTCGCCAAACAAAGGCACAAAAATATTTGCAAAAGCAGCTTAAGAAGGCTAAAGTTGACGCTGAGATCGAGTCTAACGTGACAGCAGAGGACTGGGCTGGTTTCCAAAAGGCGATGGAGGCAAGCAATATTCAAGACAAAGAGTTGGTTCTTCGCGTGCTCAGCATGTACACCGACCCAGAGGAGCGTGAGGCACAAATCAAGAACCTCAGTGCAGTGTACAAGACTATTGCTGATGAGATTTTGCCAGCATTGCGTCGTAGTCGTCTTATCTTGACTACAGACTTGATTGGTAAGTCTGACGAGGAGATTGCTGCTTTGGCTAAAAACAACCCAAGTGCATTGACTGTAGATGAGTTGCTCTACGCTGCTACTCTCACCCAAGATCTCACAGAGAAGAGTGCTATTTACGCCAAGGCTACAGAGATTTACCCAGCTGACTACCGTGCTTACAACAACATGGGTATGGTTTACTTCACACAAGGTGATATAGCTAACGCTCGTCGTAGTTTTGCTAAGGCACTTCAATTGGATGCTGCTAACCCAGATGTACACTACAACGCAGGTATTGCTGCTTTGGCAGAGAATGACCTCGTACAAGCAGAGCAACATCTCGGTAAGGCTGCTGGTACACAAGCTGATTTGAAGGCGGCTATGGGTACCCTCTACACTATGAAGGGTGATTACGCTGCTGCCAAGGTAGCTTATGGCAATGAGGCTACCAACAACGCTGCTGTTCAACAAATCTTGAACGAGGATTATGCAGCAGCTCGTCAAACTCTTGCTCGCGTAGCTAAGCCTAATGCTACAACTGCTTACTTGTCTGCAGTTGTAGGTGCTCGCACCAATGATCGCGAAGCTGTATATGCTAACTTGAAGGTAGCAGTAAAGGGCAACGCACAATTGAAGGCAAAAGCACAAAACGATATTGAGTTTGCTAAATACCAACAAGACGAGCAATTCCAAGCTATCGTTAAGTAATGTCGGTTCTTTTTCCAAAAGTACCCAAACCACGTGGGTGGGATTATCGCCCCATCTACTACGATAAAGAGAAGGAGGCGCGCAAGGAGAAACTTGCGCGTCTTCATCGTGGTTCGTTTCGTGAGGCACACGAAGCTAATACCTATCATCGCAAAGATCAAACCAAGCGCAAGTCCAAGTTGCTATTTTGGATTGCGTTGTTGGGTTTGTTGATGTTTGCATTTTATTATCTATTATGAGCGATATCATTCACTTGCTTGCGGATAATGTAGCTAACCAGATTGCGGCTGGTGAGGTTATTCAGCGTCCTGCTTCTTGCCTAAAGGAATTGGTAGAGAACTCGTTGGATGCAGGTGCCACGCATATCCGCGTGATAGTGCGCGATGGTGGCAGGACATTGCTGCAGGTGATTGATAACGGCAAGGGAATGAGTCCTGCCGATGCGCGTATGGCGTTTGAGCGTCATGCCACTTCTAAGATTAGTCAAGCGTCCGATCTCTTCCAACTGCGCACAATGGGTTTTCGTGGCGAAGCGTTGGCAAGTATCTGTGCGGTAGCCCATGTAGAGGTGCATACCCGCAGACCTGAAGATGAGATAGGCACACGCTTAGAGATAGCGGGGTCAGAGGTCATCGCGCAGGAGTTTGCGCAATGTCCTGTAGGTACGAATATCCGCGTTAAGAATCTCTTCTACAACGTACCAGCTCGTCGTCGATTCCTCAAGACCGATCAGACGGAAATGCGCAATATCACTACCGAATACCATCGCATCGCGCTGGTGTATCCGCATGTGCAATTCACCTTGGTGAACAACGACGAAGTGGTATCTGAATTGCCTGTATGCAGTACGAAACAGCGGATTGAGGCTATTTTTGGCCATTCATCCAAAGCGTTTACAGGAAATCTGGTCGATGTGATGGCTAATACAGAATTGGTCAATATCTATGGTTTTGTGGGAAAACCAGAGATGACAGCCAAGAATAGTCAGCAATTTTTCTTCGTCAACGGACGATATATGCGTCATCCTTATTTTCACAAGGCTATCTTGACCGCATATTCAGGATTGTTGGCGGCTGACCATACTCCTTCCTATTTTATTTATTTTGACATCCAGCCCGATGCTATTGATGTCAATATCCACCCTACAAAGACGGAGATTAAGTTTGCCGATGAGCAAGCTATTTTCCAGATTTTGTTGGCTACTGTGCGCGAGGCGTTGGGCAAGTTCAATATTGCTCCTTCTCTGGATTTTTCGCTGGAGACGCATATAGAGATGCCTGCGTTGTCTGATCAGCCAGCTACTATATCCATGCCTCGATTGCAGGTCAACCCTAATTACAATCCATTTAAGCAAACAGCGCAACCAAAAACAGCGGCTACCAATTGGGAGCGGCTCTATCCTTCTGTGCCTGCGGAGCAATTGGGGATGCAGATAGAGCAAGCCTTGTTTACTTTGCCCGAGATTAACGAGCAAACACCTCTAATGCAGTGGTTAAACAAGTATATTATTGTTCCATCTGACAAGGGGCTAATGCTATTGCATCAGCATCGTGTACACGTGGCTATTTTGTATCAAGAGTTGATAGAGCAGTTTAAGCAGCACAAGGGGATGTCGCAATCCTTGCTATTTCCAGAGGTGCTTGAACTTACTCATGATGATATGTGTACGATTCAGTCCTTGCAAGATGACCTGCAAGCGATTGGTTTTGCTATGGACCAACTCTCTCCTAATGCCTATACTATTACGGCTATACCTGTTCAGTTAGGACAAGCCAACCCTTGCGACACCCTCTTGCAGGTGATTCATCAGGTACAAGATACGGGTTCTAATGCCACGCAGCAATGGCGAGAAGCTATGGCGCTCGCATTAGCAGATCGTATGGCTATACCTCTTGGCAAACAACTCAGCGATGTAGAAATGCGCGATTTGCTCGTTCGATTCTATGAGCATCATTCGTCGCAATATCTCAATAATGGTCAAACTATATATACAATCTTCACGCCCGATGAAATACAGAAGCGTTTTTAATAGTGCCCTATTGTGCCTTTTTTGTCTGTTGGCAGCTTGTGCTCCTAAGGAAACTACTCTTGTTATTTTGCACACCAACGATACGCACTCGCAGATCGAACCTATTGCTCCAGGCAAGCGGGATGGCAATCATGCGGGCTATGCTCGCCGTATGGGACTCATAGAGCAAGAACGGAGTGCTCATCCAGATCTTCTCTTGCTGGACGCAGGCGATTTTAGCCAAGGAACGCCATATTTCAACTTCTATCACGGACGTATAGAAGTGGAAGCCATGAACCGAATGGGATACGATGCTATCACGCTCGGCAATCATGAGTTTGACTATGGAGTGGACACTTTGGCAGCGGTATTGAAAGATGCTTCTTTTGCAGTAGTGTCTTCCAACTATGATGTACGAGGCACTGCTTTAGAGGGTATTGTCAAGCCCTACCATATCCTTACGCGCGCGGGCGTGCGCATAGGTATATTAGGTATAGGCATTCATCCTGAAGGATTGATATCCACTAAGAACTTTGCTTCTATTCGCTATTTAGAACCTATTGCAGCGGCTCAAATGGTGGCTACAGAGCTCAAGACAACGCATCATTGCGACTTAGTGATTTGCCTTAGCCATCAAGGAACGCATGTGGATGAGACGCTCGCCAAACAGACAAATCACATTGATGTGATTATCGGTGGGCACACACATAAAGTAGTAGAAAATCTATATGTCGAAAACCTCGACGGAAAACCCGTTTTACTTGCTCAAATGGGCAAATCTGGAGCCCGAATAGGTAAAATAACACTCAAAATGGGCAAATAAGTACACAAATATGCCAAAAAATTTGCATATTCCAAAAAAAAGTAGTTACTTTGCAGTCGATTTCGCTTGAAAGAATAAAAAATAAATATAATTAACAACTAAAAAAATTGTAATTATGTCAGCAATTGAATCAAAAGTAAAAGCAATTATCGTTGATAAATTGGGCGTAGAAGAATCTCAAGTTACTCCAGAGGCAAGCTTCACTGCAGATCTCAACGCAGACTCTCTTGACACTGTAGAGTTGATTATGGAATTCGAGAAAGAATTTGGAATTTCTATTCCAGATGAGGATACTCAAAAAATCAACTGTGTAAAAGACGTTATTGATTACATTGAGAAACTTCAAGCATAAGTTATCACGATTTTAGACTTTTATCATTGACGAGTTTGTAGAAAAATCTACAAACTCGTTAGGTGTTTGTATATGCAACAAAAACGAGTAGTAGTAACTGGAATTGGTATGGTCACTTCATTGGGAAATGATGTGGCTACTACGTGGCACCAACTTCTTCAGGGAACAAGTGGTGCTGGTGCTATTACTCATTTTGATGCTACAAAGTTCAATACTCGCTTTGCATGTGAAGTGAAAGATTTAGACATGACAGGATTGCTTGATGCCAAAGAAGTCAAACGTTATGATCGCTATCTTCACTATGCTATTAAGTCGGCCGAGGAGGCTATTACGGATGCGCAGTTTGAAGCCCATCCGACTGACGCTTTGCGCTACGGAGTCATTTATGGTAGCGGTATGGGCGGAATCAACACGCTTGATGTTAACATTGCAGGTTTTGGTGCGGGCGATGGTACACCTCGCTATAGTCCATTCTTTATCCCTATGATTATCACCAATATGGCAGCGGGTATACTCGCAATGCGCTATGGTTTTAAGGGTGTGAATTTTGCCACAACCACCGCATGTGCTTCTGCAGCTCACGCTATTGCTAATGCCTGCTATCAGATTCGTATGGGCTTAGCAGACGTGATACTCACAGGAGGCAGCGAAGCCGCCATAGAGGTGTCAGGAGTAGCGGGTTTCAATGCGCTACGTGCCATGTCCACTCGCAATCAATCGCCTCAAACAGCATGTCGTCCATTCTCTGCTTCGCGTGATGGATTTGTATTGGGAGAGGGTGCTGGCACGCTGGTATTAGAGGAATACGAACATGCCAAAGCACGAGGTGCACATATATATGCTGAGCTTGTGGGAATTGGTCTTACTGCAGATGCCTACCACCTCACGGCTTCCGACCCAGAGGGTACTGGCGTTAAGAATGCCATGCAAATTGCTCTCAATGAGGCAGGAATCACACCACAAGTGGTAGATTATATCAACACGCATGGTACTGCCACTCCTATCGGCGATATAGCTGAAGTGAAAGCGATACAAGAGGTCTTTGGCACACATGCTTATAATATCAATATCACGTCATCAAAATCCATGTTGGGTCACACTATGGGCTCAGCAGGAGCGATTGAAGCGATTGTGTCGATTCTATCTATGCAGCATAGCGTAGTCACTCCTACCATTAACCATGAGCCAGGAGATGAAGATCCTAACATCGACTATCGACTCAAATTTACATTCAACCAAGCTCAGCCACGCCATATACAATATGCTATGAGCAACAACTACGGTTTTGGCGGACAAAACGCATGTTTGATCTTCAAAAACCCCAATCAATAGCCATTGACAACAACCGAAAAAAAGGGCTTTGCCCGATTTATATATTAACTGTTTTATTTTTTAAGGTATTATGATTACAACTAAAATTGGTGAGAACGCAGGTTTGATCTGGAATGCGCTACAAGGTGGTGCTCTCACACTCAAGGCTTTGAAGAAAGCTACAAAATTGAAAAACGATGAACTTTACCTCGCTTTGGGTTGGTTGGCTCGCGAAGATAAAGTATCTTTCACAGAGGGTGAAGATTTGACTATCACTCTTCTTTAATTCCGATAGGGCTGCTGAGCATTGCTTGGCAGCCTTATTTTCCCTATCTGCACCATACAATAACCACACAATAACCATACAATAACCATACTATTCGTCACTATGACTATCGCTATTGTAGGCGCATCAGGCGCCGTTGGACAAGAACTCCTTAAGATTTTGGCAGAACGCCAATTCCCAGTTACTCAACTTCGACTATTTGGTTCCGCACGCTCTGCGGGCTCTACATATACTTTCTGCAGCAAGGAATACACTGTCGAACTGCTCCAGCACGGCGATCTCTTCAAGGGTATCGACATCGCTTTTGTCTCGGCGGGCGGTTCTGTGTCTAAGGAATACGCTGAGGACATCACCCGCCACGGCGCTATCATGATTGACAACTCCTCTGCCTTCCGCATGGACGAGGAGGTACCTCTCGTTGTACCAGAGCTTAACGCAGACGACATCCAGCAGGCTCTCCAAGAGGGAGGTAAGCGTATCATTGCTAATCCCAACTGTACTACCATTATCATGGCGGTTTGCTTGAAGGCGATTGAGCAGCTCTCGCACATCAAGCGTGTGCATGTATCTTCTTATCAATCAGCTTCTGGAGCAGGAGCTTCGGCTATGGCAGAATTAGAAGAGCAATACCGTCAGGCTATCCATGGTGAAGAGGTTACACATTCAAAATTCCCTTACCAATTGGCATATAATCTCATCCCTCAGATTGATGTTTTTGGCGATGATGATTATACGAAAGAGGAGTTGAAGATGTACCATGAAACGCGCAAAATCATGCACTCGGATATTGCCGTTTCTGCCACTTGTGTGCGTGTACCCTCTTTGCGCGCTCACTCGGAGGCTGTTTGGGTAGAGACGGAGCATCCGCTCAGTCCTGAGCAAGTGCGCGAAGCACTCAGCAAGGCCGAAGGCGTACAAGTAATGGACAACCCTGCTCTTAATTCAAAATTCAAAATTCAAAATTCGGAATTCCCCTACCCTATGCCATTGTATTTGAGTGGTACAGATGATGTGTATGTGGGTCGTATCCGCAAGGATTTAGCCAATGAGAATGGTATCACCTTCTGGTGTGTAGGCGATCAGATACGCAAAGGTGCAGCGCTCAACGCGGTGCAGATTGCCGAGAAAATCATTTTAGAGTAAGAATAGGTTATCCTATCTTCTGACAAATTGCTTAAGCAGTAGCTCTTTTTGGGGGTGCACCATGCAATCAACGATCTCCCACGGGTTTGTAACGGGTTATTGACGGGTTCGTAGGACTATCCATGGACTATCTAAAACATGAAAACCGCCCTTGTGGGGCGGTTGGTGTGGATAGCAAAATGGGGCGTTGTACAAATGCCAAATGGTGCGTGGTGCGAATGAGAATGTTACACCAAGGAGACATCAGCATCAATCACAAATATGGCTAAACCATTATCAGATGCTAATACATTTTTGGGTTTAATATCACTCAACAAGTAATATCCATTTGAGAAAACACCATCTCTATCTTGTGGCTTGAACCCGCGAGATTTCATATATGCGAGAATCTCTTCTACCGTAGCGAAACGCACATTATCTACAAATGGTTGTGTGAATACAGGATAAGCATTACTTTCACTCATCACATGAAACCCCACGAACCGCAATGCAATGTGTGGGAATAAGTGGTTGTATAACTCAACTCTATTTAATAGTTTTAGTATATCTCCACCAACATGCATGAGATTATTCATTTTATAGACCAAGTTTGTGGTGGGATCAATCCAATTCTCGCTTTCGTTACCACTTTGGAATAACAACAAATGTCGCTCTTTTGCAAAAGCGCCAAACATATCTACAACACAATGGTTTTCCCTTGCCCATTGTATTGCTACTGGAAATTGCTCAAATCGAGAAAGACCTACCAGGAGGTTTCGTAGGCTTTGTGCATTTGGTTGTGATGCTGAATCTCCCATTGGTAATCGATCGTTCTTTGAGATTGCTGAGCTAACCACTCTTGTGCATTATTTAAATAATCCGTTGCACTCATTAGTACATCATCCTTATTTTTTCTGCAAAGGTAGTAATTTTCTATTAATCAACAAAATAAAAATGAAAAAATACACTTTTCCAACATGTTTTTTTATGATTTTTACACTTTTCCAACATTATCTTGGCATTTTCTGACACTTTTCCAACTATATATAATTGCACCCAACCGCCTTGTGGAGCGGTTGGTGTAAATGAGGCAAATGGTTCGTGTACAAATGTCAATTGCGGTTAGTACAATTACCAAAGGGTGCGCGGAGCGAAACTCTACAGATACATAATCGAATATAACATTCAATACCCTTCTACTTTACACATAGTTATATTAGCGTTTAATGGGGTACGCATCCACACATTGAGTTATTTTCTAAATTGTTGCCATTTTTCAGGAATAGAATACTTTAATTCACCTTGTTGTACTGTATCTTCCATTAAAGCATTTTCAAATTTTCGTAGATTATTACCCAACAGCACAGGTTTACTCCTGTGATGCAACATATTATCTTTCAAATCATTGCTAAAATTAGACGGTGGAAAATAAACCTTAATACCCACTTTAGGGTAATGTTTTTGTATAAATTCTAATGGTGGTATCAAATCACTATCGGCACTTACTAATACGATTTTATCTGTTCTGTTCAACACACAATCTTCAATCATTCGAACAGATATGTTCACATCAGTTTTTTTCTCTTCAGGTTTGTTAATGCTTCCTTTACAAAATGGGCAAACGATAGTTTTTTCTAAGTACTTTCCTCTGATGATTTCAAAAGTCCCCTTATTAAGTAACTTATTTGCATTTAAGAAAGCACTCTGCCTACTATTTTTCTCTGGGCTTAACGGTGAAGCAGTAAAATACACTACCTTTTCCAATTGCTGGTCAGGTCCCAAAAAGCTATCAAAGAGTTTAACTAAATTTATCCAATAGGTGTTAGACCAAGCATTGTCCGCTTTGCGTGTTCTGCGTAGTCCAAAGTAGAAGTTAAAACCATCTACATAAAAAGTTACTCGTGTTTTATTTTCCATGTTACGTCATATTATAAAAATAAGCCACTCGTAAGTGGCTCTTATCCCTACAAGAAAGTAGGGCGATGCTTTAATTTCGATGCAAAGGTAATACAAAAAAATGAATTGTACAAGTTTTTTTCTGAAAAAGTGACACTTTTTTCTATTTTTTTGTATTTTTGGATGAGTTTTATCAAAATTTATACCAAAACATATAAAATAACCAACCGCCCCTTTGTGGGGGCGGTTTTCGAAGTTGTTTTGTAGTTGATTGTTAGAGCTTTTGTCCTTCGGCGCTGTATATAACGCTATCAATACAGATGAGGAGCTGACCATCTTTGATGGTCTTGAACACATTCTTGTTGGTTGTGATTTGTTCAAGAGCCGTAGTAACCGCTGTGCCAGTGATTGTCATTGCATAAATGGCTGTCTCTTGAGCGTGAATAAACTCACCTGTAAGTGTAAATTCACTATCTGTAGTGCTGAAAGTCACTGCGGTAGAAGTAGCTGAGATGTCACCTGCTTGTAACTCTGCCTCTTCATAGACGATATGATCCGAAGTGGATGTACCATACAATGGATTGTAAGGTTGGTATTATTATCCCAAGCGCCCGTTACTATTACATTACCATCGAGTTCGGTATAGTGAGCATTAACAATATTGACTGGAGTCTTTTTGAGTTGAGAAGCTGTCATAGAGACAGTATAAGTATTACCAATGGCGTCTTGGAATGTACCAGATAGAGTGTATTTGCCTAAACCTGACACATTCACCGTTTCTGCCAGTATGTCTGTTTCGCCATACATACCCAATACATCAGCATTATCACCATTGACCATATTCTCTATGATGATTTTTAGTATAGTACCATTAACCTCACCAACAAATATTGTTTCCAACGCATTGGGCTTGTAATAATGTGCGTCGTTGCAGGTCAATTCTATGGTCTTTAGTGATTCTAAACTTGCTATTACTTGGTATGTAATGGATGTATTTTCCTCTTCTTGGAGCGTAGCCGTAAGCGTTTCTACGCCATCAACAACAGCCCAAGTGCCTGTACCCGAAACGCTTACATTGTATTCGGACAAGTAGCCATACACATCAAAATCACCATAAGCATCTTCTTTTCCGTTATAGATAGACAACTGATTGCCAATAGCGTCTTCCAATAATAGGAAGCGATAACTGCCCATACGAGAAACTGGTGTTTTTACCATGCCTGAAAGAGTGACATTGATTACTTGTTGGTCTTGTGCACTGAGGGAGAAGACCATAGCAAAGATTGCAAAGATTGTAAATGTTCGTTTCATATTCATTGAAGTTGTATAAGTTAATTCACATAATTATATTAGCGTCAGTTTGATAAAAATAGCGTTAAATATTGTACGCCATCGTTAGTAATATAATACTTTTGTGTAGGAGATGTTGGTTTTTGCGGTTCAGTCATAGACATTAATCCTGCTTCTATCAATGGTGTAATATAATCACGCTTGAATTTATAAACATCCTTAAAACCAAATCCTTGGCAAATTTGATGTGCTGAGCATGGGGATGTGTATTTTAGTATTCGTTGTGTAATTTGTTGTATAGTTAGTTGATTTCTTACTGCCAACTTGCTGCCAACTTACTGCCAACTTGTTGCTCATTGTTTAGATGGATAATTTCTTCTATTGTCATATTCTTCTGAAATTTGCTGCAAAGTTACACTTTTTTGTGCAGATATGCAAATATATGCATATATTTTGTTTACATAATACATCCAACCGCCTTTGTGGGGTGGTGGGGGGGGGGAAGATACAAATGGTTCGGGGTAACGAAATTGCACAATGGCTTATTTAATGGCAAAATTATCCTATGCGGCGCATAAATTACCACTAAAGTAGAAGAAAAAGCATAAAAATCAACATAAAAGTTGATTATTTCAAAAAAATGTATTATCTTTGCACAAAATTTGCAACTAAACAACAAAAGATATGGCAACTGTTATTATTGAAGAGATTACCAAAACTGAAAAAGCAGGTTTATTTACCATCTGTTTTGAAGGTGACGCAGCAACTGAGTTTGAGAAATTTATGAACAAATTCAAGGAAGATGCGGAGCGTAAAGACGACTTATCTATTATATTGACAGCCATCAATAAAATGCTGACAGCAAGTGGTTTCTTGGAGAGATATTTTCGTTACGAAGGCAAAATGAGCGATCGAGTTGTAGCACTTCCTATTGAACCATTGAAAATACGATTGTATTGTTTGCGATTGTCAGATAGCATTTTGATTGTAGGTAATGGAGGTATTAAAGATACTAAAACATATCAAGAGAATGATGAGTTGAATGGATATGTGATAACTCTACAGCAATTAGACAATCTTCTCAAACAAGCAGAAAAGAGTGGTAAAATCACTATTGAGAAAACAGATATATCAGGTATCAATACTCAAAAATTTGAATTATGAGCAAGACAAAACAATTATTCGATGAGTTAGTAACAACCACTCCACCCGAGATTAAGCAACGAGTGGATTGGTCGTTTGCTATAGCAGACAAGATTAGCAATATACTGAAACAACGAGGTATGTCACAAAAAGAATTTGCTCATCTTGTAGGTAATACAGAAACAGAGGTAAGCCGTTGGTGTGGAGGAACACATAACTTTACACTTGCAACATTAGCAAAAATCTCATCTGCTTTAGGAGAGTCTATCATAACAATATAGTTGATAGCAAAATTCCCCTTACACAAGAACAATCGTGCCTTTGGGACACGATTGTTTTTTTTATATTCTCCTTGCCTATGGCAGAAATCTAAACTATCCCAACTAATAAATGGAGGTATATTACCAACAACTTCACCACAATAAAATAACCAACCGCCCTTGGTGGGGGCGGTTGGATATGGAATAGCCTGACGGCTTGTAGTACAAATGAGAATTGTTAAAGGTAGCGATTAATCTCCGTAAGCACCGCTAACAGCGTCACCTGTTGGGATAAAGCTTGCACCCTTAGGACTACCAGCCATGATTGCGTTCTCACCAAGGAGCTCAATTGCCTCAGTTTGAGGCGCGATATATGATTTTTTCATAATCAAAACTTTGTTTTGTGACCGCTTCGCTGTTGGATATTAGACCGTTTTGTTTCACTTCACTGTTAGACCGCGACTTTCGTCGCTGTTGGATTTCTAGTATCTAACAGGGCATTCGCCCGATCTAACAACGATAGTGATCTAATTTCTAACAGCCGTTAGGCGATCTGAAATTATTATAATTTTTGTCCTTGTACGTTATACTTCACACCATCACGGATGATGATGAGTTGACCGTTCTCGATAACCTTAACAGGAGCGTCGGTAGAGAAGATATCCTCAACGCCAGTAGCCTCATTCTCGCCTTGAACGCTCATGCCGATGTAACGACGACCTGGCATTGTTTGAGTTGGTTTGACACCTTCTACATCAGACAGATTAAGATATGCACGATAAGCGTTTACTTTGTTTGTTGTACCATCAGCAGGGATAAATGCATTGCTGTAGAGGATGTAGTTTCCTGCAGGAACAACTGTTTCATTGGTGAAGTTACCAATCAAACCGTTAGCATCAGTAGGATCGTTTGCTTTATTGCCTGTGTAAACAACCTTGATTTGGTTTGCAGTTGAAGCTTTCTCAAATATGTAAGGAACGCCAGCCTCCAATTCTGTAACACTCGCGAGATATACGGCAGGCTTACCATCTTCTGTTCCTTGACCTACAACTTCGAAGAATGTAGCACCGCTTGTGCTTGCAGAAGCGTATGGCAAGCAAATAGTACCATAGGTATTGGTTACATTGCGAGCGTAGCCAGTTTGGTTGATGGAGATATTATTTGCAGTCTTCTTGAAATAGAATGTGTAGATACCATCTTCAAGAACGATATTATCTTCACCTCCACCTGTGTATGTTGCATTGCTGTAAGCATCTACATTACCGCACCAAGCAGTTGCTGTACCATCGGTGAGAGTAACTACCTTAATAGCGTCAGTTGCTTTGATGATAACTTGATCTGTAAGTACATACTCATCTGCATTACCAGGGTTAACGGTCATTGGAATACCATTTGTCCAGTCACCGTTTACACCCATGAGAACGTAAGTGATAACTGCAGGAGGAACATCACCTGTCTTAGTCAATGTAACAGCAATGTCTTTAGAAGACTCTGTGAAGGTGATTGTTACGGTGTAAATAGCGTTGCCTTCATAATTTTCAGGAACGATATTCCAGTTTTCTGCAGGATATTCACCATTACCAAAGTCATGGTTCTTAACCACCTTGAATCCTACTGTACCTGTTATTTTAACACCAGTTTTTGCCCATGTGAATGTGCCATCGCCTTTATCGGTCATGTTATTAGTATTGTCGGTTGGGTCCCAGTTAGTACCACACAAAGCAGCGTCACCAGCAACGGTATAAACTGCTTGAGCAGGAGTGTATTCGCCTGTTTTCTCAGGTACAGCAGTCAATGAAGTGCCAACAGTGTATGTATAAACGATAGTATATACACCGTTTTCATCGATAGTTACTTTTTGGTTACCCTCTGCTGGATATGCACCATCACCCCATGCGCCATTCTTAGCCACTTTATATTCATAGTCGCCAGCTTCAAGTTGAAGACCTGTTTTGGTAAGTGTATAAGCCTCACCATCTTTAGTCATAAGGTTTTCTGCGTTTGCTGGATCCCAGTTTGCGCCAGTAATAGCAGTAGCACCTACGATGGTGTATGTTGGAGGAGTAGCCCATTTAGCTACTACGTCGTTTGCAGTCCATGTGCGGTTAGCGTCTAAGTCATTACCATCTTCTTTTTTCTCAACATAATCCCAACTTGCTTGGCAAGCGTATTTGTATCCGTCGGTTTCTCTTGCACCAGCGATTTCGATAGTAAATTCATTAGCATTAGCTGTTGCTGTCATCTCTTGGAAGTTCCATCCATTCATATCACCCGCGATATAGCACTTCTCGGTGCCAGCAGGAACGGTAACAGTGTAAGTGAGAGGAGCAACATAAGGTGTCAAGCCGTCGAAGGTAATTTTACCAGCAGTAGCATCAAAGATAACAGTGATTTCTTTCTCTGCTGCGAGAGTAATCTTGATGTTGTTGTAGCCATCATTAGGATTAGACACTTCTTCGTAAGCTGCACCGAGTTCGGTATAACCCCATGTTTTCTCCCATGTACCATTGGTTACTTTGAGCGTATGATCGCCATCAGCAAGAGTTACAGTAGCTTTGTAAACAGTGCCGTCAAGGGTCATACCATTCTCTGCTTTTTTAGGATTATCACCATTGAATGAACCTACGATGTAGTAGTCAAAGATTGGATCTGGTGCTTTCTCTGTCAAACCTTCGAGGGTAATTTTCTTTTCGTTCTTATCGAACTTAACGGTAATAGTTTTCTCTGCGTCGAGAGTAACTTTAATATTACCACTTGCATCAGCAGTCTCATCGTATGCTACTGCCAAATCGCTAAATCCCCAGTGGCATCCGTCATTCCAAGTACCGTTGTTCACTTTCAGTTCATTAACACCAGCAGCAAGAGTTACCTCTTTCTCATAAACGCCGTCAGCGTTCTCATCGGTCATACCGAAGTTGGCATCTTTCAAGCCCCAATTGTTAATAGTACCTATAACATAGTAATCAAATGTAGGAGTTGGCTCTGGTTTTGCCTCTGGTTCAATAGCTGCCTCGCAATCAACTTCAGTAACAGAACATTTGCCACCTACTTTATTGAGTGCAGAAATTTGGTAGCAAGCATTTTCGGAAACACCTTCAATATTTACTGTTTGGTTCTCATCTCCGTTCCAACCTGTACCATTCTTGAAGATTACATTCAATTCAATGCAGTTCTTTGTAATAACATACCAGTTGCCATCTTTGGTTGGAGTAACTTCTTCGCCTTCGCCACCAGTAGGCCATACCCATGCTGTAATCTCATTCTCCCATGCACCAGGAACAACAGCTTTCACAGTAATATCTTTTGCAACAGCGCCGCAATCAATAACAGTTGCAGTTCCTTTAGTTGAACCTGATTGGTTGATTTGAAGACAAACATCCTCTGTGTAGCACAAGTCAACAGTTTGGTTTTTGTCTGACCAAGCTGAACCGTTTTTGAAGATCACATACAATGCACCAGCATTTTTTGTTACTACATAGTAGTCGCCTTCTTTTGTAAGAGGACCTACATCACTACCTGAGGCGTTTTCCGATGTCCACACATGAGCATAAATATCGTTTGTCCAATGTGCAGGTACTTGAGCTCTTACAGTAATATCGTGAGGAGCAGGTGCAGTAGGATAAGTTACAGTAAGTTTTTTAGTAGATGTGTTGAAAGAGAATGTATAAGTGCCAGGAATGTTGGTGTTAAGCGTAACATCACCTCCTGATGTGCTAAAAGTACTAGTTGTAGTTGTTGCAGAAATAGTTGTGTTGTTTCTGCCATACCAAGTACTACCATTTTTCACCTTGAGAGTGTAGGTGGTCTTTCCTGGCAAATCAACGGTACAAGTAGCAGTTGATCCAGAAACGGTCATTGCCTTACCAGAACTCCAGTCTGTCAATGTTCCCATAAGGGCCCATTGGGCATTCGCTGTCATCGCACACAGGATGGCTGCGAAAAATAAAAAGATTGATTTTTTCATAAATGTTTTTGATTTAAAAAGTTAAATAAAAATTGTTAGTTGTTTTTATGTTGTTTTTGTTTGTTTCAGAGTTTCATGCAGCGGAGCTGCTTGTTTCACGCCCGTTGGGCTGTTTCTATTCTTTGCCTTTCTAGGCGGATGCCGCTCTTTCCATTCCGTTGGAAAGACGCTCCGGGCTGAAGCGAAATTGGTTTCGCTATCGCTTCACGAATAATGGCTAAAGCGTTGTTATATGAAAATAGACAAAAAAGTCTGACAAGTTGTTGTCAGACTGAAAGTATGTGAAGGACTATAAAACTACCGAAATAGGCGGGTTTAAACTATCCAAAAATATCAGAGTGGGTACCCGTACCTGTAAATATTAATGTCAATTCATTATCATTTTGAATCCACACCAACAACCAATCCCCTTTAATATGCGCCTCCCAATAGTTGGCATAATTACCAGATAACTTATGTGGACGATATGAGAGAGGCAGTTGACCTTTCTCTGCCAAAATACGAATAGCCTCTTTTAACAACTCCAAATCGTAGCCGCGTTTTTGGCATCGCTTGGTATCTTTGTTAAAAGCATTAGTGTATTTAACCTTGTACATACTCAAATACCTAATGATTTGAACATATCATCTACCGAGTCAAAGGCCTGAACTCGACCATGTTTGATGTCTTCCATAGAACGCTCAAGACTACCCTTCTTACGAAGAGCCTTAGGGGTGCGTTGGATATTGACCCTCAATGTCTCTAAGTACGCCAAAAGTGCCTTGCCCTGAGCCGAACGCTCGTTGATAGTTAATGTGTAAGTTGCCATAATATAATCGTTAATTGAGATTTTGCGGTGCAAAATTACAGAAAATAATTCATGTACACAAGAGTTATTGCAAAAAATGTGCAAAACGCAGGCATTTTTTACTCCAATGCAACCTGATACATACTTATCAGTCTATTTTCAATATATCAAAGAACACTTGGCTTTGTGTGCAGGCACACAAAAATACCAACTATGCCGTCACGTGGACAGGTATAGATGGTATGATATAGTATGCGCTATTGGCGCAGTTGTGTTTTGCGAATTGAGAATCACCCCCCCCATTTGCTCTAATTCGCAGTAGATTAGAACATTAGACATATTTAAGTGGTTGGAAACCATTTGATAAATAGGTGATATGTTAGAGGTGGTGTACATGTTGTTTCACGTTACATGCGGCTTGCCGCGTTACATGCGCTTTAGCGCGTTATTATGTTACATGTGGCTGTGCCACGTTATTTCGATTGTTTGTATTATTAAGCAAAATTAAATTTGTTTCACTTCGTTCACGTTTATGGTTCGCTGCCGCGTGCACCCGTTGGGCTGTTTCTATTCTTTGCCTTTCTAGGCGGATGCCGCTCTTTCCATTCCGTTGGAAAGACGCTCCGGGCTGAAGCGAAATTGGTTTCGCTATCGCTTCACGAATAGTATTATTTGGCGTATTTGAGGTTTAACGCAACTACAATTTGTTAGGTCCCTCTCGCACCCGTGCATACGCACTTACCCTCGCGCGTGAATTCTCGCCACAAAACAGCCTACAAAGGTAGTAAAAATTTAAACAATATACAAGAAAATGCAGCAAAACATGTTATCAAACATATAATTCGCTGTTTTTTCGTTAAAAGACACTACTGTCCACTAAAAAACAAGGGAGATTTATTAAAAACAAAAATTAGTCAAAATTAGATCAGAAATTATCAAAAATTAGAGTTTGCACTACCAAAATTGTTGTATATTGTCATTACTTTCCCTTGAAAATCAGGATAGACTTGCATTATTCAACAAATAATAGTACCTTTGCAGGCGAAAACAAAAAGACAATAACACCAACAATATCCCCAACACAACTATGGCACTAAAAGGGAAATACCAACAAACAAACGGATGGGTGAAATGCATACAGTGGTTAGGATGCATATTCCTACTCAGCATACCTGCAATGGGAAGCATCGTACTCTTTCCACAACCACTAACCATCACATCACTCAAGTGGATACAACTCATACAAACGAGCAGCCTGCTTCTACTGCCACCACTCATCATGGCATACCTATGGAGCCCAGAACCCATCAGGTGGTTGTGCTTAGAAAACAAAAATGGCAACGAAGAGAAAGGAATAGGAAAATGGTTATTAGCTATCGGTATCATGATAGCTGCATTGCCTGCCATCAATATGCTATCCTACTGGAACCAACAAATGGATCTGCCTGCCTTCTTGGCACCTATGGAAGCATGGATGAAAACCAAAGAAGAAACAGCCAAGATCCTCACCGAACAATTTATGAGCGTAAACACCGTAGGCGGACTTGTGGCAAACCTACTACTAATGGCAGCACTACCAGCCTTGGCAGAAGAATTGACATTCCGTGGCGTGCTACAGAGGTTATTTCAGGCGAGAGACGATTTCGTTGGGAATAGCCTC
>JAFNUD010000053.1 GCA_017384225.1 Paludibacteraceae bacterium
CACCCCAGCCACCATCAAGAAAGACTTTAATCTCCGCATCTATTGCAAATTGAAGAATCTGTTTTACATCTGTTATATTGACCATCTTATCATCTCCACAAATTCTAATTAGGCGACCAGAGGAACTGCTGGTCTGTTTGACAAAAGTTTTGACCATTTTCTATTTCTTGTCCACAGGCAGGACATAGATGTTTTTTCATTTGATTTGTTTTTAAGGCGATTGTTGTTTGATTTATGGTGCAAAGATACAACAAAAATCTGATATGAGCAAATAAAAATCAAAGAAAGAGAGCATTTGCCCTCTTCCTTATATAAATATGACACAGCATTTATTCTATTTCAAACTCTTTTTTTAGACGCTGAACCGTGCTGATACCTACATCCGTCAATCTTGCTGTATTTCTAATGCTTATGCCTTTTTTTAACAACCGCAGCACCTCTGCATATTCCTCTTTCTTTTTCTCCGTAGTCTTACAAGACCCATCTTTCCTGCCTAACTTACCGCCCTTCTCTATATATTGTTTTCTACCTGATTGCAAGCGAAAACTAATATTCTCCCTCTCTAATTCTGCACAAGTTGATAAAGTAGCGAGCATAACGGCAGCAAATGGAGAAGGTTTGCCATTGTCTTGCAATAAAGTAAACTTCTCTTTCTGTAGATACAGATTGATGTTACTATCTATTAGGAATTTGATAGTCTCAAGCACATTGAAAGTATTTCGACCTATTCTTGACAACTCATTGGACAATAAATAATCCACCTTCTCTTGTCTGCAATACTCAAGTGTCTCTTGCAGTACTTGTCTTTCCTTGTTCTGTTTTGCACCGCTGATTTTTTCCTCAAATACACGAACTACTTGCATTTGATTTGCTGCGGCATAAGTCATTAAGTCTGCTACTTGGCGGTCGGTTGTTTGGCGGTCTGTGGTAGAACTTACTCTCGCGTAAATAACTGCTGTCATAATAATCAAAGATTAAAAGGAATACAAATTGTTGGTTGGTTTCGTGTTGATTACAGATTTTTTTGAACACACTTCATTTTTGAACACAGAGAGAGGATATTACTCCCCTCTCTAATTAGATTGTTTATGCAACCCACAAGAGGTTTTCCCAACGGAAACTTCTCCATTCTCCTTTTTCAACATCAAAATAAGCAGTTGTGTTAAAACACTCACGACTTACTCCAAATCCATTTGTCTTTGCCGCAGCAATATTGCTTTGGGTTGTGCCAAATGCCTCACGCACCGAACCATCTTTCTTTAGGAAAGCAAAATGAGCAACACCGGTGGACATCTTGGTTTTAAGTAATTCTATCTGCATTGCCTTTGCTGCGGATAAACTCATGTCTCCTATTCTATGTGCAATTACTTTCATGCGTGCTGCGGTAGCATTGTTGATGACCATTGCGTTTACTCCTTTTTGAACGATAGTTGTAATAGTTTTCATTATCATAATCTCCTGTTTACTAGTTTTTTAAGTAGTTCCTAATTATAAGGCTAAGGTACAACTTTTTTTTGATATATGCAAGTTTTTGAGCAACTTTTTTTATAAAAAAAACATTTTTCTTCATTAATCACATACCTAAAAAAGAAAGGATATAACTACCTTCGAAAAGTAGTTATATCCAAATAAAAGTTTGATATGAAACAATGATTAAATCGAATTTAGACGTATCCAATACAGTATGTTTCTATTTAGTAATTTCATTGAATTTATCTCTCATTTGCTCTTTACCCTCTTTAGTAATGCCTAAATATGGTATCATTTCCTTGACATCTGAGTGCGATGTTGCAAGCGCAACAATCTCCTGAGAAATACCCTGATTCAAGGCATAAGATACAAAAGTTTTTCTCGCTACGTGAGTTGTCAAATGTGTACGTGGGATGATTTTCTCTACGCGCTCACTTCCCTGAAAAGACACATCTCTCCATTCTCCCTTAAAACCAGCAATAGCACCTAACTCCTTAAGATACTCATTGTATTGTGAATTTGCAGGCACAGGAAACAAGACCCCATTCTCGTAATTATTTTTACTATATTTCTTGTAGATTTCAACAGCAATATCGGGCAGAAGATAATCCTCTATCTTTTTCCTGTTCTTCTGTGTAAACAATGATAATGTATAATCAGACCCTTTTATAGAAACTGCACTTTTCTTTAATGCCTTCAAATCTGAATAGCGCAAAGATGTGAAACATTGAAAAACAAAAAAATCTCTAGTCTCTTCTATACGTCTATTATCGCTCAAATCTAACTCCCACAAACATCTAACTTCTTCTATCTCTAGGAATCTTACTTCTTTTTGACCGTCATGAAACTTATTCATGCTATAATTCTCCAAGTCCTCACAGACAGGATAATGTTTCATTTTTGCCCATTTTCCAAATGCTTTGAGTTTTTTGACATAATCCTTCAATTTCCCATTCGCAATAGTAGCACTTAGAGTGGTTGTAAATTTGTTCAAATTGGAAGTTGTTAAAGTTGTAAAGGTTATTTTTGGAAGGACTTCCATCAACTTGGAACGCGTACGTAATTCTGTCTCATAAGTTGATTTGCTCCACTGACGTTGAATATTAGATTCTTCAATATATTGAGCATAAATATCAAAGAAACCTTCTAACTTCTCTGCTTCTTGCTTTGAAATTCGTTGATACTTTACTTTTAGTTCTTCAAGCGTGGGTGTAACCTCACGGAAATTACAATCATCAAAAAATTCTTCAACAAAGCGTTGAGTAGTTGCTATCGCATCATTTATCTCTTTAGCGCGAATGCCTTTTATTTTTGCGTTTGGTTTTACACGCTTCTGTTCTTCATCCCATTTATCCAAAGTGGTGGAAAAATTAGTATATAAATCTACGCTTTTATTTCTCGCGCGCACGCGGATATATATAGGGTGATAAGTGATTGAATCATCAGTTCTCTTATACAGCAATACCTTACTTGAATATTTCATTTTATTCATAAATGCACAATAATTTCCGCAAAGATACAATTTTATTTTGAGATTTGCAAATTTCACACGAAATTTCACACGGGTTTCCGTGAATTGTGGCGAAACAAGGCGAAATAAATAGCGGTGTATCTTGTTGAAATTCTGTTAAATACATATTATTTCGAAACAGCACGAAACCGCACCGCAAGTACCGTCCGCACCGCAAGAAGAAGCAGAAATGCTTCTTCTTTTTTGCAGATATGGGGGGTCTATAAAGGATTCGAATAGTGTGGTTATTGTGTGGTTATTGTATGGTTATTGTATGGTGCGTGAGAGAGAGGATGAAATAAAAAGGTGATAAGGTGAGGGAGATGAGGTGTGATATAAAAATGAGTTGGATCCTACTCCAACTCATTTTTGATTTTTGTTAATATCCGATACCCAGTATCCGATATCCAACACCTGATACTCGATACCCGATATCCAATACCCGATATTTTACAGACTTTACACAGTTGCCTCAATATTCCACATAAACGCACGCACACCTACTTCCTCGTTGCGTTTGTCGAGTTTCTTTACAGCTTCAAGCAGAATAGGTGCCTTCTCATCTGATACGATAGTAATCACGCAAGAGTTCATCTCTGGCCATGCGTGGGTACCACGACGAGGTTCGCCATTCTTGCTACCACGACCTTGTACATCCTCGAAGAACGTGAATCCACGAATCTCCAACATATCAAGCATATATTCCACACGCTCGGTGTTCGCTTGATTGAATATGATCATTATACTTTTCATAACTTCAAAGTTTTTAGATCGCCCTTTGGGCTGTAGATCACTTCGCTTCGCTCCGTTGTAGATCGCTCGCGTTGCTCGCTGTAGTCTATAGGCACAAAGTGCCGCTCCACAGGGCAAAGCCCAATCTCCATCTATAGTCCCATAGGGACGATCTTAGGTTATTATTTTTCTTCGCAATCCTTTACATCAATCTCCATGAAGATGAAGTTCTCGCGTACTTTCTTGAGTTTGTCGCGCTCACCTTTCTTCGACATAGCACCATAGATAACAGGCACGATATATAGGGTCAAGAAAGTAGCCACAGTCAAACCACCGATTACGACAATACCCAATGGACGCCACATCTCGGCACCTTCACCTTGGCTCACAGCCATTGGTACCATACCGAGGATAGTGGTAAACGCGGTCATCAACACAGGACGCATACGGCTTTGACCAGACATCTGGATAGCCTCGTTGAGGTCGTGTCCACGCTCGCGCATGAGGTTGATATAGTCCACCAGCACAATACCATTCTTCACCACGATACCCACCAAGAGAACGATACCCAAAGCACCAATCATATCGAGCGATACGCCTGTAATCCACAATGCAAGGATCACACCCGAGAGCGCAAATGGCACGGTAAACATAATGATTCCAGGGTTGCTGAACGACTCAAACTGACTCGCCATCACGATATATACCAAGATGAGAATCAAAGCGCCAAGCATACCGAGTTTGCCGAAAGATTCTTGTTGATCCTCATACGAACCTGCCAAACGGATAGAATAACCAGCAGGCTTGTCGATTTGAGGCAGTACTTGTGTTTGAATAGCCTCAGCCAACTCACCAAGCGAAGTCTCGTATGGAGTAACCTTCACCGTTACAATGCGCTGACGTGATTTACGCACGATTTTTGGTGGTGCCCAATACTCGTCCACCGAGCAAATCTCAGAGAGTTTGATGGTTTGCCCCATTGGTGTTGGGATAGAGAAATCCAGCACATCAGAGATCGAATTGCGGTTCTCCTCTTTGAGACGCACCAGAATATCGTACTCATCACCATCCTCCTTCAAGAAGCCCACAGCCATACCATTCACACGATTGCGCAAGTAAGACGAAATAGTAGCAGAGGTCAATCCGTGGCGAGAAGCCTTCTCTTTGTCCACGATAATCTTAATCTCAGGACGGTCATCGTCGCGGTCAGAGAATACATCACGAGCTCCAGGCAGTTCCTTGGTCAAGGCGATGATTTGTTGCGCCATTTGGTTGGTGATATCAAAGTCATAACCATAGATTTCCACATCTACCGTATTACCACCACCAGGACCACCACTACTGATAGAAGCTTGGTATTCAATGATTTCTGGGTATTGAGCCAACTCTTGACGCAAAACTTCGGCAATCTGCCAAATGGTGCGTTCACGCTCCCATTTCTTGTTGAGACGGATGGTCATAGAGATGGTATTATTCATGGTGGTAGAGAAGATGGCACCTGTACCGTCGTCATCGTTGCTACCCGCCGAGGTAGAGATCATTTGTATCTCAGGCACGAGCATGGTGAAGCGCTCTTCCAATTGGCGAGCCGTCTTGACGGTCTCCTCGATGCGTGTACCACGTTGCAATTCCACAGTCACGCTGAGGCGCGCATTATCTTGTTGCGCCATAAAGTCGGTACCTACTTTACCCATGATGAATGGTACCAATGATGCGGCAAAGAACACGAACAAAACAATGATTGTCAATGCTTTGTGGCGCAAGCACCAACCCAGTGACTTCGCGTATGCAGCATCTACCTTATCCAAGAATGCTACCACCGTGCGGTCATACCATGTCTTTTTAGCACTATCATCAATGAGTTTACCTTTTTCCACATGGAATTTGCGCGCTTGCAACAGCTTCGAGCAAAGCATAGGGGTCAATGTAATCGCAATCACGGTAGATGTACAGCAGACAACAGTTACAATCCAACCCAACGACTCAAACATGATACCAGCCATACCGTCCATCATGGTCAGTGGAACGAACACGGCTACGAGCACCAGGGTTGTCGCTATAACGCTGACCCAAACCTCGTTGGTAGCATAGATACTTGCCTCACGAGGTGCTTCACCACGCTCAATGTGACGAGTGATATTCTCCAATACCACAATCGCATCGTCCACCACCATACCAATCGCAATACTGAGCGAACAGAGCGAGATGATGTTGATACTGGAGTCTGCCATCTTCAGGTAGATAAACGCTACAATCAACGAGATTGGAATAGTGAGCGAGATGATAATCGTAGCACGCCATTTGCCCAAGAAGAACAACACTACCAACACCACGAACAAGAGCGCATACAACACAGACTCCTCCAATGAGTTGATACTATTGCGGATATTATCAGCCGAGTTGTAAATCTCTTGAATCTTCACGTCGGTAGGCAATTGCTTTTGAATCTTTGCCAATTCTTCTTGCACATCCTCGCAGACTTGCACGGTGTTAGAACCCGATTGCTTCGCCACAATCAGACGCGCAGCCTCACGACCATTGGTCTTCTCATCGAGTGAGAGGTCCTTGATGGTATCACGCACGGTAGCGATATCGCGCACAAACACCTGTTGTCCTTGTGGGGTGATAGTCACCATCAGATCGTTGATCTCGCTACTCTCGATGAACTCAGAGCGCACTTGCATTTGGTATTGCTCCTTCTCCATCTTCACCGTACCCGAAGACAGGTTGAGGTTGTTGGCAGAGATCACTTGACCCACTTGCTCCAAGGAAATACCGTATGCATCCAACTTCTGTTGGTCGATATCCACATACACATAGCGGTCAGGCGCACCCGAAACGGACAAGTTACCGATACCGTTGATCTTGTTCAATTGTGGAATCACCTCATCGTTGAGGATTTTGTCGAGCGCAGGATACGACTCGTCTGCCGTGATAGCATATTGGCAGATAGGCATGGTGCTGGATGAGAACTTAAACACCATAGGCGACGAACAACCGTCTGGCAACTGGTTCTTCGCCATATCACAGAACGACCGCACATCGTTGACGGCTTCCGTGATATCACATCCCCACTCTAATTCAAGTACTACAAGACTGACGTTATCCTTGCTGGTCGAGTTGATATACTTCAGGTTGTCCACCGAAGTCAAACTGTTCTCCATGATCTTGGAGACGTTCGTTTCTATCTCCGAGGCAGAGGCTCCAGGATAGGTAGTCATCACCATCACGTATGGAGGATCCATCTCAGGGAACTGATCCAC
>JAFNUD010000027.1 GCA_017384225.1 Paludibacteraceae bacterium
ACACCGCATACGAACATTGGAGTGTCGTCCTTAGAAGGAGCAGACATAACCACATATTTAGCACCAGCCTCCAAGTGAGCTTGAGCTTTATCTTTAGAGAGGAACAAACCTGTAGACTCAACTACGTACTCTGCACCTACCTCATCCCATTTCAAATCAGCTGGGTTACGCTCTGCAGTTACGCGGATAACTTTACCGTTAACGATGAGCTTGCTGTTCTCAACATCAGCCTCGATAGTTCCTTCGAACTGACCGTGCATGGTGTCGTACTGAAGCATATAAGCCAAATAATCTACTGGGCAGAGGTCGTTGATACCTACGATCTCGATGTCATTGCGTTTCATAGCAGCACGGAAAACGAAGCGTCCGATACGGCCAAAACCATTGATACCTACTTTTGTCATTGTTGTAAAAGATTTAAAAAATTAATATTAATTTTGTTTGTATTGTTTCATTGTTTTAAAAGCCCTTCCCCTCTAGGGGGGAAGCCCCTACTTCTCAAAATCGGTGCAAAATTACACTTTTTTTTTGAAACACGCAAATTTTTTGCAGATTTGCTATTTTTGTTTTACAAAAAGGGGTGTTTTTATGCTATTTTCGCCCGAAATCTGCTGGTATCTCACCCCAGCGCTCCGTCTCCCACTTGTAGATCGGTGTGGTCCATGTGTTTTCATGTAGCCATTTTTCAGCGACGCGCACTGCCAACAACAGGTCCTGATTCTTGGCGCTCCACTCCAGTTTTGTTTTACATTGCTTCTGCCTTACCCATGAGATAGCCGTTTTGCTATCCGAGTACAATGCCCAAGGTAAATTATTGATTTTCAAATATGCCAACCCGAGTACGATGGCCAAGAACTCGCCAATATTATTTGTTCCATCTACATACGGACCACGATGAAAAACCTGTGTTCCTGTGTCAGCTATTACTCCGCGGAACTCCATCAATCCTGGATTACCTGAACAGGCGGCATCCACTGCCAATGCTGGCAGTTTCACACCTTCCTGTATCATCTCTTCTGGAGAGATTGTCCCTCTGATGATTGATGCTGCTTGCTCGCTATTTGCTGGACGATTAAAAGAAATGTGCTTCTCGAATCCCTCAGAAAATGCTTTTTCGGCTTCTGCACGGGTAGCAAAACCTTTGTACTTGGCAGCAACTCCTTTCACTTGCGCTTCGCACGCAGCCCACGAGTCGTAGATTCCCGCCTCACGACCTTGCCAAACTACATAAAATTTTGCTTTTTGTTTTGCCATGTAAGAAAAAAGTAGTATCTTTGCATCGAAGTTTGGTAGCTCCATCGGGAATCGAACCCGAATCTAAGTCTTAGGAGGACCTTATTCTATCCATTGAACTATAGAGCCGCGAATTGCGGCGCAAAGGTACAACTTTTTTTTGACATATGAAAGAGATACTTGATTTTTTGACAGAATTATCCTGTAATAACAACCGCGAATGGTTTAATGCTCACAAAGATTGGTATCGTGATTGCCACCTGCGATTTGAGCAGTTTACTGCCAATTGGTTGGCTCGTCTTGCAGATATAGATCCTGAATTGGCAAGTTTGCAGCCGAAGGATTGTATTTGGCGTATCTATCGCGATGTGCGTTTCTCGCATGACAAACGCCCCTTCAAGGAGTGGTTTGGCGTGTTCCCTGCTGCGAAAGGTGGCAAGAAAAGCGATAGAGGCGGGTACTATATTCATATCCAACCCGATAAATGTATGTTCGCAGGCGGTATGTGGTGCCCTAACAAAGACTTGTTGCACGCTGTTCGCCGAGAAATATTGGCGAATTATGACGAGGTGGAGGATATTTTTGCTAATCCTATGACCAACAAGTATTTCCAAGACTTCGACACCGACCAGATGCTCAAGAAAGTACCACAAGGTTTCCCCGCAGACTTTGTGCATGCAGATTGGTTGAAGCGCAAAGCATATACTTTTTCTACGCCGCTAACGAATGAGCAAGTGCGTAGTAGCGATTTCTTGGATTTGGTAACTGACATCTCTCGCGCAGCCAAACCGATTAACGATTTTCTTAACTATACTTTCGAGGAATACGGAGAGTTTCCTGATAGACGATAAAACAAAATCCCCAGCGGTGGCTGGGGATTTTGTTTGGTTATCGGTTATCGGATATTGGATGGATTAGAGCAATTCTACTGAGCGGTTGACAAACTTGGCCAACGCTTCGCCCTTCAACTGACCTGCTGCCAACATGGCGATATCGATGAGTTGGTGAATTTTTTCAGACGATGTTGCGTATGCGCCATATTGCTCTTTGAGCTGTTGTTTGAGTGCAGCCAACTCCTTGGTTACATTGGTTACAGCATCCTTCTCTTCTTGGCTGAGGTCGGCATCTTTCTTGCCCTTTTGTGCCTCTTGCAAGGTAGCCTCCTCTGCTTTCTTAGCTGCTATTTGCTCCAAGAGAGGGGTAGTACCTTCAGCGCAAGCGGTAGTAATCTCGCCGAGCAATGCCTTCACCTTATCGTTGGCAGTATTGATGACCAAGTTGTATTGGTCTGGCATATTGCCATAGAATGACATGCCTTGTTGGTGGGCTGACATTTCCTTCATGCGTCGCATGAACTCATTTTGAGTCAAGAAAACAGGAAGCGCGTCCGCAGAAACAGCCTCTAAACTTACATCATAGCGGGTTTTGTCGGTTTTTGGCAACAGAGATTCGAATGTGTAGCGAAGCGCATCTTCCTCATTGGCTGTGAGTTCCACTTTCGCTTTGTCTTCTTTTTGAATGATGTTTTCGATAACATCAGAGTCTATGCGCACAAAACGAATGGCACCTTTCTTGTCATCAGATTCGGTCGTGTGCTCAAAACTCTTTTGCTCAAATTGCGACATAGCGTGCACATCCAATTCGCCGTCCATCAGGAGCATATCATAGCCCTTTTCTTTAGCGCGTTGGATATATGCATAGTTTGCATCGGCATCTTGTGCATAAAGCATGATGATGTCGCCATTCTTATCGGTTTGAGCCTCTTTAACTTGCGCCTTGTATTCATCGAGAGTGAAGTATTTGCTATCCAAGTTCTTCAAGAGGGCGAAGCCCACAGCGCGATCATAGAACTTCTCATCGGAGAGCATACCATATTGGATGAAGAGTTTGATGTCGTCCCATTTCTTCTCGAAATCTTCGCGGTCGTTCTTGAATATCTCTGCCAATTTGTCAGCTACTTTCTTGGTAATGTGGTTGGAGATTTTCTTTACATTATTATCGCTTTGCAGGTAGGAACGGCTTACATTGAGTGGAATATCTGGTGAGTCAATCACACCATGAAGCAGCGTCAGATATTGTGGTACAATGTTCTCTACTTCGTCGGTTACGAACACTTGATTACAATAGAGTTGAATCTTATTGCGCTGAATATCAATGTTGTTCTTGATTTTAGGGAAGTAGAGAATACCTGTGAGGTTGAATGGATAGTCCACATTGAGGTGAATATGGAAGAGTGGCTCGTCCATCTGATGAGGATAGAGTTGGTGATAGAATTTTTTGTAGTCTTCCTCTGTCAAATCGGCTGGCTTGCGTGTCCATGCAGGATTAATGTCGTTGATTACATTATCTTCCTCTGTCTCTACTTGCTTGCCATCTTTCCACTCTTTTTTCTTGCCAAACGCAATCTCTACAGGAAGGAACTTGCAGTATTTGGTGAGCAATCCTTCTACGGTAGCATCTTCTAGATACTGAGTATATTCTTCGTTGATATGTAGCACAATGTCAGTTCCGCGTTCGCATTTGATGGTTTCTTCCATTGTGTATTCTGGCGAACCATCGCAGCTCCAATGAACAGCTTTGGCATCTTCTTGATAACTCAATGAGAAAATCTCTACTTTGTCTGCTACCATAAAAGCAGAGTAGAAACCAAGACCAAAGTGACCGATGATGGCAGCAGCATTGTCTTTGTATTTATTGACAAACTCCTCTGCACCGGAGAAAGCGATTTGGTTGATGTATTTATCTACCTCTTCGGCAGTCATGCCAATACCGTGATCTTGTACGGTGAGAGTCTTCTTCTTTTTATCGATAAGTACGCGCACGCGAGTGTCGCCTAATTCGCCTTTGGCTTCACCTACAGAAGCGAGTGTTTTGAGTTTTTGGGTTGCATCTACTGCATTGCTTACCAACTCACGGAGAAAAATCTCGTGGTCGGAATAAAGAAATTTCTTAATGATGGGGAAAATGTTTTGTGATGTTACCCCAATGTTTCCTTTTGTTGCCATATTCTTATAAATTAAAAAAGTTTCAATGTTTCAAGAGTTCTAACGTACAAATTCCTTGCCAATTATCTATCTACTGCCAAAATGGCAGAAAAGGAGCGAAAAATTTGTGTATATAAGAAAAAAGCAGTACTTTTGTGGCGTAATTCTCATTATTTGATCACTGCTATTTGCCAATATGAAAAAATCAACGTACATATTCATTGCTTTGTCTTTGCTTTTGCTCGTCTTGGCGTTGCTTGACCTATGTAGTGGCTCTGTGTGGATCTCACCTCTTCGTCTTTCCTCTATTGCCAATAGCCAATTACCAATAGCCAATATCCTCCTTCATCTTCGTTTACCCAAGATGATTACAGCTATTTTGGCAGGTGCTTCACTATCGGTAGCAGGATTGATGATGCAGACCCTTTTTCGTAACCCGTTGGCAGGACCATATATCTTAGGCGTTTCCTCAGGTGCTAGTCTCGGCGTAGCATTGGTGACGATGCTCGGCACCCTGGCTTTCTCGCCTCTTCGCCTTCTCGCCTCATCGCCTAACAGCCTCATCGCCGCTGCCATCATTGGCAGTATGTTGACGATGCTATTGGTTATGCTGATTGCTCGTCGTATTCGTAGCAATGTCACATTGCTTATCGTGGGTATGATGGTAGGAAATATCGCAGGTGCGTTGGTGAATATGATTCAGAATTTCGCCAATCCAGATTCGCTCAAATTGTTTATTGTTTGGACCTTAGGTTCACTTAGTGGAGTGGGGTGGAACGAACTGCCTACGCTTGCTGCGGGTATAGTTATTGCTTGTGTGTTGGTGTTGTTGCTTATCAAACCGCTCAATGGTTTGTTGTTAGGGGAAGATTATGCACGTGGTTTGGGTATTAATGTAGAACGCACGCGTTGGATGATGGTTTTGGCATCGTGTTTGTTGGCAGGTAGTGTGACGGCATTCTGTGGACCGATTGCTTTTATTGGTGTGGCAGTTCCTCATATTGCTCGAGGGATTTTTGCCACCAGTAACCATCGTTTGACCGTTCCTGCTTCTGCACTTATCGGAGCAAATATCTTGCTCGTTTGTGATATTTTTTGCAATCTTGGCACTTATTCCTTGCCAATATCCACGATGAGTGCCCTATTCGGTGCTCCGATTATCTTGTGGATTGTGTTGAAAAAGAAATAACTTATGCGTAAAATACTTTGGATTATATTATGTTTGGCTCTGGTCGGATGCCGTACATCTCATCGCTTTGTCGCTTTATCGCCTAATAGTCCAGCCGTCTCATCGCCTGATACTACCGCTCTCCCTACTTTCCCTGCGGAGGCGCTTTATGTGTTGGGTGCGCAGTGGGAAGCAGATTCGCTATTGCAGAAAGAGGTGACGATTGCCGACTATATAGAGCAAGAACTCATACGCCTCTATCCCGAGAAAGCGTACAAAGGGTATGTTAACAAACTCTGTTCGGTAGCAGATCGCTTGCTAACGGATGCTAAGCAACACCCAACCTTATTCGCTCCTCAAAGACAAGAACTTACCTTCGCTTCATTGCCTAATCGCCCATCGCTTGAAAGTACAGGTAATCTATATCTTTCCATTGATTCTCTTTCACTCGCAGAGGAACTTCAGACTATGGCGTTCACTCCGCAAGAGCAGGCGGAGTGGGAGGTGCTACATGCGCTTGTGGATAGTGAACAACCGCTCATGCGAGAGGCGTTTGATACGCTCAATATATCTGCTTTTGAGGAGGAGAATATCTTGCTCACTTTGTTGCTATGGCGTGGACCACGTTTGTTTTATCGCGTGTTGCAAAGTAAGGCGCGTGCCGAGAAGTTAGCATATTACTATTACGGTGAAGCAACGAATAATGGTCATCCTGGCGATGCGTTTAAGCATATTTATGTGAATGTGTTGTTGCGTACATACGTGGGGGAGTGGATTTCGCACGCAATTATGGATGTGTTTTGGGAATGGAAGAGTCCTAATGCTCCGTGCGATTATTATATGGACATGCACAATAATATCATTGGTCGCCAGACGCGCTATCAAGATTTCACAGAGAGTAATGCGCAGTGTGCTGATACGCGCTATTGGCTGCAATGGGCAGAGAATGTGCAACATTTCGTGCAGGATTCGGTGAATGGCCATCGCCAAGGTTGGGACAAGGAGACCCCTACTTTTGTTGTAGAGCCCGCTGCCAAACAAGTTAGCGAGTTGCAATATATCTATTGGGGTAAGTAGGTACTTATCATATTAGGTTACTGCTTATTCGCTAACAGCATAACTTCTTTAGCAATGAGTCTTGCCGAATCGGGTAGGGCAAGCGCACGAATGTTTTGGCGAAGCACCTGTAATTGTTTCTCATTTGAAATAAGTGATAACGCAGTAGAAATTAATGTTTCTTGAGCATCTTTATCCTTGACCAATACGGCTGCTTGTTTGCTAACTAATGCCATTGCGTTGTGGGTTTGATGATCTTCTGCTACATTAGGTGATGGCACCAAAATCGAGGCTTTGCCTAATAAACATACTTCGGATATCGAACTAGCTCCTGCACGTGAAATTACTAAATCTGCCAATGCATATGCCAAGGGCATTTGGCTGACAAAATCTGTGACGATTAGTTTTGAATCCTGAATATTGAATTCTGATGTGTATTCATTGAGTGCAGTTTTGCAGGCGGTAAAATAATTCTTTCCTGTTTGCCAAATGACTTGTATGTCGCTTTTAATCAGTTCTGGCAGATGTAAAATGATACTCTCGTTGATTGTGCGAGCACCTAAACTGCCTCCTATGATGAGTAGCGTTTTGTTGTCTGTTGTGAAATTGACGCCAAATACTTCGTTGAAGTATCTGATAGCTTCTTCTTTGGTGCCTGTCGTTAAGTTTTGTCGCACAGGATTTCCCGTAAGAATAATTTTTTCTTTAGGGAAGAAACGCTCCATGCCTTCATAGGCAACGCAAATCTTTAGTGCATCGTCTTTTAGCAATTTGTTGGTGATTCCTGCAAAACCATTTTGTTCTTGTAATAGGATAGGAACTCCCATTTTGGCTGCTACTTTCATGGCAGCACCACTAGCATAGCCTCCTACACCTATTCCTACATCAGGACGAAAATTGCGTATAATCTTGCGTGCTTGACACATGGAACGCAGAAGATCAATCACTACGCGCACATTACGCCAAGGACGTTTGCGGTCGAATCCCCTAATGGGCAAACCTACAATGGGATAACCTGCTTGCGGAACGCGTTCCATCTCCATGCGACCAAGTGCACCGACAAATAGAATGTCACAACTAGGATCTGCTTCGCGCAATGCGTTTGCTATACTTACGGCGGGGAAAATATGACCTCCTGTACCGCCACCACTGATAAGATATTTCATATGCTAGTACTTTATAACCTACTTCTTATACGTTTCGGTCAATGATAATTTCTTCCAACTCAATTTCTGGTACATCATCAAGACTATCATTGATAGCTGCCTGTTGACGAGCACCCAACTTTGTCTGCTCGCGAGAAACGCTCATAATAATACCAAAATAAATACTGGTAATCAGTGCACTAGTACCTCCACGGCTAATCATTGGTAGCGGTTGACCAGTAACAGGACCAATACCAACAGATACCATCATACTAATCAGTGCTTGACAGGTAATCATTAATGCTAATCCCATAACCATCAACATAGCTGAGTAGTCAGCGTATTTGCTACTCTTTAAACAAGCTCGAAATAGGATGGATAAGTATATTAAAATCAATCCAATAGATCCTACAATACCCCATTCTTCTACAATGATAGCAAAAATGTAATCGGCATATGCTTGAGGCAATACATCGCGCTGAATACTATTTCCCGGTAATACCCCAAATGGAGATTTACCGCCACGTGCAACAGCTATTTTAGCATGTGAGCTTTGATAATTATCGTCTGTTATTCGGAACTCTGCATCTGTGGTTTTTTGTTCATCAAGCATATCGTTGATTCGTCCAACCCATGTGATAACACGTTTGAGTGGTCCATCTACCGTTCGATTTTGTTTTACATACACTTCATTTACAAAGAAATAACCACACACAAGAAAGGCAATAATAGTAATAACGAGTGTTCCCCAATATTTGATGTGTACCCTCGCTAAAATGGCAAGTAGAATTACAATACCACCCAAAAGAACCGCTGTGGAGAGATTGCCTAGAAAAATTATACCACAGATAATCATTGTGATTCCTATGGCAATACCAAAATATTTACGCTGATCCTCTACCGTTTTTATTTTGCTAAATAAATCACTTACGACAATGATAAGAGTCAGTTTTGCTAATTCTGATGGCTGAAAAGTTATTCCGAAAAGCTTGAGCCAGCGTCTTGAACCATTGATTTCTACGCCCAAAGGACTATAGGTTAGTAGCAGTAATATAACGGAAAGTAGCAAGCCGATATATCCTAATATTCGAATCCATTTACTTGGGATGAATTGCAAAATAAATGCCATGCCCACACCTACTGCAATAAAAAACATTTGCGATAGGATAGGTCCTAAAGTACTACTTCCTGCTTGAAATACAAAAAAACTGCTGGCTGAAAATAAGGCAATGGACGCCATTAGAATCAGCGCAATAAATAGAATCCAGTATGTGCGATCGACATACTGCATTTCTTGCTGGATATACTGTTTAAAATTTTTCATAGTTGTATGGATCTTATAGGTTTCTAACTGCTATACTAAATTGTTCGCCACGATCTTCGTAGTTCTTGAATAAATCGAAACTAGCACAGCAAGGTGATAACAGTACTGTATCTCCATGGTTAGCAGCTTGGTATGCAGCTTGTACGGCATCTTGTAATGTGTGAGTAGAGATATATGATAGGCGATGAACTGGTGAGGTGTTAGGGCTATAGCCTAATGCTTCAAAATGCTGAATAAGTTTGCTATTGTCCTTACCCATAAAGATGAGTGTATGGCATTTTTCTTTTACCAGTGCATCAATCTCGCTATAATCATTACCTTTATCGGTGCCTCCGAGAATCAGTACTGTAGGTGTGGTCATGCTCTCCAAAGCATACCAGCAAGAGTTAACGTTGGTCGCTTTACTGTCATTAATATAACGCACGCCTCGTATGGTAGCGATGTATTGTAAACGGTGATCAACACCCGCAAACTGCTGTAAACTCTCGCGGATCACATCATTATGTATATTCAGAATCTGCGCTGCCAAACCTGCTGCCATGGAGTTATATTGATTATGCTTACCTTTGAGACTCATTTCGCTCAATGGCATGCGCAATGAATGGGTATGTGCTGCAACAATCAGTTGTGTACCGTCGGTATATGCTACGTTTTGTTGTTGACTGCCAAATGGATATAAGGTGGCTTGTGGCTGAATGCGCGCAATCTCGCGATTAATTACAGGGTCTTCACTCCAATAGATAAAAGCATCTTTGTCCGTTTGGTTGCGTGTGATGCGAAACTTGGCATCCACGTAGTTCTGGAACTGATGGTCGTATCTATCTAAATGGTCGGGGGTGATATTGAGTAAGATAGCAATATCGGCTTTGAAATCGTAGCAGTTATCCAACTGAAAAGAGGAGAGTTCAATCACGTAGTATTCATGATCTTCTTGTGCTACTTGTAATGCAAGTGAATTACCGATATTACCCGCTAATCCTACGTCTAATCCAGCTCGACGAAGCATATCAAAAAGTAGTGACGTGGTAGTGGTTTTGCCATTAGAACCTGTGATACAAATCATTTTTCCACGAGTGTAGCGTGCCGCAAACTCAATCTCCGAAATAACAGGGGTACCTTGGTTGATCAACTGTTGTACCAATGGAGCGGTCAAAGGAATCCCAGGCGATTTGATGACCTCATTGGCATCAAGAATTAGCTCTGTAGTATGCTTTCCTGATTCCCATGCAATCTGATGCTTATCCAAAAGAGCTTGGTACATAGGAGATATATCTCCCATGTCGCTTACAAATACATCAAATCCCTTGCATTTGGCGAGAATAGCTGCACCCGTACCAGACTCGCCTGCGCCTAAAACAACAATTTTTTTCATAATTAACGTATTTTTAATGTTAGGATAGTCAATGCTACAAGGATGAGTGTTACGATGCAGAAGCGAAGCACAATTTTTGTTTCGTGTTGCAGTGGACCTCTCCCCTTGAACAAAATCTTGCAACCCGGATCATTGCGCAATACTTGTTCTATTGATGTTCGGTAGTGGTCATGAAAAGGAGTTCGTTTCCAAATACGTAGGTGCATACCTTTTTTCTTTGCAAAACGATAAACTTGTGTTTGCAAAATCACACTAACGCTCTCCATGAGGAAGATACCACAGAGGATAGGTAAGAGTAACTCTTTGTGGATAATCACTGCACTTACACCGATGATACCGCCAATGGTCAGACTACCTGTATCTCCCATGAATACTTGTGCAGGATAGCTATTCCACCATAAGAAACCAATCAATGCTCCTATAAAAGATGCTAAGAAGACAACTAACTCTTCGCTTCCTGGTATATACATGACATCGAAATAATCAGCAAATACGACATTTCCACTCACATAAGAGAGCAGCAATAGTGCTACACCTATAATAGCAGAATTGCCAGCACACATACCATCCATACCATCATTGAGATTTGAGCCATTGCTTACGGCTGCTACTACCAATACTGTCAATATCACGAAGAAAATCCATCCTGCTTTATATTTGTTGGTCTCTCCTAAGAAAGAAAACATGTCGGCATAGTTGAAGTTGTGCTCTTTGACAAAGGGTATTGTAGTGCGTGTTGATTTGACTTCTGGAGTTTTTTCAAAGACTGTGATATTGTTTTCAATATGCGAGGTTACACGCTCGTTCATGACGGCTTGGGGGCTATAGCGAAGGGTTAAACCTACGATTAAACCTAATGTGATTTGTCCTGCAATCTTGAGCCAACCGTTGAGTCCGTCTTTATTCTTGCGGAAAGTTTTGATATAGTCATCTGAAAAACCGATAATACCCAAGATGATGGTGGTGAGTAACATCAATTGCATATAGACATTATTGAGTTTGCCCATAAGCAAACAAGGAATCATCATTGCTGCAATAATCACCACTCCGCCCATAGTAGGTACACCTTTTTTTGCGGTATTGAAAGGGTCTGTCTTTTCATCGCGTTGTGTCTCTGAGATATTTTTGCGCTTGAGCAGTTGGATAAACCATCCGCCTACCCAAATGCTAATACATAGTCCCATTACGCCCGCGACAATTGCACGAAAAGATATGTAAGTCATTAATCGTGCCCCTGGCACATCGCCTAAAAACTGAAACAATTCGTATAACATAATTCTTGCCTTTAATCTCTAAACTATAAACAGTTTTTTACAACCTCATGATCATCAAAGTGGTATTTTACGCCTTTGATTATTTGATAATCCTCGTGACCTTTTCCAGCAACGAGTATCACGTCGCCTTTGCGTGCTAATGTACAAGCTGTTTTGATAGCAGATGCTCGATCTTCTATGATTAATGTGCGATTGAGCTCTTCTTTTTTTAGTCCTTGTGCCATGTCTTGTAGGATGTCTTGTGGCTCTTCGTTTCGTGGATTATCAGATGTGAGGATTAGTTGTGTGCTGTGGTCGTATGCGATACGTGCCATAATAGGGCGTTTACCTTTGTCGCGATTGCCGCCGCATCCTACAACGGTGATTACTTGTGCTTTTTCGCTTTGCTTTTCACTATTCGCGCAGAGGATCTCGTTGATTGTTTTTAGTACATTTTCCACAGCATCGGGGGTATGTGCATAATCAATAACAGCAGTCCAACCCTTGGGTGAATGAATTGTTTCGAAGCGACCATTTACTGGAGCTAAACTGCTCAGTATGCGCAACACTTCGATGGCTTCTGCACCCAATGCTACTGCACAACCATATATTAGCAACAAGTTGCTTACATTAAAACGTCCTACCAGCGGTACAAATACTTCGGTATTTATAGCCTCTTGTGTGCTTTGTATGCGTAGCAGCATGCCATCAAATCCCTCTTCCAATATTTTTCCGCGAAAATCTGCCATGCTACGGGTGGAGTAGGTGTATATATGTGCTTTGCTATTTTGCGTCATTACGAGTCCGTTTTTATCGTCGATGTTTGTGATGGCAAATGCTGTTTTGGGCAGAAAATCGAATAATTGCTTTTTAGTATCTCGATAGTGGTCGAAGGTTTTGTGGTAATCCAAGTGATCACGCGTAAGATTTGTAAAAAGAGCCCCTGCGTACTCTAGACCAGCTATACGTTGTTGTGCAATAGCGTGGCTACTAACCTCCATAAACGCATATTTGCATCCTGCTTTTACCATTTGTGAGAGTAACGCGTTGAGCGACAAGGCATCGGGGGTTGTATGTGTAGATTCTATAGATAGATTATCAACGTAATTAACCACAGTGGATATCAATCCAACTTTGTTGCCTAACTCTTTAAATAATTTATATAATAAAGTGGCAGTTGTGGTTTTACCATTGGTTCCTGTAACACCCACTAATTGTAGCTGTTTAGTAGGTTCTCCATACCAATAGTGTGCTATTTTTCCCAGTGCTTCATCGCTACTTCTGACAAGTATATAACATACATCTTTGCTCTCTGTGGGCATATACTCAGGATTTTCCAGTATAATTGCACTAGCGCCCTTTTCTACGCATTGTTGGATAAATGTATGTCCATCCACGGCAGTACCAGCTTGGGCTATAAATATATTCCCTGGCTCTACTTTGCGCGAATCAAATTGTATGCCTGTAATGGATTGCGCTGTCTTACCTACAATATGAAGGGTAGTTATATTGGTGAGTAATTCGGTCAGTTGCATCATATCTTTATTGCTTATCGTTGTGTAAAAATGAGTTTTCCATTTTCGATGACATATTCATTGGTATATGCCATTGTTTTTTCTGCTATATTGCGCACTACGCTACCGCAGTCCATGCCCGCATCATAATATCCCCTATTGCGTGCTCCATGAATAACGCAGATACAACTATATTGTGGTTTATCTTCGGGGAAGTATCCTACGAAAGACATTCTATGCCTACTATTGCTATATCCAGTCTCATCTTGTATTTGAGCAGTTCCTGTTTTGCCCGCTATACTCACTAAATTACTTTGCGCTTTGCGCATACCCCAAGGATTGACAGAGGCTGTTCCTAAATCATTATCCCATACCACGTCGTGTAGGCAGTCCTTGATGTCGTGTAAGGTACTTGAATTGCACATATTATTTCGTATAACGTTGGTTTTAAATTCCTTGATAGTCTTGTCGCCTTTGCAAATCTTTTTTACTAATACAGGACTAATCATCTTGCCATTATTGGCAATACCGTTGTAGAACATCAACATTTGTAGCGGACTTAATTCAACTGAATAGCCATATGCCATTTTGGATATAGTCATTGTATCATTTGGAACTGTGAGCAATGCTTGTTGTGCACCAGGGATAATGTAGTCCACACTGTCGTTAAGTCCCATGCGATTGAGTTTTTGAACAAACTTTTTTGCACTACCATTATAACCATCAGTCACGATGCGTGCCAATGCGATATTGCTACTTACGGCTAATGCTTGACGAATACTATAAATGGTATCTGCTGGGTGAGCGTCTATATGTGATAGAGAGTGGTACTTCCAGCCTTTTTTCCATACCTGAATACTGTCTGTCATTGCCACTCTTCCGTCGTCCAAGGCTGCCATTAAGGATACTGTTTTGAAGGTGGAACCTGGCTCTACACGTACAACGGCATGGTTAGCAGACTCATAATATTGTCCATCTTTTTGATTCAAATCTAGATTGCACATGGCTTTTATTTCGCCAGTTTTCACCTCCATAAGTATCACGCATCCCCAATCTGCTTGATTCTTTGTGATTTGTTTGCGCAGACTACTTTCGCAAATGTCCATCAGGTTTGCGTCCAGAGTGGTATAAACATCAGCTCCACTTTCGGCTTCTCGAATAGGTATATGTTGTTTATAACCTGCGACACGATCTAAACGGCTCTCACCATCGTTGCCACAGAGGTATTCGTCGAATCGTTTTTCTATGCCTGCATTGCCATGACCATTATCGCCGTAAATACTACCGATGGTGCGACTGCCTAAACTGCCAAATGGTTTTGATCGACGGTTTACATCACGAAAATAGATACCACTTTTGTAATGACCACGGCGAATAAGAGGTAGGTGTTCGATTTCCTTTTTTTGGGTATAGCTTACTCTTGTAGCGGTAAGTCGGATATCTTGTTCTCGACCAGTTCTACCTCGAAAGGCAGTAATCATTTTTTGACGATATTCTTGAGGAGATTTGTCGCCGATGATTTGACTTAATCCATCTGCCATAGAATCTACATACTGCCAGAATAGTGTGTCGCCACCTTGGTGTAGTGCTTCTACGCGTGTGTCCATGTGGATGTTGTATTGTGGAAGGCTACTAGCTAATAGTCGTCCTCCCGCGTCGTAGATGTTTCCGCGGCGAGCAGGGATGGGGTAGGTAGTGTTGCTACGATTAGCACTGCTTAGTTTTTCCCATTTGTCATACTCTATAGTCTGCAGGTAAATGATTTTTGCAACCACAGCGCCAAATCCTAATGAGATTAGGATAAAGATAATCGCAAAGATAACTATGGTTGTTTTTGTTTTTTCGCTCATAGTGTGTTGGTTATGAATAGGTTTAAGTAGAATTATTCTATTTTGATGGCAGATTGGTGACTTTCTCTAAGTTTACTTCCTTGCTCTTCCAGCATGCGCGCAATAGATGACTGCCGTGTGAGTGTCATGACTTGTGCGTTGATGGTTTGCTGTGTGAACTGTGCGTCTTGTAGTTCTTTTTTTAGCGTGTTCAGTTTGTGCTGTTGTCGCTCGGATTGGTAACCAAAATAGATATAGGTAAAGAGCAAGCCGCAGATCAAAAATATCAATTTATATTGCTGCTGAAACCATTGCTTGGCTAAAATGTCGCCACTCAATATATCTTTTATAGACAACCCCATAACTCTATATTATTACTTATCTTTTACTTTTTCTGCTACGCGCAACTTTGCGCTTCTTGCTCTTGGATTTTTCTCCACTTCTTCAGCACTGGCGGTCAAGCCTTTTTCAATCACTTTGAATGGACTGAGGATATTGCCGTAGAAATCTTTTTCTATTTTGCCTTCCAAATTGCCCGAACGTAGGAAGTTTTTAACTATTCTATCTTCCAGCGAATGGTAGGTCAGGATGGCTATTCTTCCACCTGGTTTGAGTAGATCTTTGGCTGCGAGTAGCATTTCTCGCAATGCTCCCATTTCATCGTTTACCTCTATGCGCAATGCTTGAAATACTTTGGCTAAGTCCTTCTTTGCGCCCGATGGAATGTCTAGTTCCCGACTTCCGTCTTCCGATGCCAAAACCGATATACTTGGTTGGCGTCCTATTACCACAGCCGCCAGTTCTTCTGTCCTCTCCAATGGTTTTTGGTTGCGGGCTTTTATGATGCGTTTGGCCAGTTGTCGCGAGTTGTTCATTTCTCCATATACATATAACACGCGCGCGAGGTCTTCTTCGCTATAGGTATTGAGGATGTCAGCTGCTGTTTGTCCGCCAGTCTGGTTCATACGCATATCCAGCGGAGCGGAGTAGCGGAAACTGAATCCTCGTTCTGGGCAATCGAAATGATGGAATGATACACCCAAATCTGCCAGTAATCCATCAATTTGTACTACGCCATAGTAGTCCATAAAGTTGCGCAGGTAACGGAAGTTGCTGTGTACGAACTGCCAATTCTCATTGTTCTGCATACCAGACTGCTCTGCGTTGTGTAGCGCATCCAGATCTTGGTCGAAAGAATACAATTTGCCTTTTGCCTCTCTTCTTTCGGCTCCCTTTTCTTCGGGGAGGGAATGGGGGTAGGCTGCCTCCAGAATCGCTCTGGAATGTCCTCCTCCTCCGAAAGTAACATCCACATACAATCCACAGGGTTGAATGTTCAACCCATGGATTGTTTCTCTCAGCATAGCGGGAATGTGATAAATCTCATTCATAGTTGGTTAGGTTTAATTATAGTTTAGGCTGGGATTTCATGCGATTGCGTATGCGTTCTGCTAAGTCTTTTTGTGGCATTTGTTTCTCGCTAAATACGCTTGGGTTCCATATTGCAAAGCGGTCAAGCATTCCTACAAAGAGGATATCTTGTTGAGCTCCAATCATTTCTAAGTTTTTCTTTTGTAGCAGTACGCGTCCTTGACTATCCATATCCAGCATCTCGGCTTCGGACATGAATTGCATCAGTATCATTTGATCTTCAGGATCCCATTCGTCCAATGCGTTGCGCAGTTCGCTTACTTTGGCGTGCCAAATGTGCTCGGGGTAGAAGATTACACACTCGTTGTCGGTATCACGACGCATAATGATATGCGTTGAACCCATTTCTGCAAGTATCTTTCTATAGTTTGCAGGAATAAATACACGACCTTTGCCATCTAATCGTGCTTCAATATTTCCAATGAATGTGTTCATGTGATGTGGTTTTCTGATTTCTAATTTTTCAATAGTTGTTAGACAGTTTGATAAAAAAACGGTCTTTTTTCAAATTTCGCTGCAAAGTTACAAAAAATATTTGATATTTCCCCACTTTTCCCCACAAAAAAATTTTCAGTTTATTTATCAGTATGTTATTAAAATAGTTATCAACAATTTAAGTAATAGATAATCAATAATATATGTGTTTTATTAAAAGTGGTGGGGAAAAGTGGGGGTATTTTGGTGTGTGATGGGCTGTTTTGTCAGGGATGAAGTAGTGTGTGCGGGGGTATGGAGTGTAATGTGGCTAACTCGGATCGGTTATTCGCGCGCGCGTATTATATAAGGTATAAGGTGAAAATATGCTGTAAAACATGTTTTTTCGTATTTTTCGTGAAAAATATTTGCGTATATGAAAAAAAAGTTGTAACTTTGCACGCATTTTGTTTCCAACTGTAAGGAAATTATGTCTAAATTATGAGGAGTACTATATACTTTGTCCTTATGTTTCTGCGTTAATTGATTTATTATGAGTTGGTTAGTAAGTGTTGAAAAATAGAATGTTTTAAATAATTATTATAATGAGAAGATTTTACTGTTTGTTAATTACCTTATCCTTGGTAGTTTGCGCTGTAGCTCAAACTAAGGTTACGGGTACGGTGTTAGAAGACACAGGTATTGGTGCTATTGGTGCCAGCGTTGTGGCTGAAGGAACGACAGTGGGTACTGTTACGGACTTTGATGGTTTCTTTGAGTTGACAGTGCCTGCAGGTGTGAAGAATATTGTGATATCCTACGTGGGATATAAGACAATTACAACGCCTGTTAAACCTGAGATTTCGGTTACTCTCCAAAGCGATGCAGAGCAACTTGAGGAGGTGGTCGTTACAGGTATGGTAAAGCAAGACAAGCGCTTGTTTACTGGTGCTGCCACGAAGTTGGAGGCAGACGAGACTATGCTATCAGGTGTGGCTGATGTGAGCCGCAGCTTGGAAGGTCGTGCTGCCGGTGTGAGCGTACAAAACGTGTCAGGTACCTTTGGTACAGCTCCTAAGATCCGCGTGCGTGGTGCTACTTCTATCTATGGTGCCAGCAAACCGCTGTGGGTGGTGGATGGTGTCATTTTGGAAGATGCTGTCGAGATGGATGCAGATGACCTTTCTTCTGGTGATGCTACCACATTGATTGCGAGTGCAATTTCTGGTATCAATGCGGAAGATATTGAGAGTTTCCAAATCTTGAAGGACGGTTCAGCTACTTCTATATATGGTGCGCGCGCGATGGCGGGTGTGATTGTTGTGACTACCAAGAAAGGTAAAGCGGGTCAATCAAAATTGAACTATACTGGTGAAGTTACCTATCGTATGGTACCTTCATACGATGACTATAATATCTGTAACTCGCAAGAGCAAATGGGTATCTACCAAGAGTTTGAGCGCAAAGGATGGCTGGAGTATTCTTCGCTGTATGCAGCTAAGAACTCAGGTGTCTATGGCCGTATGTACGCCTTGATTGATGCGGCTAAGGGTGGCAATGTAGGTTTGCCTAATACGCCAGAGGCTAAGAATGCGTATCTTCGTGCTGCGGAGTTCCGTAATACCGACTGGTTTGCAGAGCTCTTCAATCAAACGGTGATGCACAATCACTCGGTGTCATTCTCTACTGGTACTGAGCGTGCACGTGTATATGCTTCTTTGTCAGCAATGCAAGATCCAGGATGGTACAAAGCCAGTGAGGTAAGCCGCTTCACAGGTATGATGAACGCTAGTTATGATGTGTTGCCTTCTACTAGCAAACAAAAACTGACCGTAGGTATTGCTACTATGGGTAGTTATCGTAAACAACAAGCACCTGGTACTATTTCGGCAAGCACAGACCCTATCAATGGTACAGTGAGTCGTGAGTTTGATATCAACCCATTCTCTTATGCGATGAATACATCGCGTGCGATGGATCCTGAGGAGACTTATCGCCGTAACTACTGCGATTTCAATATCAACGATGAGTTGGCAAACAACTATATTGACATCAAAGTAACCGACTTGAAGTTCCAAGGTGATATTAACTGGAAGCCTGTTCGTGGTTTGGAGATTGCGGCATTGGCAGCTATTCGCTACTATTCAAGTCGCCAAGAGCACAATATTAAGGACGATAGCAACCAAGCACGTGCATATCGTGCAGGTATTGATCCTGAGGATGCAACTATTCGTGACTCCAATCCATATCTCTATTCAGACCCAGATAATCCATTGGCATTGCCAGAGACTGTATTGCCAAAGGGTGGTATCTATGACTTGACTGAATACTCATTGACTTCTACTGACCTCCGTGCTACAGTTACTTACAATGCAGACTTGGGTAAAACTGGAGATCATATTCTCAATCTGTTTGCAGGTTCTGAGTTGAACTCTACAGACCGTCAAGCAATATGGTTCCGTGGTTGGGGTTATCAATACAACAACGGTGGTATTCCGTACGTGGATTATCGCCTCTTCAAGCAAAGTCAAGAAGAAGGTACAGACTACTATTCTAATAGTTTCCAATACCTGCGTAACCTCGCATTCTTCGGAATGGCAACTTATTCATACAAAGGACGTTATACCATCAACGGAACG
>JAFNUD010000054.1 GCA_017384225.1 Paludibacteraceae bacterium
AGATGCCCAGTCAGCATACTGCCATCACCACTCAATAAGCTTCCCATCCAAATGCTTTTGAGAACCGGTGCACCAATATATGTTCAATATATGGCTAACCGGTTACCATTATCCCACATTTAATGATATTTAGCATACCGGTGCGCCAAGAAATCCAATATTCTCGGTGCACCGGTATTTACTTAAACGAAGTGACTGTCAGTCACAGGCGGCATTGGCTCCCGAAAATGGTATTCTAAGACTTTTCCAAGAGATTTCATAACTTTTTTGATATAGTCTTAATGTCTATAGTTTAGAGCATGCTGCAGCATCAGTCGGGAATAAGGTAATTCGACACATCGAGTTCCTTATTCCCGATTGATGTATATAATGTATGGATTTTAGGTTAAAGACTAAGTTCTATTTTTAGGTAAGACTCTATATGTTTTAGGATTTGAGTCCTTACCATGTCTTCGATTGCATTTTCAAGTTGAGTTTCAGTATGAACTACCCAATTATCATAATCTTCGTCATCTGGGTGTTTAGCTTGTTCCAGAACAGCTTCTTTATAATTGCGAAAGCATTCTGATACGATTTCACGCTGTTTATTATTCATATCTTTCTATTTATGACGGCGTCACTAGCATCATATAGAGGAAAGTAGGATGGAGCTATACTATTACTTTGACTAGACATTCATCTATTACTCTAATTTGTTTCATCTCCTACAATCTGGCACTACATGGAAAAGAATAGTTCAGCCGATTGTATATCAATAATTAAGAACTCTATAGGGTTCACCTGCCCGTACTACAGCAAACATTCTAAGTATAAGCTTGAACTTAATGGCATTAATAACAATGCCATGAGCGCTCTTATCTCCTCCCTTTTCTTTCATCTTGCGCTGATAATAACGTCTAAGTCCAGGATCATGCACAATAGCGCTGCGTGCGGCCATGGAAAGTTCCGCCTTTTGTTGTGTGCGACATATTTTGGATACCTGCGTTTTACCTCTGACACTTGTTCCTGAGGTATAGTCAAAAGGAGCAACTCCGATGTAGCATGCATATTTTCTAGGAGACTCGAAGGACTTGAAGTTATTGGTATATACGATTGTATTTATAGCATTTATCAGTCCGATACCTTTAACACTATGTACCAAGTCAAAGTTCCTTTTGATGGCAGGATCCTCTGATATCACTGTATGCATCTGTTCCTCGACCTTCTTGATCAACTTTTCTGTATGATTTATTGCAGATTCATTACGTGAACGACCAGCTGATGTTTCATACTGCCCCATTGCACTATGGAGGTTAATGATTGCTGTTCGCTGTCTCACATATTGGCGACGTTCTGTTAGTAGATATTGTAGCTTAATGATCCCTTCTGATGGCTTTTCGTATAATCTGAGTTTGTCTCTGCGAGTATATGCAAACTCAGCTATGCGGGCGGCGTCCACCGCATCATTCTTACCTCTGGCAAGTCCGATGGAACGTTTGATATCAAGCGGAGAATTAAGACTTAATGCAATGCCTTTCTTGTGTGCAAATGCAATTAGAGTGTTTGTGTAGATACCAGTATGTTCTGCACAAATGAGTAGTTCGGAGGACTTTACGCCTCTACTCTTTAACCAGGACATCATTTCTCCAAGACCTTTTGTGCTGTTTGCGAAATGGAGAAAGTCTGTCTTTCGATCTCGAGCTGGATACAATGCTGCATCCAGAGTCTCTTTTGAGATGTCAATCCCAACGAAATGAGAAATTTGCATAACTTTGTGGTGTTTAGTTGGCTGACGCCATATTGCCTTTGACGCTGATACTTTTATTAGACTGCAATGTCTACAATTCTAAATTGTCATTTCAATATGGAGAAAGAGGAGGTCTGATACGCGCCGTGAATATGTTAGTCCAGTAGCGATCTTAGTTCACCTCCTCTTTCTGGTCAGTCTTATTGGTTTAACATATAGCCTGAACATGTCTAATACCCTTTGAAGGGAATACCTAGAGGGGACCATAGTTCACATCATTCAGACCTATGTCAAAGGTACAATAAAAGAGCACCATAACTCCATATTGGAATTATGGTGCAAATCTAAAAGAGGGGACCC
>JAFNUD010000055.1 GCA_017384225.1 Paludibacteraceae bacterium
CGACGACGTCATCCAACTCAACAATAGCAAGTCTGGCGAATTCTTCGTCAAAGCATATATCGTAGGTCAAGTCAATGGCACCAGCACCAGCAATGCCGAGTTTGATGCGCCATTCTCTCCTGCTGTCAACAAAAAGACGGGCAAGCCTTATAGCTACAACACCAATCTTTTGGTTGCAGCATCGCCTACAGAGACAGACGCTGCCAAGTGCGTAGCAGTGCATTTGCCTGCGGGTGATTTGAGCGATGGGCTCAACTTGCCAGAGAACCCCGATATGGATGGAACAGAGATTCTAATCTACGGCTCTTTGGAGGAATACCTTGACACATGGGGTATCAGAAACCCTACGTATGCTGTAGCAGGCGGCAAGGTAATGGGCATAAATCCAAATATAGCGCAACAGGAGCCTATTGCTAAGGTAGTGACTATTGCTGAGTTCAACGCTTCTCCGGAGGCAACAGATGTATATTATGAGCTCACAGGCGTTATCAGCGGTTTGAATGCTAGTACTAACGCTACGATATACGGCAATTTCGATTTGACCGACGAAACAGGTACAGTATATGTATATGGTTTGACCAAAGAGTTTATCAGCGTAGGTAGCACCTCTAACGACAAGTCATTTGCATCTCTCGGTTTGAAGGATGGCGACAAGATTACTATCCGCGGCTTTCGTGCTTCTTACAACGGCAAGATTGAGGTAATAGGCGCATACTTCGTAAAACTGATTAGTTCAGGCAACGAAACACCAAATCCAGGCGAAAATTCTGGAGAGAATCCTGATACCACTCGTGAAGGCGCTATCGTATTTGATGCTGATGTAGAGAACGAAGGTGTTGGAACTGACTCCAACAACGGCACTTCTTACACCCTTACCAAGAACGGAGTAACCATCACCGTTTCTTCTGGTATTCTTGGTACTTACAACAACGAAAATCACTACCGTATATACAGAAACCAAACATTGACCGTGACATCTACTGCTAGCAATGTGAAACAAGTTACCTTCACTTGCACCGCTAATGACGACGCTAAATATGGTCCTGGTTGCTTCACATGGTCAACAGGTGACTACACCTACTCTGGTCCTACAGGTACTTGGACAGGCTCTACCTCTGAAGTTGTATTTACCGCTTCTACCAACCAAGTTCGTGCAACTCAAATTGAAGTAGTCGTTGAGAATGAGAGTAATAACACGACAAAACAAAATGTGGCCTTTAACGAACAGAACGAAGGACACTATGTTATAGTTACTAATCAAACAAGTGATGCGAACAACTACAATACACTTACTGAGATTGAGATTCCAGAAACGGTAGAATACAATGGCATTACATATATCGTATCGGGTATAGATAATTATGCTTTTGCACAAGCCACAAACCTGGAATCAATCACAATTCCTGAAAATATAAAAGCAATTGGTAATTATGCATTTGCTAACTGCTATAATCTGCAAACCATCACTTTTGAATCTGCGGAACCTCCCCATATATTCTACGAAACTTTTGCCAATATGTATAACGATGTGCAAATCTATGCGCCGTGTGGTGCAGTAAGTTCGTATCAGTCTGCAGGCATATACGCTCAAGAACCTCGTGCAGAGTATAATATATTTCTCTCTTCCGAAGTTGGAGGAAATGCAAGGATAGATTACAACACTCTTTGTGGTGCGCAGATCTCTGCAAATCCAGACTTTGGACATCAATTTGTGCAATGGAGCGACGGAAATACTGATAATCCTCGTAGTCTAAAACTTACGCAAGCCACCTTTTTAACTGCTGAATTTGCACAAATAAGCTCTGGTCAATGTGGTGATAACCTCTATTGGTCATACGATAAAAGTGATCAAAGTATTTCTATCATAGGTTCAGGTGATATGTACGATTACACATCCGAAACGCAACCATGGTTGCTATTCAAAGAGCAAATCAAAATGGTTGCTACATCTAGCACTACAACATCTATTGGAGAATCTGCCTTTGCAGGAGCTATTCGTTTGGGAGATGTATATCTAGGCTCGGATATAGAAACAATTGCTGAAAATGCATTTGCAGAGTGCAACCGTTTGTATCATATTTATTGCTATCCTACATACCCTCCATTTGCGAAACAATCTTCATTTGCTAATTACAATGTCTATCTTCATGTCCCCTGTGATTATAAAGAAGACTATGATCTGGATGTAGTGTTCGGAAACTTCAAGTATATTGAATGCCTTGGTGCAGAGACGAATAATACTCCTACTGACAGTGTTATTGTTAATGCTTCTTCCACCTCTGTCACTATCACATGGCCAACAGATGAAAATGCGGATACCTATACTATCGTTATCAAACAAGGCGATGTGATATTCTGCACATTGAGATTCAATGCCGACGGTCAATTGCTCAATATTGCCTTTGCACCAGCTAAAAACGGTAGCGATCGTATTGCACAATATGCTACTCAAACTACTAATGGTCTGCGTTTTACAGTAACTGGCTTAAATGAGAGTACGCACTATACTTACGACATTACGGCTAAAAGCAATGAAGGTGATACTCTCCAAACGCATACTGGTGCTTTTACCACTAAGAGTAATGCTTCTACAGAGGTGGATAATATCAATGCTCAGACATCTGCAACACAAAAGTTATTCCGCGATAATCAACTCCTCATCCTCCGCGCTGGCAAGACCTACAACGCAATGGGACAAGAGATGTAAATCGTAAAGCAAATCTTCGGCACACGAAAACTTTTTACAAAAAAAATACACCCATGCGGAAGTGGTTATAATACAGCCACTTCCGCATGCTATATATACCACTTTTCGAAGCTGCTACACCTTTTCTCCACGAGTAGAGCATGTCATTCATAAAAGTGTACAAATCGCAAGAAAGTCGTTCATAAAAATGTAATAATAAACAAGAAAGTCGTTCATAAAAGTGTAAAACATTTGCATATATCATTTATTTTCAGTACCTTTGCAGCAGATTTAGAATAACACCAAATACACGCATATATGGAACGGCTAATTATTGAGGAATTGTTGCAATGGAAATCCAGTCCACGACGCAAACCATTGATATTAAATGGTGCACGACAAGTGGGTAAGACATGGATCCTGAAGCATTTTGGACAAACGCATTATGACAATGTAGCATATATCAACTGCGATAAGGAGTCGCTGGCTGCCAAATTGTTTGAAGATTACGATGTCAAACGAATCATTCAGGCAATTGAAGCAATGACTAATACCCAAATCATTGCGGGCAAAACACTCATTATCATAGATGAGATTCAAGAAGTGCCACGAGGACTGCATGCTCTAAAGTACTTTGCCGAAAACGCACCTGAGCAACACATAGCCGTTGCAGGTTCGTTGCTGGGGCTTTTGCTTCACCAAGGTGAGAGTTTCCCTGTTGGGAAAGTGAATATGTTGCAGATGCATCCGATGACATTCCTAGAATTTCTCAAAGCAATAGGCGAGGATAAGATATGCGAACAACTCAGCCATAGAGAATGGAGTGTGACGAATACCGTACATGACAAGATTGTTCAGCACTTGCGCATGTATCTCTATGTGGGAGGTATGCCAGAGGCGGTGCAAGCTTATTGCGACAATGTGCCTTTGCGTGACATTCGTACTATACACAACGAAATCCTCACGGCGTATATCAACGACCTCTCGAAACATGCACCTAAAGAGCAAGTGGTGCGTATTACACAGGTATTTAGATCCATTCCTGCGCAAATTGCCAAGGAGAACAAGAAGTTTATATTTGGTTTGCTCAAAAAAGGCGCAAGAGCCAAGGAGTTTGAATTGGCAATCCAATGGTTGATGGACGCAGGGTTGGTGCACAAGGTGTGTCAGGTGAGCAAACCCGAATCGCCATTGACTTTCTACGAGGAGTCAGATGCGTTCAAATTGTTCTTGTTGGATTGCGGATTGCTGGGTGCGATGAATATGACCGATGCTACAGAAGCGATGTTGACGGATAATATCTTTGAGGAGTATAATGGTGCGTTGACAGAACAATTGGTGCTTCAAGAGTTGAAGTGTGTTCCCCAGTTGCCTGTGTATTATTACACCAAGCCAAATTCGCAACAGGAGATCGATTTTGTGATAGATATAAACAATCGTGCAGTTCCTGTAGAAGCGAAAGCAGGCGAAAACTTGCAAGCTAAATCACTCAAACAATTTATACTGGAGAATAAATCAGAAAAAGCAATCAAGACATCTCTCATGCCTTACAAGAGCAACGAAGTGATAGACAATGTGCCTCTGTATGCGGTGTATTGTTATCTTCAAGGAGTGTAAAGTAGGCTAACTCTGCACATTCCCAATCGCATCGAGCTAACACTAACCTTCGGCACAATCGTCTTCTAGCCCAATGGGCTCGGATGATTAATCGCAAGCGATTTTTCAGCACACGAAAACTTTTTTTCTAAAAAATACACTCCGCCTAACTAAATCACAGAATCAGAAATACTCTCGCACCGCAAATTCATATTGACTAATAAAAATCTGCTTGAAAGCGTGCAGATTATTCTGCTCATAGAAAATCAACATCGCTTTCTTATAATCAATCGAATCTACCGAGCGGAAGGACAATGGGCAACATCCATTAGCAATCAACAAAGCGTTGCTGGTGATGCGTGCCGTGCGCTTATTTCCGTCCATAAATGGTTGAATATAACTCAATAACACCAACGCCAACAATGCTTTTTCAAACACATTGCTGCGGCTATTGATAAGATTACATGTATCACACATCGCTTCGCGAATCTGAAACTCATTATCCAAAGGACGATATTTAGTGCCTGTGATACCTACACGGCGATGGCGCAATCCTTTATCAACGGATAGCTCTTTGGTCAGTAAGGTATGAATATCTTCAATACTACCAATCGTCAATGTTTGTAAAAAATCGGGATTATCCAACACAAACCGCAGAGCGTCCTTATGATTGAGCAACATGACAGCTTCCTCTTTTGTCTTACCATCTGCAGTTTTGCTCTCCCGCAACAAGCGTTCTGTCTCTAACAATGAATAGGTATTACCCTCTATCTGAGAGGATTTCCAGCTCAAGTCAATACCCAAGCGCTCCATCTCACGGCGATACTCATTCTCGCTCATCTCGCTGATATTATTGCGGAACTCCTCTTGCAAAGCATTCAATCGTCCCAACTCCTCCTCTGTGAACAAAGCCACTTGGGGCAGTTGATTGTTGATTAAATCAAAATTAAAACTGGTCTGTACTTGGCGTTCATCTACATCCTGTGCAAAATAAGTGTCCAACGATAGCGGCATCAGCAGATGGGCATAATCAGACAATCGGTAGCGAGTAGCACGCGCCTTGCCTTCTACAACAATATTTCCAGCCTCTATGTTAGATGCAATAAGGCGTTTGAGCGTCGCATCGCTCTCTTGAAAAGCGATTCCATTGCGAATTTCCTCTCGAGAAGAAAGAGGGTTATAGTGCAAAAATTGCAGTATTTCACGAGCTGTCTCCATAGTCATAATTATAAAATCGGTGCAAAATTACAAAAAATATTTGAATTATCGGCTCATTTTGAACCGAAAAATATCAAAAAACACACATTTTTGAGCCGATTCTATAAAAAAGGTCATTCGAGAAGCACAAAAAAGGGAAGACGTCGTTACATACATTCCTCTCTAATCACCCCTTCTACCAACTTCTCCAAGTCCTGCTGATAGTCCTCTTTCCAGGCGCTGCGGATGGTGAGAAGGGGCAAGATAATATCGATGTTCTTCATCTGCTCCAGCATGCTGCAGATCGTTTTGCCTGCTGTGGGTGCCCAGGTGCCGTTCTCCACTATGCCTACCCTACGCGACTGGTAGCCATTGATGCCCAACTTATACAAAAACGCATGCATGGGCGGAAAGACACCGCCATCATAACTCGCTGCACACAGCACCATCTTGCCATAACGAAAAGCCTGGCTCACTGCCTCCGACATATCCGAACGGCATAAGTCTATTTCCCAGACTTCCACACCCTTACTGCGCAGTTGCTCTGCGATACGATGCGCTACCACGGCCGTATTACCATAGATCGAAGCATGCGCTACTAGCACACCGTCTGTCTCTATTTCGTATCGACTCCATATATCATACAAGCGCAATGCCTCTGCGACCTCGTTACCCTCCAATACACAACCATGCAAGGGGGCTATGCGCTGAATATCAAATGCATGTATCTTCGCCAAAGCTGCTGCCACTTGTGCTCCATACTTGCCGCATATGTTAATGTAATACCTGCGTGCTTCATCTATCCAATGCTCCGAAAACAACGAATACACCCCAAACGAGCCAAACGCATCGGCAGAGAAGAGCGTCTTCTCCTCGGGGAGATAGGTCATCAGCACATCGGGCCAATGCACCATGGGAGTGCTGATAAAGTGCAAGGTCAGCCCGCCCAAGTCCAACGAATCACCCTGCTTCACCACAAGAGTATGCGCAGGTTGGTAGCCAAACTGCTCTAAGAACTGTAGCGCCGCGCGACTGGCAACAATAGTGGCGTGGGGATATTTATCCAAGAACGCACCTATCGAACCGCTATGGTCAGGTTCGGTGTGCTGAATAATCAGAAAATTGGGCGTATGCCCTGTGTGCTCAATCTTCTGGAGCCACTCCGTTGTCTTGCGTTTGTCTACACTATCCATCACAGCAACTCGCTCACCCAAAAGGAGATAACTATTGTAGCACATGCCGTTAGGCAGCGGGTACTGACTCTCAAATAGGTCTAAGGTCACATCATCGCAACCGATGTATTGAATTGTATTGCTGAACTTGTTGGTAGGGTTTATATCCATAATATATCCTATTTATATCCGTTATACAAAGTACCATTCAAAATCCGTGCAAAAGAAACGTAAGCCTAACATTTTTGAAAATATTGCTCACTATACTTGCACATTTGCATTTTTTGTTGTACCTTCGAGGGCACCTTAATCCTCGAAGCTACAGTAAAAAAATGTAGCCTATGACAATAAAAGTAAACTTTTTTTGCACATATACATTTTTTTTCGTACCTTTGCAGCGCAAACGAAGGTTTGCAGACATATTAAAAGCGTTTATTAGCGCTTGTTTTGGTTTCCTGAAATCTGGTAAATTTCTAACTAAACCCAAAACAAGAAGGCAGTAAACGCCCTTTGGGATATGTATATCCCGCCGCAGAGCGTCCCTCGTGGACTGCTCTGTTTGGTGGCATTTCATATTCGGCGTGGGCGTTGCTTGCTTATTCTCGTTTAGTGGGTTTACCAGAGCCTCAGGAAAGAGAATAACAAGAAATGATTCCACGCTTTTTTTGTGTCCATACAATAACAACATTCTAGATTATGGATAACAAAAAGAATTTAATGTATTGGAGCATAGGTACTTTGTTACTTTTGTGCATTGCTATTTATCCTAATATTGTTTATGCTATTATTAATAATAGCGGCATCAGTTACATAATCACAAGCATAATTTTCGCTTGCCCTATAATAGGGATAGTAGCCATATTACCACGCAAATGGATGTACTGCATTGCTACCATTTTATTAACAATCATGTCTATTATAGATCTGACGATGATAGATTTATACAAGGACTATCTTTTACCAGGAGGTATATTATCAACTATAAAAACAAATCCACAAGAGGCAGCAGAATTTTACAATACCAACTTAAAAGAAGTGATTAGATGGATTCCTTTGATTATATGCTGCATAGTAGGATGTTGCCTTTATCAAACTAGAAGTAAACTTGTACCTAATATTATTATTGTGATTGGATCAATCATAATTCCTACAGTCTTTGTTACAGGAAAGGTTATTGGAAGTTATGATTCAAAAATTACATTTCGATATTATATTGACCATAGAATATGGAATAGAACTCCGTACAATGTTGTATTCCAATCTATAAATACGGTTAAAGAATTAAACAAAAGAAAATACATAGAACATACTTCTCAGATTTCATTCGGAGCTCACCAAGAAACTACAACTTCCCAAAAGGAAGTGTATATCTTTGCTATTGGCGAATCTCTACGTTATGACAATCTTTCTCTCAATGGCAAATATGCACGTAGTACAACGCCATTATTGGAACAAAAACGTAATTTGCTTTTGTTTCATAACTATTATTCCCAAGCTTGTCTTACAATGTACTCTGTGCCACAGCTTGTAACTCGTGCTACGCCAGATAACTATGACTTAAATTTTAAAGAAAGATCAATTGTAGAGCCTTTTAGAGAATGTGGTTTTAAGACTTATACTATAGTAAGTCAAACCAATTTGTTATCCTATGAAAAATATCTTTCCAACGGTGTTGATTCATTAATAATCGTACCTAACATTGTGCAAAATGGGGAGATTATTATGGGAGACAAAACGATGGTTCATATTGTAGACTCGCTTATGCAACAACACGATAAACTATTTATAATGATGCAATTCCTTGGCAATCATAGTTTCTTTACTAATTATGAGAAGGAATTTGACATCTATAAACCAAATTCAAATTCTTGTACAGATGAAGAGAGGCTGACATCAGATAGTTTGCTCATAAATGCTTATGATAATAGTATTCTATACACAGATTGGGTATTAAGTTCGATAATAGATGTAATTGATCGCCCCGATATTGTGTCATCATTTGTTTTTGTATCTGACCACGGTGAGTATATCAGTAAAGAAGGTGCTGGACATGGAGGTAATTGCAGTCCTGTAAAAGAAGAATATCATGTTCCATTTATTTTTTGGTGGTCAGATGAATATGAAACTTTGTATCTAGAAAAGACATATGTTGCAAAATCACATACGCATAGCAAAATAAATGGTGACTGTATATTTTATAGTTTATGTGACATGGCAGATATTCAATTAGATTCAATATATGCTGCACCATCTTGGAGTGTATTTTCGTCAAGATTTGAAGAACATCCTAGGTTGATATTATTACCTGACGGAATAAATTCCATTGCAGTTGATTGATTTTTCTAAGGAGTTTTAATAACTTCTGCGGACGCGGAGAATGAGGGCTGAAGACAGGTAGGAATATGTCCACAGAAAGAGGTATCTTAGTCTTTAAGTCATTGATAATGAAAGATAGTGACTATTCAAAAATATGTGCGCAAACTGCGAAAAGTGCGAATTTGATAGTATTTATTTAGGAGTACTTTTGCGCACTTTTCGCAGAAATCGCAGTTTTCGCACATCGATATGGACGAATAGAATTATTGGTGATCCGTCTGGTAATCCTAGCCAACAGAAGGTATATGGATGTGCTCTGAATCACATAGTAATCACATAGTTACCACATAGTAATATCATAGTAGAGATAGGCAATTAGTAAGCAAAGCGCACTTACCCTGCAATCAAATACCAAGTATAAAGCACAAAGCAAAGAAGCATCACGGCGCCACCTACTCTGCCGATCTTGCCCTTGAAGCCAAAGAGCAAAGGGAAGGCCGCAGCAGCAATCATGACCGCATAGTCCACAATCGTGATATCCGCAGAAACCAAAGGCATGACTTGCGAGCTAACACCCAAGATCAGCAAGATATTGAAGATATTAGAGCCCACAATATTGCCCAATGCTAGTTGGGTATTCTTCTTGCATGCGGCTGCCACAGAAGCAGCCAATTCAGGCAGAGAAGTGCCACAAGCAATCAGCGTGAGCGAGATAATCGCATCGCTAACACCCCACGATTTAGCAATCACAATGGCATTATCCACAAAGAAATCGCAACTCGTAATCAGTAATGCCAAGCCGCCGACAATCTTCAGCAATGCTTTCCAAAGGGATAAGATAGGTTCGTCTGCTTCTACTGGGGCGGAAGCAGCGTTCTTTTGATCACGAACGAAGGAGTAATACATATAGCCCACGAAGAGGAGAATCAATATCAAACCATCAATACGACTGATCATAGATGGCGTACCATTGAAGAAATTAAGCGCCAATAAGGTCAGCAAAACCGAGACACCAATACAAAACGGTATCTCAAACGTCATATTCTTGCGGTCGATGGCAATCGGGAAGCAGATAGCCGTGAGACCAAGGATACCCAAGACATTGAAGATATTGGAGCCCACCACATTGCCGATAGCCACATCAGCATTGCCTTTCAGCGCGCCAAAGAAGCTAACCACCAACTCGGGCATGCTGGTACCAATGCCCACAATCGCGGCACCAATCACGAAATCAGAAACCTTGTAGCGGCGAGCCACAGAGACAGAACCTGCTACCAAAAACTCTGCACCGAACACGATGCCGACTAATGAGATGATAAGAATGAGGTATGACATAATTATATTGGTTTTAGATCACTTCGTTGTTAGATGTTAGACCACTGCGTTGTTAGAACGCTTCGCTTTTAGATTCTAGGTATCTATCAGCCAGCAGGGCGGTCTAACAGTCTATAAGACGGTCTATCTTCTAACCTCTAATTTACAATTTCTGTGCAAAAGTAGCGGGAATTTATTACGCCAATATGAAAAATATGTTAAGAAATTATTAATTCGTGAGGACGGTATGGAGATATGCATAATTTTTGCTACCTTTGCAGCATAAAACGAAATAATATTTCGTAGTGAGAGATTTGCGCTATATATTGCTCCTGTTGGTCGTAGGACTCTATGCCTCATGGCAAAGAGCTGATATACCTATGCCAGCAACTGATGCTTGCCCATCTGCGAGCGAAAGCAGTATGCCGTCCGCGTTCCACAATACATTAGAAGACTATGCCAAACGACTGCAACAGCAATATGATTGGACGGATGCCCTCACTTCGTATCAAATTGGCGCGAGCAACGAAGATAATCGCTTACGCACACGCCGCCAGGAACGCGTATCCTCCTCGTTGCAAGTACGGATAAACATACAGGATTTGCATGCAGCATTGCGATACGAATCAAACCGTATCGCACACAATATCAATCGGATAGTGGCACTATCACGAATGACGCCACTTAGTTTTCCGACAGAACATATTTCCTTCCCATTTCATAGTTTTTGGTAGTTATTTGATTTATTAAAACGTCAATTAAGGTCAATTAGGATGTCAATTGTCATAAGAATAAGACAAGAAAAAACTAATAATTGACGAACATGAATTGTCTTAAAAATTTTAGTAATCAACTATCAAAACATAAAACAACTATGACTGATTTAACAATGATTCTCCTTGCTTTGGGCATGGTAGCTATCTTTATGGGGCCTTTCTTTGTGATTAGTGCCATCAAAGACCGCAAAGAAGCTAAACAAAAGCAAGAAGAAAACGAAGAGAAATAATTCATATGGGTGCGTCCAACGGGCGCACCTAATTATTAACAATTATATTAAGAAATCATTAAAATACAGCTTTGGGGTTGGTCAAGTGAATTATTTTTACTAACTTTGCAGAAAAAATCATACCATATGGCAAAACAACGCATACTGATAGTAGATGACGAAGAGGATATCTGTATGATCCTCTCCTATTCGTTGCAAAAAGCAGGCTACGAAGTGCTTGTGGCACATAGCGCAGAAGAAGCATTGGCTAATTATGAATTAATAATTAAGAATTATGAGGTGGATTTGATTCTGCTGGATATTATGATGGGCGAGATGTCGGGGTTGGAAATGGCGGAGAAGCTGAAAAGTGAAAACGGAAAGGTGAAAAGTGAAAACCATATTCCTCCGATTATATTCCTGACGGCGTTGAGCGATGAAGATACTGTGCTACAGGGATTTAAGCTAGGGGCGGATGACTATATCAGCAAACCCTTCCGTATTGCGGAAGTATTGGCTAGAGTGGCGGCGGTGCTGCGCAGGACGGAGGCGAGAAGGCGACAAGGCGATGAGGCTATAAGGCAAGAAGGCGAGAATTGCATCGTTTTCGAGGGGATTGTGGTGAATAAAGCAGATATGTCGCTCAAGGTGGATGACGAGGCAGTTGTGATGACTCGCAAGGAGATAGAACTGCTCTGCTATCTGCTTACCCATCGCGGCCAAATACTCTCGCGCGAACATCTGCTGAAGAATGTGTGGGATAGCAATGGTTTTGTATTAGAACGCACAGTAGATGTGCATATTACCCATTTGCGCAAGAAACTGGGGCAATACGGAAAGCAGATTGTTACTAAATCGGGGTATGGGTATATGTTTAGTGTTTAAAGGTTAGAGGTTAGAGACAATGAATATTTGGATCATTATAGGAATAGGGATTGTGGCGATTGTAGGTGTATGTTATGCCATCTACAAGCGCAAGATCAACACCGCGCGTGAGCAGCAACGATTGACACTCACGCAAAATATCAGTCACGAACTCAAGACACCTGTCGCAAGTATTCGTGGGGCATTGGAGACCATCCTTATGCACCCCGATATGGACGAGGAGCAACGCAGGCAGTTTATTGAGCGGGCTTATCAGCAGTCAGGTCGACTTGCTAACCTCGTGGAAGATATATCTACTATCAATAAACTGGATACCCAAACCGATTTTTATACCCGATTGCAGTTAGATTTGCATACGGTAGTGGAGAATGTAGTACAAGACTTGTCATTGCGGGCTACACAAGCAGGAGCAACCATCACGCACAATATACCTAAACACCTGATTATCTCAGGCAACTACACACTACTCTACTCCATTTTTCACAATATCGTGGACAATGCTATCAACTATGTAGAGAAAGCGGAGATTAGTATTCAACTCACGAATCAAGATCCTGCGAACTTGTATTTCAGCATTACCGACAATGGTCAGGGTGTACCTGCTGAATCATTGGCGCATATCTTTGAGCGTTTCTATCGCGTGGACAAAGGGCGCAGTCGCAAAGCAGGTGGAACAGGATTGGGACTCTCCATAGTGAAACATGCGGTGATCTTCCATGGAGGAAAAATCACCGCAGTTAATCGTCAAGAAGGCGGTTTAGAGTTTACCTTCTCCCTTGCCCGCCGTGCGAATGCGTAATGTAACACGTGAGCAAACCATTTTTGTCTTACCTCAAAATTCGACGGGTTCTTAATCTATTTGGCACACTTTTTGCTTTCATTAGACTGACTATCATAAGATAGTTAGTCATAACCTTTAAAAACTTACAACTATGAAAAAAATTTTCTTTGTGGCTATTTTAGCCAGCCTATTCAGCGGATGCGACTCCGCACCCAAAGTGGACAACTCTACAGTAAAATCAGTGGACCTAAACCGCTATTTGGGCTACTGGTACGAGATCGCTCGGTTTGACAACCATTTTGAGCGCGACTTGGACTATGCAATGGCACACTACACCTTGCGCGATGATGGTAAGATTGATGTGCTCAATACTGGCATTAAAGACGGCAGAGCCAAAGATGCCAAAGCCATCGCCAAAACTACGGGTATTCCAGGATTGCTACGTGTATCCTTTTTTGGTCCATTCTACAGTGACTACCGTATCATGATGCTTGATAGCGCATATCAGTATGCATTGGTAGGAGGTAGTACGGAGAAATACCTCTGGATTCTATCACGTACACCTCAGTTGGACGATGCCACAAAATCCCTTATTCTCGCAGAAGCCGATCGCCGAGGCTACAGTACTGGCAAACTCTACTGGGTTAAGCAAAGCAAATAGCGCTATGTAAGATACGGTGATATTAGAAACATCAAGTCGCTCTCCTCTGATCAGAGAAGAGCGACTTTTTTGCGCGCATTATCTTTGTATATTTCTCCACTAATCCATTTATAAATTAACTATCATACAATATCCCTACATAATTTTAACACATTTTTTATAAAAATAGAATACTTTTTCACAGAAATATAGGTCATTCCATTTTTTTTTTGTAACTTTGCGGCGATTTTGGGTATGTATGGTCTTAACCCCTATACTATTTCCAAAAACAATAGAAAATTATTAACCCTAAAAATAATTATTGCGTATGACAATGACAAAAAGCCCATTGCAAATTGCACGTGCTGCGTATCAACCTAAGATGCCAGTTGCTTTGCAAGGAAATGTTAGCCTAAAAGAAGGCGCAAAAACGCAATCTGTAGCTGATCAAGAGGAGATTCTCAAACTCTTCCCTAACACCTATGGAATGCCTGTAATCGAATTTGAGCCTACTAGCGAAGCTACTACAGTAGCAGCTTTTAATGTAGGTGTAATACTATCTGGAGGTCAAGCACCTGGAGGTCACAATGTAATCTGCGGTTTGTTTGACGCCCTCAAACGTATCAACCCAGAGAACAAACTCTATGGTTTCCTTGGAGGTCCAAGCGGTTTGGTAGATGGCAAGTATGCAGAATTGACTGCAGACGTGATTGATGAGTATCGCAACACAGGTGGTTTTGACATCATCGGTTCTGGTCGTACCAAACTTGAGGAGACAGAGCAATTCGACAAGGGTATCAAAGTATGCCAAGAACTCGGTATCAAAGCTATCGTAATCATCGGCGGTGATGATAGCAACACCAACGCTTGCGTACTCGCTGAGTACTACCTGCAGAAGAACTGCGGTATCCAAGTTATCGGTTGCCCTAAAACCATCGACGGCGACCTCAAGAACGAGATGATCGAGACTTCTTTCGGTTTTGATACCGCATGTAAAACTTTCGCAGAACTTATTGGTAACATCCAACGCGACGCTAACTCTGCTAAGAAATACTGGCACTTCATCCGCCTCATGGGTCGCAGTGCAAGCCACATCGCATTGGAGTGCGCATTGCAAGCACAACCAAACGTATGCTTAATTTCCGAAGAGGTTGAAGCTAAGAGCATGACTCTCAACGAGGTAGTAGAGCAAATCGTAGAAGTAATCGTAGCGCGTGCTAATGCAGGTTTGAACTTCGGTACCATTCTTATCCCAGAAGGTCTTATCGAGTTTATCCCAGCTATGCGTGTACTCATCCAAGAGCTCAATGACATGCTCGCAGAGAACGAAGAGTTCGCGGCTCTCGAAGGTGACGATGCTAAGCGCGAGTATGTAAAGAGCAAACTCACTGCTGCTTCTTGCGACCTCTATCGCAGCTTGCCAAAGGGTATTGCTAAGCAATTGACTCTTGACCGTGACCCACACGGCAACGTGATGGTGAGCCAAATCGAAACCGAAAAATTGCTCATCGAGATGGTACAAAAGCGTCTTGCCCAACTCAAAGCTACAGGTACATACAAAGGCAAATTCGCAGCCCTCAATCACTTCTTTGGTTACGAAGGTCGCTGCGCTATGCCATCTAACTTCGACGCTGACTACTGCTATAGTCTCGGTAATACCGCCGCACACCTTATCGCTGCAGGTAAAACTGGCTATATGGCATTGGTTAAGAATCTCACCAAGCCTGCTAGTGAGTGGGTAGCTGGTGGCGTACCTGTGACCATGATGATGAATATGGAACGTCGCCATGGTAAGATGAAACCAGTGATTCAAAAGGCATTGGTGGATTTGAATGGCGCACCATTTAAGTACTTGGCAGCTCACCGTGCAGACTGGGCAGATCCACAACTCAGCTACATCTACCCAGGTCCAATACAATACTACGGACCAAGCGAGGTGTGCGATCAACCTACACGTACTTTGATGCTTGAGCAAGCTTGATTAGGCAAATAGGCCACAAGGCTATGAGACTAATCCAAGTATTGATATTGTTGATGGTGTCGGGGCTGTGCTCAGCACAGCACTCGAACCATCAATTGTATCAAGCTTATCTCAATAGGGATATGTCTGTGTGGGAGGAATACATAGTAGAAGCAAAGTGGGATAGTTTATCTATAGACATGCAGAAGCAATTGCTAAACTATGAATATGGGTTCTCAGCTTATATACTGGGAGAAAATGCAGACAAGGCACGTGAATTTATTGCTCGCTTTGAAAACCATCTTGAAGACTTGAAAGACGCATTGCCCATAGCACGTTACCACGCGTATATGGCAAGCGTCCACACCTACAAGTTGAGACTAGATAAAGCACATATGATAGCTAACGCTAAGCTGTTGTATGCGCATGTGAACCGCGCATTGGAATTGGATGACCAAGATGCCCTCGTACTATCCATGAAAGGGAATGTGGAGTTCTATTCGCCCTTCGGTAGCAAGAAGAAAGCCTTGGAGTACTTCCAAAAAGCGGATAGCATATATGGGAATCATTGTGAGGAATATGAGCAATGGAATCACAGAGCGGTAGAGATGAATATTGAGATGTGCAAAGAGAAACTAAAGAAGTGATTGGAATTATGAGAGAGATTAAAAATCCATGGATAGGTACGGAAGGCTACAACTGTTTTGGGTGTTGTCCTACCAACCCATATGGCGTTAAGATGCGTTTCTATGAGGATGGACAAGATGTAGTGTGCTTCTGGAAACCTCAAGACAACTATCAATCATGGATCAACACATTGCATGGGGGAATCCAATCAGTATTGTTGGATGAAGTGTGCGGATGGGTTGTCGCTCACATGTTAAAGGCTTCGGGCGTGACGGCGAAGATGGAAACACGCTTTCGCAAGCCAGTAGCGATAAACCAAGCGTTTGTAGAGTTGCGTGCTCGCTTGCGTGAGATGAAGCGTAATATCGCTATTGTAGATGGAGAGATACGCAGTGCAGAGGGGGAGATTCTTGCGGAATGTACATGCACCTATTTTACTTTTGACGCAGCACACGCTTCAGAGCAAGTGCCTTACAATCCAACAGAAGTGATCGGAGAGGAATTGACAAGGGAGGAAATAGTAATCAATTTAGGAGTTTAGACATACTGAAGTTTAATCGGTGATTTTAAATTCTTAATTCAAAATTAAATTATGAAACACCATTTTTTACATTATATGGATCAAGTGATCCTGAATCGATGGAATGAAGTAGCTTTTGCCGATTATGGCGAGAAAAAACAATACACCCATGGCGAAGTAGCTCAGCAGGTAGAGCGTTTTCACAAACTCTTCCGCCTGATGGGTATCAAAGAAGGCGATAAGATTGCTATTGCTAGTCGCAACTGCTCCAACTGGGTAGTGAGTTACATGGCTATCCTATCTTACAAGGCAGTGGCAGTTACACTGCTTCAAGACTTCAAGGCTGACGATTTGGCTCGTCTCATTAAGCACTCTGATGCTAAAATGCTCTTCGTTGGTCCATTCGTATGGCGCGAATTGCAACATCAAGAATTGCCCCAACTCGAGGCTATCATTTCCATGGATGACTTCTCATTTATTCATTTGGAAGAGCCATACAAAGGCAATGTAGAGCATATCATGGCAGAAAAGTCAGCACTCACAGAGAACACCTTCTTCTCGCTCGTGAAGGATGGTATGATTGACCTCGATTCAATGGCACTCATCAACTATACATCGGGTAGTACAGGTTCGCCCAAGGGCGTGATGATTAGTCACCGTTCACTGAGCAACAACGTGGAGAACGGACAACATATTTTGCCTGTAGAACCAGGACAGCGTGTAGTGTCCATGCTTCCATTAGCGCATATGTTTGGTCAGTTGGCTGACTTCCTCTATCCATTCAGCGCAGGTGCAACAATCTACTATCTAACAAAGACACCTACTCCAAGTATCTTGCTCAAGGCAATGGCGGATATTAAGCCATACTTGGTCGCTACAGTGCCACTAGTGATTGAGAAAATTCACAAGAAAAAACTCGATCCACTATTGTCTAAACCTGTATTGAAGTTCTTCTGGTACACACCAGGTATCATGAATATTATCCGCAGTCACGTCAAGAAATCGCTTGTTAAGGCATTCGGAGGTCAAGTGCGCTATTTCCTCTGCGGTGGTGCGGCTATGAATCCAGTAGTGGAGAAATGCTTGATGGATGTCAATTTTCCTCTCTCAATCGGTTTTGGCATGACCGAATGTGGACCATTGGTCAGCGGTACAGTACCTAAGTATTTCCGCCGTCGTAGTTGCGGACAGCCAGTACCAAACATGGAGGTTATGATTGACAATCCTAACGAAAAAGGAGAGGGAGAGATTCTAACTCGTGGTGAGAATGTGATGATGGGTTACTACAAAAACGAGGAGGCTACTCGTGCTGCTTTTACAGAAGATGGATGGTTGCGCACTGGTGACTTAGGCTATATGGATAAAAAGCAATTCGTCTATATCCGTGGTCGTATCAAATCTATGTTCCTTGGCGCAAGTGGTCAGAATATCTACCCAGAGGAGATAGAGGATAAACTCAACAATCAAGCGGGTGTAGCTGAAAGTATCGTTGTAGAACGCGAAGGCAAACTCATTGGTTTGGTATTTCCTGATGAGGACCAAACGAAAAACTTCTCTATAGACGACATCAAAAATCTCATGAAAGAGAATCTCAAGAAACTCAACGATGCACTACCTTCTTATTCGCGCGTACACGATATAGAGATCAAAGAAGAGCCATTTGAGAAGACACCAAAGAAGAGCATCAAGCGATTCTTGTATAAGTAAGGCGTTGCAGCAAAGCTGCAAGTTTAGAGGACGGCTACGCCTACAGTTTAGAGTTTAAAGGCTCGGTATATATAAAAGACGAGGAGCAAATCCTCGTCTTTTATTATCTTTGCCGCCCTCCCCCTTTAGGGGGAGTTGGAGAGGGCTACTTACTTGCGTGGTGCTGGTACATACGTTGGGTAAAATACTTGCTTGAGGCTATCGGTAAGGTTGCAACGGTTATCCAGCAAGTCACAAGCGCGGAAATAGCACTCACCTGTGATACCAGAAACCGTTTTGTTTAGACGTAATTGACGACATATCTCATTGCCCTCACGCCATGCTGCTGCACCCTTAGGATTGCCCAAATGGAATGGAGCCATACCAATATACACGTGACACTTATCGGTTGCATATTGTGCCCACCATTTAGCAAGGATTTCATAATCAGCCACTTTCTTGCCTATCTCCCAATAGAGTTGAGGTACTACATAGTCAATCCAACCCTTCTCCATCCAGAGGAGAATATCGGCATAGAGTTGGTCGTAGTTTTGCAGACCATTGGTCTCGCTACCGCGTGGGTCGTTGGCTTTGTTGCGCCAAATACCGAATGGAGAGATACCAAACTGCACCTCTGGTTTGATGCTCATAATGGTATTGTGCACCTGCTCAATAGCCATATTCACATTGTCGCGACGCCAGTCGCCAAGGTCGGAAAAACCGCGTGAATCTTTAGCAAAGGCCTCCGCATCTGGAAACTCCTCGCCAGAAATAGGATAAGGATAGAAATAGTCATCCATATGTATGGCTTGAATATCATAGCGGGTTACCAAATCAGCTACTACTTGGCATAGGAAGTCGCGTGTCTCTTGCAAGTGAGGTGCGTAATACCATTGTTTACCATATTTCACGAACCACTCAGGATGTTTGTGATACATATGGTTAGGAGCCAAGTCCTCAATATTCATCGCAGGGATAGTCACACGATAAGGGTTGATCCACACATGCACATCTATGCCGCGCTTACGTGCCTCCGCGCATACGAACTCCAATGGGTCGTAGGTGGCAGCCTCACCTTGCTTGCCAGTCAACCAATGGCTCCATGGCTCCAGTTCAGATTTGTAGAGCGCATCCGCTGTAGGACGAACTTGAAAAATGATGGCATTCAGGTTCATTGCCTTGAACTCGTCCAACATAGCCACAAGGTCTTTCTGCTGTTGCTCATAGTTGCCAATTGCGGCCTTGGCTGGGAAGTCTATATTAGCTACGGTGCTAATCCACGCTGCACGGAAATATGGTTCCGCAGCGAACATCAACGATGCCGCAGCTGCGAAAAGTAAAGTAAAAATGGTCTTTTTCATTTTGTCTATAATTTAGTTATTGATATTCAAAATTAGAATAGTCTTTGTGCAAAAAGCACGAGATAGTCCATCCAGTTCTGCCACGAGTGTCCACCTGCTGATTCATGGTATTCGTATGGATACTGCTTCTCATCCAAGTATTGGCGATATATTACATTGTCTTGATAGAGGAAGTCGTCCACACCGCAAGCAATCCAGTAGAGTTGTGGCGGATTGGCGAACTGCTGTGCGAGTAGTGCCTCTGTTTGGCTGTATGTAGGCTTGTCGGATAGTGCTAAGTCACTGATAGCCAAAGTGCGCTCTGCGCGATACTTGCTCATATAAGGTACATATAGCGCAGAGAAGATACCTACATAGTCAAATGATTGATTGAGCAATGCAGCCGTATGCATGGTGTGGAAACCACCCATTGACAAACCCGCGATGGCTCTATGTTGCTTATTGTTGATAGTACGATAATGTGCTTCGGTCCACGCAATGAGTTGACTAAAATTCTCCTCGAAGGTACTCTCCATCCACAAACGATTTTCAGGGGCAATGTATTTGCCTGTTTGTTCTAAATACCCATTAGGCATTACTACAATCATTGGTTGGCATAGCTCATTGGTAATCATCGAGTCCATAATCGCCTTAGTTCGCCCCTTTGTAAGCCAACCTGTCTCATCATCGCCACTACCATGGAGCAGATACAGCACAGGGTAATCGTTTTTAGATGTAGCATATCCCTCTGGCAGATATACAGCTACGCCTGCCTCGCCAATGGAGGAAGGATAAGTGGTCACTACTACTTGACTATGGGAATTGGATTGCTTTGCTTGGTGACAACATCCTACACAAGCCAATAGCAATAGAAGTAAAAGACAATTTCTCATGGTAATTTATGTGTTGTTTATCGTTAATTTCCAAAATTTTGCTGCAAAGGTATAAAAAAATTTGCACATTTGCAAACTTTTTCGTAATTTTGCACCCGAAAATGGAATAATGTGCGTCGTTGTCGGGCAACGGGTATCGGATAATGGGTATCAGATATTGGGGTAGCGGATAGCGAAGCGTCCAAAAGATAAACTAATTAACTAATCAACTAATAAACTAAAAAAAATTATGATTTACAGCAAAGAGGTACAGGAAATGTGCCAAGTAGCTAAGGGACCTAACCATGGTCCAGCTCCAATCCCAGAAGAGGGTAAGTGGGTGAAAGCTAAAGAGATCGCTGACATCTCTGGTATGACTCACGGTATCGGTTGGTGTGCTCCACAACAAGGTGCATGCAAACTCAGTTTGAATGTTAAGAACGGTATCATCGAGGAGGCTCTCATCGAGACTATCGGTTGCTCAGGTATGACTCACTCTGCTGCTATGGCAAGCGAGATCCTTGTAGGCAAGACTATCCTTGAGGCACTCAATACCGACCTCGTATGTGATGCTATCAACACCGCTATGCGCGAGTTGTTCCTCCAAATCGTTTACGGACGTACCCAATCTGCTTTCTCTGAGGGCGGTCTGCCAATCGGCGCTGGTCTTGAGGACTTGGGTAAGGGTCTCGTTAGCCAAACTGGTACATTGTTCGC
>JAFNUD010000056.1 GCA_017384225.1 Paludibacteraceae bacterium
TACTGCACAACCGAATACCATAGTCATAAAGATACCAGATGCAGCAGCTGTGTACTTACCCAAACCTTCTACAGCCATGTTGAAAATACCACCCCACATCACTGATGTGCAGAGACCTACCAACAAGAATGCAAAAATACCTACAGGAACATTAGCCCAAATCAAAGTCAATGTACCCCAGTCGATACCAGGAACGTTAACAGTGATGTCTGTTGGAGCAAACATACCGAAAGATACGAGGATTAATGTCAAGATAGAAACTGTAGTAATCATAACGCGGCTTGATACCTTGTTACCGATAGATGCACCTACGAAACGGCCAATCATCATCAAGAACCAATATACAGCTACAATCAAACCTGCAGTAGCAGCATTGATACCCAATTCCGGAGTATTTACCAAATACATATTAACGTATGTCGGTGTACCTACTTCGATACCCATATACAAGAAGATACCGAGGATACCCAATACAAAGTGACGATACTTCAAAGCACCCTTGATAAGGTTTACGTCAACTGGAGCCTGTTCAGGTTCGTCAATCTTAGTAAACATGATAGTGATGAATGCTACTACGAAGATACCCAAAGCAATCATCAAAGCAGGAGTTGCGTCAGCAATCTTTGTTTCAGCAGTTACTTCACCAATCAAAGCACCCATGATGATGTATACGGCAACAGCAGCCAATGAGTTGAATACACCACCTGTTTGGATAAGTTGGTTACCAGCGTTACCACCACCACCGAGGAGGTTCAACATCGGGTTAACCACACAGTTCAAGATACACATACAGAAACCTGTGATGAAAGCACCGATCAAATAAACACCGAATACCATACCCAAGTTTGCCTTTGCGTCCATGAAGCTGCTTGACCACTGAACGAGGATACCAACGATACCTACAGTAAGACCAATCAAAGCAGTTTTCTTGTAACCGAACTTAGCGATAAGCATACCTGCAGGGATACCCATCAATAAATAAGCTACGAAGTTACCATAGTTACCGATTTGAGCCAATGCTTCAGGAATATCACCTTGAGCCTTGATGATGTTTGCCATCGGAGAACACAAGTTTGTTACGAAGGCAATCATTGCGAAGAGGGCAATCATGACGATAATTGCTCCCCATGGTTTTGTTTGTTGATTCATGGTTTTTAATGTTTTTATTATTAATGATTATTATTTTTCTACACCAAATTTATAAATGGTCACTTGCTTGTATTCATTACCCGGTGTGAGGACACATGAAGGGAAATGTCCCTTGTTTGGAGTGTCTGGGAAATGTTGTGCTTCGAAGCAGATAGCACTTCTTTCTGGGAATGTAGCTCCCTTATATCCTTCGAAACCGCTCAACCAGTTGGCTGTGTAAAGTTGTACACCCGGTTCTGTTGTCCACATTTCCAAATAACGTCCGCTGATTGGCTCAACGCACTTCGCAGCATAACTCAATGAGCCAGCTTCTCTCTTGTTCAATACGTAGCAATGGTCATAACCCTTACCGATTTCCAACTGACGGAAACTGTAATCGTTGATGCGTTCGCCTACGGTATGAGGAGTACGGAAATCCATTGGTGTGCCTTCTACCGGTGCGATTTCGCCCAATGGAATGCAAGTTTCGTCTACTGGAGTATACCAATCTGCATTGATAGTAACGATGTTGTTTTCTACAGAAGCGGTAGGATTAGCCAAGCCTGACAAACTGAAGAATGCGTGGTGAGTGAGGTTGACGAGTGTCTTTTTGTCAGTTGTTGCTGAATAATCAATCTTGAGTTCGTTCTCGTTAGAGAAAGTATAAATGACAGTCAAGTCGAGATTGCCAGGGAAACCTTCTTCGCCGTCGGCAGAGAGGTAATGGAGTTTCAAAGTCTGGGCATCAGTTTGTTCTGCATCCCATACACGAGCATGATATCCTGTAGGACCACCGTGCAAGTGGTTAGGACCATTGTTTACTGCCAATTGGTATTCTTGTCCGTCAAGCAAGAACTTACCCTTAGCGATACGGTTGCCATAACGGCCAATCAAAGTGCTGAGGAAAGGTTCCGGGCTATTGATAACTTTGTCGATGGTGTCATGACCTTGGATGACGTTGGCATAGTTGCCTTCCTTGTCTGGAACCATGATGGCTACCACTGCACCGCCATAGTTGGTTATAGCAACTTCGGCTCCCGATTCGTTCTTCAAGATGAAGAGGTCGGTCTGCTTACCTTCGATAACTTTCTGAAAATCGGCTTTTTGAAGGCCGCACAGATTTTCTCCTGGATTGGTTGTGTTTATCATAGTGAAAAATCTTTTTATATAGTACACTTAAATTAAATGCAAATAAAAAGATTTTCTTTAA
>JAFNUD010000028.1 GCA_017384225.1 Paludibacteraceae bacterium
TGTACATGGCAAGAAAATGCTACAATTAGATATACAATATACTGGCAATGGTGCGGGTGTCGCTTTGAACTTTTAATTAACACTTTAATATCGACAGAATATGAAAAAGATATTTTTATATATAGCTATTACTTTAGGCTTATTAAGTTGCAACCATAAAGATTCATTATGGCAAGAGGTCGTAGAAGATTTAGATGAGCGCGTAGAGACTCTTGAGATGCTATGTGCAGAGATGAACACTAACATCACTGCTTTGCAAACCATCGTGGATGTATTGCAATCCAATGACTTTATTACAAGCATTGTAGAAATCAAAAAGGACGGAAAAGTTGTTGGCTATACCATCACTTTCGGCAAGCACGATCCAATTACCATTTATCACGGACAAGACGGTAAGGATGGACAAAATGGTACAAATGGTAAAGACGGTCAAGACGGAGCAGATGGAAAAGATGGACAAAATGGCGCTGATGGAAAAGATGGAAAAGATGGACAAGATGGTGCAGATGGAAGCAATGGTCAAGACGGAATAACTCCACAACTGAAAATAGAGAATGGTTATTGGTATGTATCATACGACAACGGTGCTACTTGGACACAATTCGGTAAAGCAACTGGAGCAGACGGACAGGATGGTCAAAATGGTACTGACGGCAAGGATGGACAAGACGGAAAAGATGGTAAGGACGGCGTTACTCCTCAATTGAAGATAGAGGAGGGCTATTGGTTTATCTCTTATAATAATGGCGCTACTTGGACACAACTTGGCAAAGCCACAGGCGAAGACGGCAAAGATGGTGCTAATGGAGCAGACGGTAAGGATGGTCAAGATGGCACTAACGGTAAAGACGGTCAAGACGGCGACTCTATGTTCCAATCCGTAACCCAAGACGAGAACTATGTTTACTTCACTCTCGCTGATGGTACTGTGATTAAAATTGCCAAGGGTAATGGAGATACTCAATCTAATAATGACTTTATTTTCACTATTACTTATGATGCTAATGGGGGAGTAGGAACAATGCAACCTGATACGTTTTATTATGGCGTATTAAAGATGCTTACAAAAGTAAAATTTACCAAATCCAATTATGATTTTATTAATTGGAACACCAAAGCAGATGGTTCTGGAATTACTTATGAAAATGAACAAACTTTGATGATCAGTAAAAACATCAAGTTGTATGCACAATGGGGAAGTATACTAAGTACTGGAGTTGATAATGGATACGAATGGGTAGATCTTGGTTTAAGCGTTAGGTGGGCAACTAGGAATGTAGGGGCATCTTCTCCCGAAAAGGATGGTAGTTATTTTTCATGGGGTGAAGTAACGACTAAAACAAGTTACTCGTGGAGCAATTATAAATGGTGTAGAGCTGGTTATGAAGAAGAGTTGATGAAATATTGTTCCAACAAAAATTATGGTTACAATGATTTTGTTGATAATTTAACACGAATACAATTAGAAGATGATGCCGCATATGCTAATTGTGGTAAGAATTGGAGAATACCAACAAAGGAAGAGTTTGAAGAATTAATAAATAAATGCACATGGGTATGGACAACTCAAAATGGAAGAAAAGGATATAAAATCTCTAGCAAAAGTAATGAAAATTTTATTTTCCTTCCCGCTTCTGGTTCCATAGATAATAATACACTATATAGTTTAAATTCCATAGGAGACTATTGGTCTAGTTCACTTAATGGATCTTATCCTAATAAGGCATACTATCTGCATTTTAACTCACTGAATATATATGTAGATAATTATTCTCGTTACGTTGGCGCATCTATTCGTCCTGTTCTTCCATAAACTCATCAATATTAATAAACTTAATCAATGATTGTTGAATATGAAAACTTTAATAGCAACCAAAGGAAAAGCAAATTCTGGCAAAACCACATTAATGTGGACCGTTTATGAGCGGTTGGTTAGCATGATTAACAATAAACCTCACAAAGTTTGGACAGCACAAGGTTATAACGAAATAGACACTCCTCATAGTCGTGTTTATAAAGCATCTGGACTTTTGGACGATTTTAGTGCTTTACTGAACATTAATGGTGTTAAGATTTATATAGCAAGTGCTGGAGATGTAGATCGTTATCTTAATCATTATATCGACAAAGGCACTTCATTTGCAGATATCGTTTTGATTACCGTTAGAATAAGAACAAGAAGCCGAATAATTAAGGTTGAAGAATTTTACGAGACAAAGATAAAACCTGTTTATTCTCCAATAGAATTTATATCATGCAAATATCAAGATCCCCTAAAGATTAGCGAACAAAATGATCAACTTGCTGATGAAATAGTGTCAACTATCATGAAAGAAGTTCAGAAAATTACAAATCTTTAATTCTAATTCATCCCTTGCTGATAGCAGGGGATGAGTTTTTATATTGTTATTCTTCTTGCTCGTATCAATGCTCGTATTCAAGCGCTCCTTTGTAAAACGGAAAACGGAAAGGTGAAAACTGAAAACCGCAGAAACCTCACGTGAAATAAAAAAAACATGTGGCACTTTGTACATTTTGTACACTTTAGGAACTTTCGAAAATGCCCAAAATGTACAAAGTGTAAAAAATGCCATTCTACGTATTTAAGAAGAGAGCATTGATTTTCAGGGAGAAAGGTGCTGAAAATGGATTTCTGCGGACTTTTTGAGAAGGTATAAGAAAGTGTTCGCAGGAAGTCCGTGGGATGAGAGGATAAGGTTATTAGGCTGTAAGGTAAATCCGCATAATCGAATGAAATAAAATCGGTTATGTGGATTTGTTATTAAAATGGAGAAAAAAAACAAAGAGATAGTATTTAGGGTATATAGGGTAAATGAATGCCCAAAATACCCACGCTATATTTTGGAGAAAGATCAATGAATATTCTATGTGATATCAGAGTGGTAAGGGCTACCGAAGCGATAGTAAAGAGATAAGCATGGGTCGTGAATCACTTAGTGATCACATAGTAATCTCATAGTATGAACCCGTCAAGAACCCGTAAAGAACCCGTAAAAGGTAGGTAGATGAAAGGTAGCTTGTTGGGTTATAATATCTCCATCACTTCGGAGAGGGATTGAACCAGGTAAGTAGCGGATTGCCCTTCGGGGAGTGGGTCTTTAGATTTGCGAATCCATATCTGGTCAATGCCTGCGTTGATTGCACCCTGGATATCGGAGTTCCATGAGTCGCCTATCATCACGACATCTTCGGCTTGCAAGCCATTCATACGCAATGCCTCCTCGAAAATACGTGGATTGGGTTTCTGGCAACCTACTTCTTCACTCAATACGATATGCGCAAAGCAGTCACGAAGTCCGCTCTTGTCAAACTTCTCGTATTGCACTTCCACAAAACCATTAGTCACTACCGTCAGCGGGTATTTAGCAGCCAAATAGCGCACAAGTTCCTTTGCTCCTGGCAGTAATGAGAAACGAGCCGTTGTCATATTCAAAAAATCCTCACTCAACTGCTCTGCAAGAGCAGCAACTTCTTGCCTCTCGCCTTTAACCTTTAACCTTTCGCCTACCCTACTTCCGTGCATCAAAGGGAAGAAGAAGCGGTCAAAACTCAGGTATTCTTTGGTCACAAGGTCTTTGCCGTATTTGTCCCAAAGTTCGATATTATGCGGTTTATAGAGCAAGAAGAATTCCTCAAACGAAGCAAAATACTCGCTGAGATTATATTTCTCATACATATCTTGAAGCGCCAGTTTGGCTGCCCCAACGAAATCGCCTATCGTATCATCCCAATCAATAAATACTGCTTTATACTGCTTCATCATTCGTTTATTCATTTTCAAGTGCAAAAGTACAGTTTTTTTTTCATATTTGCAACCATTCGAGTCTTTTTTTATATCTCATTGTACAAAAGGATGAGAATTGATTGGTGTTTTTGAAAATAAATTGTCAACATTACTTGTTTTTATCATTTTTTTCTTGTACCTTTGCACCATTATTCACATTCATACAAATATTTTATTTTTTGAAGCATAATTTCTACCATTGTTTACCCTGAAGACACCCCGAAGATAGAAATCTAAAAGATCATCTCAATAGTACACTAAAGTATTACAAAAATTTATAGATAAATGGGAAAACTAAACGCCGTTTTGGTAGGACTGATTACTCCAGCGCAAAACGAAGAACGGACAAAAGAATACTTAGACGAGTTGGCATTCCTTGCGGACACCAACAACACCAATTGTGTCAAGCGTTTTGTGCAACGCCTTGACTCACCCAACACGTCAACTTATGTAGGCGAAGGAAAACTGCAAGAGATTAATCAATACGTACAACAATTTGCGGATACAGACGACTTCATTGATATGGTTATTTTTGACGATGAGCTATCTCCTCGTCAACTTCGTAATATAGAGAAAGCGCTCAATGCGCACAATCAAAACGAGATTAAGGACAACCATAAACAACCTGTCCGTGTCATTGACCGTACAATTCTCATCCTTGAAATATTTCTTCACCGTGCACAGACTTCCTATGCTAAAACACAGGTAGAGATGGCACACCTGCAGTATATGTTACCCCGTTTGACACGTATGTGGTCACACTTGGACCGTCAACGTGGTGGTGGTACTACCAGCCGTGGTATGGGCGAAACGCAGATTGAGGCTGACAAACGAATTATCGGACAGCGTATTGCGCTTTTGCGCGAAGAACTCAAAAAGATTGACCGACAAATGGCAACGCAACGACAAAATCGCGGAAAAATGGTACGTGTCGCCCTTGTTGGTTATACCAATGTTGGTAAATCCACAATGATGAACTTACTGAGCAAATCCGATGTGTTTGCAGAAAACAAGCTCTTTGCTACTTTGGATACTACGGTACGCAAGGTAACAATTGAAAATCTGCCATTCTTGCTATCTGATACTGTCGGTTTTATCCGAAAGCTCCCTCACCACCTTGTAGAATCGTTCAAATCTACATTGGATGAGGTACGCGAAGCCGATTTGCTGATTCACGTAGTGGACATATCACATCCTAACTTCGAAGAGCAATATGAGGTAGTAGAACAAACTATCAACGAACTGCTGACCAAGCAAGCCGAAGTGCAAGAGGCTGATCCTTGGTCTAAGAAGCAAAAGAGCGGTAAAAAGACCGAAAAAATGGTAGTACAGATACCTCGCATTGTGGTATTTAACAAGATTGACGCATTTACTTACACACCTAAAGAGGAGGATGACCTCACTCCTATCAAACGTGAGAACATATCTCTTGAAGAATTACAAAAAACATGGATGGCTAAATTGCACGATGATTGTATATTCATCTCTGCGCGCCAAAAAGTGAATATTGAAGAACTCAAGACACTCTTCTACGAACGTATCAAAGCCATTCATATTCAGCGTTATCCATACAACGACTTTCTTTTTCAACAATATGAATAATAGTTTGCATGCAAAACAGTATCCACTACATTTATTTAACAATGAAACGTATATTTATTCTTTATTTTATTTTCTTGTGTTCACTACAAGCAACAGCAACAAACCTGTTTCTTCAAAAGACAGACGGAACACTACAATCACATGACATTTCTGTTATTGGGAAATGGATTTTTTCGGATAACATTCTACAGTTCTTTGATAAAAACGGGAATATTCTCGCTTCCGAACAGATAACCAATATCCGCAGGATCACCTTTACAGACTTTGCAACAGCAACGGAGTATGTGAAAGGAGACAACACTATCATGATATACCCTAATCCTACACATGATATATTATGTATAAATGGTATTGAATCACAAACTTTACGTATATTCGACATGCAAGGTCGGCTTTTACAAACAAGCATGGGAACTCAAGTGACAGTATCTGAACTTCCTGCGGGAACCTATCTTCTACAAATAGGTATTCAGGTGGTACGATTTATCAAACAATAATATTAAAATTGAACGAACAGTTATGAAGAATTTTATTTTGTTAATCATCTGTTTTACAATCTCTTTGAGCCTATCTGCTCAAAATAATCATGCAAAAATGTGTATCTGGAATAATGGTAAATATTCAAATGTTTGGGTTGCACACGTTGATAGTATTACTTTTGTAGAAGAGTCCATTCAAGATATTTTTGGATATTCATATACCCAAGCAAACAATGGTGCTATCTGTGAGTATTCTTCCGACAATGTCATTGATAATAATGTACCTAATCCTAAAACAGGATATACAAATACCATTGATGCTTTGTGCGAAATGTATAACGAGATTTTTGCATGGCAACCAGTAACAAGTGATGATTATCACGACTCACCTATGTATATTTGGGAATCTAATTATCAAGCCATTATTTCTGCTAACCAGATTTTAGGACTTATAGAAGATAGTGATAGTAACGCAGATGTTGAAAAAGCAGAAGCCTTGCTTATTCGGGCATATCATCATTTTTTGTTAGTTAATATTTTTTGCCACGCTTGGAAAAATGAGTATGATAGCAAACAAGATTTAGGTATCCCATATGTGTATGATGTGGAATATAGCATGAGCATGTTTAAAGAACGCAGTACGGTATATGATACATATATGGCCATTCAAACAGATTTAGAAGAAGGTTTAAAACTCCTATCCGAAAGTCACAACTCTCTTCCCGCCACACGCTTTAACAGCAAAGCGGCACATGCTTTTGCGGCACGTTTCTATTTATACAAACGCGAATGGGAAAAAGTGATTGAGCATGCGAACCAAGTACTGACTACTAATGATGACGTAACATTAGCAATGCTATTTGATGCACAAACCAACCGCGATCAAAGTAATATTGCATCAGCATTTAATCATTATATAAATCCAAATGCTCCATCCAATTTGTTGGTGTATAATACATACTCCACAGCTCCATATGCACACTTTCCTACTTATGGACGTTATCAATATAACGGTGAAGCACAAGATTTCACTACTTATGGTGCTGGTCCCTGCTGGAGAAGTCAATTCCCAGGCGTCAGTATATGGTCAGCTGACCAAAAGTTGGGTGGCTTCGTTGCAAAAGATTACTATTGGTTTGAGTATGTTGACACGGTAAATGGCTTTGGCTATGTACGTGGTGTAACTCGTGCATTTACAACAAATGAGACATTACTCTGCCGTGCGGAAGCCAAAGTGCATCTTTACGATATTGAAGGTGCTACTAATGACCTCCGTCTTTGGTGTCAAAGTTACAACGTACATGGTCGTATGGACACTTTGGCGAATGGCAATGTAAACTTGACAAAGGATAATATAACAAGTTTTTACACATCTAACACAGGAACACCATTCTCACCTATTTTGCATAATCAAGACATTTATAGATATTGGATCATCACTCCTGAGCAATTGCCTTTTGTACACTGCCTCCTACATTTCCGCCGCATTGAGACACTGCACGATGGTTTGCGTTGGCACGATTTGAAACGCTATGGAATAGAAATTACTCACGTACAAGGCAAGGATGCTCCTCGTGTATTGGTATGGAATGACGATCGTCGCGCAATTCAATTGCCACAAGAAATAATCAATGCTGGCTTATTACCTAATCCACGTAAAGTGTTAGGAGATAATATAGAGGCTTCTACTGTCTCATCTATAAATAAGAGAATGGGTTCTCCCAAAAATCCAACTACTCAGGAGATTCTAAAAACTATCAGTGAGTATGTATTTACAATAAAATAAATAATAATTATTGATACCAAACAATATTAATTCTACAAGAACAAGGCTATGAAACGATTAACTTTTTTACTACTATTTTTTGCAATGATATTTGGACTTGTAGCACAAACGCGTACGAAAATGCAAGTCTGGAGTGACGGTTTTCTTTTAAATTATATAGTTAAAGAAATAGATAGCATCACATTCAGAGAAGAAAACTTGGAACTCTCGGCTCCCATCGCTCCTATCGCTGATGATATGATTCACATTGTATGGAATACAGTTGGTTTTAAGCCATGCTTGAAAGGGAATGGAAGTCCTCTTGTGTTTGCAGGTGATTATAACAATTGGAATACAGAAGTGTCAGAAATGGTTTATTTTGAGCCAATCGAAGGATATGATAATTGGTGGCATGCTTACATAACTCCTCAAAACACATCTTCCTCTCCTATATTGATAGGTACACCTTGTGCTCTTGCTTCTGATGGCACATACGATGAGAGTTATTCATGGGCAAATCTGGATAAAGGTAATTGTGAGGTTTTTTATACAATAGAAGGAAACGCTTGGATTAACAATGAATTAGAACTATGCGTCGCTAATACTTCTTCCGTGGTATATATTCGTTCTTATGGTTTTAAGAACGATCCTTGCAAAGAAAAAGGTGAAGACCACAAAGACGCACTAGAGAATGCAATAGACATTTTAACATCTAATAACAATGGTTGGGAAATGGCATATTTTCCAAACCTTGAAAGTGGTGCAAAAGGCTATAACATGATGCTAAAATTTAATAAAAATGGCAATGTTAGTGTTACGACTAAGAATCCTATCATGACACAAAATGAAATACATACAGATACATTGTGTACTTGGGAAATAAAGAATGATTATGGACCAACTATCGCTTTTAATAATAGTAATGATAAAATCTATCCTTGGGCAAATCCAGATGTTTATACTTCTTACTTCTTAGGAGATCGAGAGTTTTATATTTTGAAATCCACCCCCGAATCAATCGTATTAAAAGGCAAAAAATATGGTGCCTACAGTATTTTGCGCCCAATAAACTACGTGAATTTTGAAGAGCATTTTGCTGCTTGTCTTAGAATGGACAGTATATTATTTAGTAATAACAATGTGATAGCTGCAGAATATGCTGAACAAAAGAAACACCTACACAATGGTCATTCTGGTTGCTTTATGAGTTCTAATTATGGAGAGCAACTGAAAACTCAAGATGCGACCTATCATCCTCTTTGTACAACTGAAGACGGAATTATTATTTCGATTGATTTTAACGAGAACACACACGAGCATATTTTCTACTATGACAGTATCAGAGGCGAACTTCGTGGCGAGAATGGTACTATACTAAATGCTGGTAACTTGAACTTGTTATATAAGTCTTATTTTAAAGACAATGCATATGGTTGGATGGTAGATACCACCTGTATTGATGCTGTAGCTCCATTTTTAGCACAAGTCAACGTCCTTGCAAATGATAATACCAACGGATCTAGAATAATAAAAATGGGCTATGGCTTCAAACAATCACTCAACATGTATGAGGGAGGTTATTTTATTTTAGTTCAGGTTGGTTATAAACTAAACGGTAAAGGCAAGGAACAAGTGATAAATTTAGTATGGACAATAGACATGGACGTGGATGAGAATAGAATTATTGTTTCTAACCCAACTCCTTATGATGAAAAAACAGAAAAATGGATACAAAATATTCCTATTGTACAAGAAATCATAGAATCTATAATAGGAACTTTTACTGCCGAGCATAGTGATAATTTGTTTAATGCAGCTATGGGTATGAAATTAGTAGGAACAAATGGTAAGTTATTTATTAAAGGCGATTATATCAGCATGTAAACAAGTCTATATCTGTATCTCAAATACTAACAAAATATGAAAGTATTGGTAATATTGACAGGAGGAACGATTTCTATGGTTCGCAATGCACAAACAGGGGCATTGCAGCCTGCTGATTTGCACACTTTCAAAGCCTTCGTGCCCGAGATGTTTGCCAGCGAAACACAAGTAAATATGATTCCTTTTGACCCACTATTAGATTCATCCGACCTTAATCCTGACAGTTGGCGGCAGATGGCACAAATAGTGTATGATCATTATGAGCAATATGATGGATTTGTGATTCTTCATGGCACAGATACGATGTCATACTCGGCATCAGCATTGAGTTTTATGTTTGACAACCTGAGCAAACCGATTGTATTTACAGGCAGTCAATTACCTATTGGCATGCTTCGTTCGGATGCCAAAGAGAATCTCCTAACATCTATAGAGATTGCAGCTGCATATGACCAAGAAGGCAAACCATTTGTTCCAGAAGTCTGTCTTTATATGGACGGCTCCTTGTATCGCGGCAACCGAACTACAAAGCGAAATGCGGAGCATTTCTCTGCCTTCAATTCCTACAATTATCCTGCTCTCGCTCGTGCGGGCGTGCATATTACCTACAACAAGGCACTAATAGGTAACTACGGCAATGCTTGCCACCCACTCAAATTAAAAACAAATTTTGACACTCGTGTTGCTATCCTAAAATTATTCCCTGGAATCACGGAGCCTGTAGTAGCATCTATTTTGGATAGTCCTGGACTTCGCGGAGTGGTTTTAGAAACATTTGGGGCGGGCAATGCGCCTTCGCACGAATGGTTGTACCGCCGCCTATACAATGCAGTAGAAAAAGGGTTGGTTATTGTAAACAAAACCCAGTGCAACACAGGATCGGTAGCCATGGGACATTATGCAGTGAGTATGAATCTACTCAAAGCAGGCGTATTGTCTGGATACGATATCACCACAGAAGCCCTGCTAACCAAGATGATGCTACTTTTGGGAGAATTTCCAAATGATAATAAAAAAGTAAAAGAATTATTATTAATGCCACTTTGTGGCGAATTTACCAACGAATAATAGTATGAAAAATTTGCAACCTCAAGGTGTATGGAGCAATTTCTATAGCCTTACTCAAATCCCTCGTCCATCAGGAAAAAAAGAAGAAGTAACTGCGTTCTTAGCAGATTATGGTCGTTCATTAGGTTTAGAAACTATCGTAGATAACATAGGCAACGTCATTATCCGTAAACCTGCGAGTGCAGGATACGAGAATCACCCAGGTGTAATTCTGCAAGGGCATAGTGATATGGTTCCTCAAAAAAACAACGATACTGTTTTTGATTTTGAGAAAGACCCTATTGAGGCATATATTGATGGTGAATGGGTAACAGCCAAAGGCACTACACTTGGTGCAGACAACGGTATTGGTGTAGCAGCAGCTATGGCCATCTTGGCCGATAAGGACGCGGTGCACCCACCATTGGAGATGTTGGTGACGGTAGATGAAGAGACTGGTATGTACGGTGCATTCGCCTTAGAAGGCGGTATGCTGCAAGGTAAGACATTGCTCAACTTAGATTCTGAGGCCGAAGGTGAGTTGTATGTGGGTTGCGCCGGTGGCGTGGACACAACGGCTAAGTTCGCTTATACGCCAGTAGAGGTAGAGGAAGGCGATGTAGCATTGAAAGTAAGCATCACAGGTTGCAAGGGCGGCCACTCTGGTTGCGACATTCATTTGCAACGCGCCAATGCCAACAAGTTGTTATTCCGTTTCTTGAAAGATGCAGTAGCTAATCTCGAAGCGCGTTTGGCAAGTGTGGAAGGTGGTAGTTTGCGCAACGCTATCCCACGTGAGGCTTCTGCCATCATTACTGTACCTGCAGAGGGCGTAGATGAAGTGATGGACCTCGTGGCTGAATACGAAGATCTCTTTGTGGCAGAATACGATGGTGTGGAAGATAATATCCGTTTTATGGCAGAGCAGGTAGCATGCCCAGCAACAGAATTGCCTGAAGATGTGCAAGACTTCTTGATTCACGCTATCACAGCTTGCCCACACGGTGTATATCGCGTGATACCAGAAATGCCAGATGTAGTTGAGACTAGCAACAACTTGGCTATGGTGAAGACAGAAACTGATGCAGTCGTAGTATATTGCCTCACTCGCTCTTCCGTAGAGTCTCGCAAAGAGGAATTGCAAGATATCATTCATTCCGTATTCGCTATGGCAGGTGCCGAGGTGGAGTTCTCTGGTTCATATCCAGGTTGGAAACCAAACCTCAAGAGCCATATCCTTGATGTGATGAAGAACACATACCAAACCAACTATGGTGTGGAGCCACGTGTGATCATTATCCACGCAGGATTGGAGTGCGGTATTATTGGTAGAAACTATCCTGGAATGGATATGATTTCGTTCGGTCCTACAATCAAGCATCCTCACTCACCCGATGAGCGTGTGGAGATAGCTTCCGTACAAAAGTTCTATGATTTCTTGTTGGCTACGTTGAAAGCATTGTAATAACCGCCTAATTCTACTCGCGGCATAATCTGGCATTGGTTTTATTGTGAGTAATAGTATAAGATGAGAAGCAAATTGCTGATATTGATCGTGGTATGGCTGCTGGGTCTGCCACAGATGGCGCAGTCGGTGGAAGTGCTTTTTGAAGAGAGCACAACGATAGATACTACTATGCAGGTGGTTGCGGACACGATAATGGATAGTATGTTGATGCAAGTAGCCGACACCATGCCTGCTATGGATACTATGGTACGGGCTGCGGAGCCTACTCCAGTTATGTATGATCGCTATAACTGGCGCGATGTACGAATGGTTCGCGACTCGCTGAAACAGGTCATGCGCACGGCCCGCCGATCCATGTACAGCGATATTAGTAGCATACGTGACTCAGTACGCCAAGACCTGTGCGAGATGGCGCGCAGACGTTATCACCTGATGCGTATTGGTTGGGGAGACCAAATGTTTGAGACACTGGTATGGTACAACCAGACGCACTCTACGCTCTATCCCGAATCGTATATTGGACAGTACGAGGAGCGGTATCGCTACACACAGCACTGGTTTGCAGAATACCAGTACCGTGTTCGCTACTGGTTTAGCGCAGGTGCATTGGTGGACTATAGCGGTGTGATTTGGGACAAGGTGCGCCGCAACGGCAAGGGCGAAGAGGTGAGTCGTGACAAGAATTGCAACTTCCACAATATAGCCATCATGGCGACGGCACAATTCACCTATCTGCACTCCAAATATGTATCGCTCTACTCTGGATTGGGCGCAGGTATAAACATCAACACCGGGTCAGAGACTGACTACCGCGATCGCAAGACAGCTGTAGCGCCAGCGTTGAGTCTGACGGTGTTGGGTATGAGTGTTGGCAATGAACAGTGGTTTGGAGCAGTGGAGTTTGGCGGACTATATTCACTGATGAATATCCACGAAGTGTATATGGCAGGTTCGCGTATGTTTACGGTATCTGTTGGTCGTCGATTATAGTGCATAGAAAAGAGAGGAATATGAAGTATAGTATTATAGTATCCATGTTGTGCCTGCTGTTGGCGAGTTGTCATGTAGGCGATGTGCAATATGTAGATTTTACAGATTTGGGTATGGCAGAGAATGCCACTTTTCGTGTAACAGCACAGAAAACTACCGATCTGAGTGAGTTGGTCAATGATGCAGAATGGTTAGAGTTGTGGGGAATGGCAGATACTACTGCTATGGCTAGAGCGAATGTGGCTGGTATAAATAGTCCGCGACGAGCTACTTCTACATCAGTAGCAGGAATTATGCAAGAATTGCTGGATTTTAGCAAATCAACTAAAGCCATAGAATTGAGCGGATTGTATAAATCTATAGATGTGGATGGACAGCCAACGATATTATCTGGCAAAGTCATATTGCCTGCCACGGGACCTATCAAGCGATATATCTTGGTATCGCATTACACCATTGCGAGCAATAAAGAGGCCCCAAGTAATATATTTTCGTTGGAGGGATTGCTGGTGAAGTTAGGTTATGCGCTGATCATACCCGATTACATAGGTTATGGTGTCACTGCAGATAAAGTTCACCCATATTTGGTTATGGAACTCACTGCCCACAATGTGTTGAATATGTACTATGCAGTAGTTCCATTTTTAGAAAAAGCTGGTTGTGCCCCCGAACATGATGATATCTATTTGATGGGTTATTCGCAAGGTGGCGCAACAACTATGGCAGTTCAACACGAGATAGAGCATCATGATAAACCGATTAAGATACGTCGTGTCTTTGCAGGCGGTGGTCCGTATGATATAAAATACACGTATGACCAGTTTGTGGAAACCAATTGGGTTTCCTATCCGTGTGCAGTGCCTATCATGATGCAAGGCATGGTGGTAGGAAACAAACTCAATTTGGACATGCGTACCATGATGGCAAGCAATATCTACGAGAATCTGGACAAATGGGTGAATAGCAAATTCTACACCACCAACCAAATCAATGCGCTAATTGGCACCCAAGTCACCAGCGACTTGCTTACTCCTACGGGTATGAATCGCACAAGCAAAGAGGTTTCTGAGTTGTATAAGGCCATGACTGAGAATTCTATTCTTACCTATTCATGGGTACCCAAAGCACCAGTATTCATGTTCCATTCGATAGATGATGATGTGGTGCCATTTGAGAACGCTATGCGCGCTAAGAGTAAGTGGAAAAATGCGAACATACAATACAGTTTTGGTCATTATGGCAATCACCAAATAGGTTGTGTTCGATTCATCTATACAGTACAAACATTATTAGAAAACGATGAAGAAGAAGAAAATGGCAACTTTACTTTCTAATATACGTCGTCTATTGCCCCTCCTGCTTGTCGCGATATTCGCCGCATGTAACCCCGAAGTGGCTGCATATACAGAGGGTGTAGAGATTACCATTGACGTGGAACAAGTGTCGGCTAGTTTTGCACAGGTGCGTTTCTCCACCAATAAGGAGGCATTTTACCTAATCAGTATCCAACCAACGCAGGAAGGTATTACCCCACAGAAGATAGCGAAGACGTTTATGCTATTGTCATTAGATAGTGCATACGCCGACTATCTATATTGGCGCAATAAGCAGTTGCAACAACACATACCTTTCGTGGCAGACTTCTCGTCGCACTCCTTGCAGTATGGGGATATAAAGCACTTCTTCACGTTGTTGCAACCTAACACGGAGTATTGGGTGTATGCCTTTGTGGTTGATCCTAATACGAATAAGCCTGCGGGCAATTTGTTCATAGAAACTATTATGACTGACAGTGTTAGTCGGATGTCTCTGCAGTTTGAGTATCGTATAGATGGCCATTGGGATTATATTTACCCTATCGACTCGACAGGCGAGATAGTTTCTACGATACCATGGGTAGGAGAGACGATCGACAGTCTGACGATTCGCGAAGGCGGTTGGCGTGTACCGGGTGAATACTTCTTCAACCGCTTTAAGACGGTGTATTATGAAGAATACGAGCGTATATTATATGGTATATACGCGCATGAGAACAATGGTGTAGGCGATGGTACTTCTGCGACTCACTTTGAGGTAGGTAAGACATATTATACAGCTATGGCAGCGTTGGACGCTCCGCTGGTATTCCCTTTGCCAAAGAATATTTATAATATCTACCGTTTCACATGGACAGGCGAGGCTATGGATACCGTGTTCACCCCTGCAAACAGCATGGTGGGAGACTGGGATTGGTAAACAAAAATACAAGCACAAAAAATCACACTGCCGTGTAAACTGTAGTGTGATTTTTTTTATGCTTATGTACTTTGATTGTCGAGGGACTATGCTTGTTCTTGGGCGAGTGCTTTCTCGTAGCAAGCACGGCAGAGAGGTTCGTAGCTCTCTGTCTCGCCGAGAAGGACACGCTTATCGCTGCTGACGGTTCGGTGGCTAACATATGCCAAGTCGCCACAATGTACGCAAATGGCGTGGGTTTTATACACATCATCAGCAATAGCCATCAATGCTGGCATAGGACCGAAAGGTACACCCTTGAAGTCCATATCCAAGCCTGCACAAATCACACGAATGCCTCGGCGAGCGAGTTCGTTGGCTACCTCTACGATACCCATGTCGAAGAATTGTGCTTCGTCGATGCCGACAACATCCACATCGTTTGCCATGAGGAGAATGTTTTGGCTGCTATCCACGGGAGTGGATTGGATGGCGTTGCGGTCGTGGCTGACTACTTCGGCATCGCTATAGCGCACATCAATAGCAGGTTTGAAGATTTCTACTTTGAGTTTTGCAAACTGTGCGCGTTTCATACGGCGGATGAGTTCTTCGGTTTTTCCCGAGAACATACTTCCACAAACTACTTCAATACTTCCTCGGCGTAGGCGAGGTCCTTTGGTATCTAATTCACTGAACATATCTTTTTTATTGGATGTTTCACTCTTGCTCTTGCCTATAACCTATATCCGCTTGCGGTGTTCTATAGGTGAAGCCGTTTTATAGCCTTAAAAAGAGTCCTGTCATTTAGGAGGGCTTAATGTCTTGTACCATCATCTGGATGGTGGTTCTATGATTGAATGTATTTTCGTCTAACTCGTAACAGATATCCACGGGATTGCCGTTTTGGATATACTCTGCCATGTCGGCTCGCCCGAAGGCAATACCCGTGATGGCGTAAGCACGGTCTGTAACATCCAGACGAAGATGTTCGCCCATTTTGCCCACTACACGTGTGTCTCGATGATTGATAAGATTGCGAGAAGCAAATAGTGGACGTGGGTTGCCAGGACCGAAAGGTTCCAAATACCGAATCACATTATAAAAAGCGGGCGTGATATCTGCCAAGTCTAATTCTGCTTCCACATGCAAAGTGGGTTGCAACTGATCCTCTCGGATATGGGTAGCTACATAGTGCTCAAAGCGCTCGCAGAACGCTGGTAGATTATCGATATGCATGCTTAGTCCTGCTGCATATTTGTGTCCACCGAAGTTGGTCAGGAGATCTATACACGAGTCAATGGCAGCATAAATATCAAACCCTCCCACCGAACGTGCAGAACCAGAAATAATACCATCTTCGCCAGCAGTGAGGACGATAGTCGGGCGGTAATATGTCTCTGTCAAACGGGATGCCACAATACCTACTACACCTTTGTGCCAATGTGGGGCATAGACTACTGTTGAATGGCGTTGCGCAAAGGTAGCATCTTCTTCTAACATTGTCAATGCCTCTTTGGTGGTCTCTGTATCACAGTCGCGGCGTTCCTCGTTATGTTGGTTGACCTCTTCGGCTTGCTGGCGAGCGAAAGTGGCATCGTTGGTCAGGAGAAGTTCTACGGCTGCACGACCAGATTTCATGCGACCACAAGCATTGATACGTGGACCAAGTTTATATACGAGTTCGTTGATAGTCAGTTTCTTAGCTTCTATTCCCGCAACATCTACTACTGCAGATATACCAGCAAAAGGTGCTTGGTTGATCTGTTTGATTCCAAAGTGTGCCAGGATGCGATTTTCGCCTGTGATAGGCACGATATCCGAGGCAATGGACATCGCCAAAAGTTGAGTGAGAGGGAGGAGCGTAGCTTCGGTTATCGGATATTGGTTATCGGATATCGGGATAAGATACTTTTGTGTATATGCTTGCGCGAGTTTGAAACCTACACCGCAACCTGACAAGTCTTTGTATGGGTAAGGACAGTCATCGCGTTTCATGTTGAGTACCGCTACTGCATTGGGTAACTCATCGCCTGGGGTATGGTGGTCGCAGACAATGACATCAATGCCTTTGTTATTGGCGTAGGCGATTTTCTCCACAGCCTTGATACCACAGTCAAGGGTAATAATAAGTGTGCAACCTTGCTCTGCAGCATAGTCAATGCCTTGCGTAGATACGCCATAACCTTCGGTATAACGGTCAGGAATATAGTAGTCGATTGCGGGTATCGGGTATCGGGTATCGGGTATCGAGTTGTCATCTGTACTCCGATTACCGATAGGCATAGCCGTCCGATTGCCGATTCCCTTCAAGAATCGATACATGAGTGCTACGGCGGTGGTGCCATCGACATCGTAGTCGCCGTAGATGAGGATTTTCTCGCCTTGTGTTATGGCTTGGTGCAGGCGCTCCACGGCTTTGTCCATATCCTTCATAAGGAAGGGGTCGTGCAGATTGTCGAGTGATGGGCGCACAAAAGCGCGTGCCTCATCGGCGGTCTGTATGCCACGCACGACCAACATACGTGCGGCAGCGGAACTGATGTTCAGTTCGCGTTCTAACTGCTGCTGTGTCTCTTGTTCCACCGCAGTCAAATGCCGTATGTTCCATTGGTAGGTCATGATTTGTTTAGTGAACGCGCCTATAGCGCTGCTGTTTAGTGTTTAGTGATGAGCCATTTACCCTCTTTTCGTCCGCCGATTCGTTCTAAAACTCCCATTTTTTTGAGGATAGACAATTCTCGTTTGATGGTGATCTCTGATACTTGTATCTTTTGTATCATTTGTGAGATGGTTATTGTATCATCTTTACGAATCAAATCCAATATAATTTGCTGTCTATCTGTTAGTTGTTTTGTATCATCTTTTGTATCATTTGCTTCCATCGAAGCATTGAACGCTGCTATTTCAGCAGACAGATTATGTAGATGGATACGCAACATAGTATTCACAAATATATCTTCGTTATCTTGTTCGCGTGTATCAATCAGGGCTTGAATATATTCTGCCTTTTGCTCTTTGAGTACCTTGACAGGAATGAGATTGTACTCCCATTGCAGCATATTCATCACCAGTCGTGCCATTCTGCCGTTTCCGTCTGCCCATGGGTGAATAGTCACCAGTCTATAATGTGCTAAGAAACTCAGACGATAGGCAGACAATATGTCTGTTGCTGCGACTTGTTTTCGTTCGTTATTAAGCCATTGGCAGAACTCTTGTAATGCTTGTGGCACTTTAGCAAACGCCATGTACGAGCGTCCTTCAAACCCTGCGGTGACATTGAGCAGTCGCAAGTCGCCTGCTGCCGAAGAGAATGAACCTAAAGGTGTATTGTATGTAGAACCCGTATGCTCCATGAGGCAGGCAGAGAGGTCGCATAACATTTTTACCGAATAGGGCGTGTGTGCTTTGGCTTGTTCTTGGGCAATTTCGTATGCATGTTTAAGATCGAGGTTCATCATTTGTTCCTGCAGGGTGCGCCCTGGTGCAGTGATTCCCTCGTCAAAGAGCAATTGGTTTTCTCTTTCGGTAACAGTAGATCCCTCGATGGCAGTAGAGTGCGTGATGAGCGAGTACAAGTAAAATTTCTTGTAATCAATCTGTTCGGGAATCCCCAGACGGATATATTCTTGTATTATGGACAAAAAAGTGCTCATTACTCTACATTTTCGGCTGCAAAGGTACAACAAAAAATGCACATTTGCAAGAAAGATATAAAAATTATCTAATCTATACAAAATTTGTATATTCCACAGACAAAAAAGTGCGGACTTAATTAAGTCCGCACCAAAAGTACAATCATTACTTATCACTCATTGTTCATAATTCCATTCCCATTGCGTTATACTCTACTCCATCGCGAATGATGAGCAACTGACCATCACGAAGAATCTTCTGCATAGTTGGCTCACTATCCACGCTATTGTGAATATTGGTTGAAGTATTCTCCTTTGGACAAATATAGAACTCTTCCCAAACAGGTGCTGACTGATAGAGAGATACCGATCCTGCTGGCACATATACAGGGATAGAGCGATCTACATCTTCGAAGGTACGAGCAGATACGACTGGCGGAATAAGTGCCATAACACTCATACATTGTAGTTTAGAGCAAAGTGCAAATCCGTTATCCTCTATATATTGCATGGTAGATGGCAAAACTAATTCTTCAAGATATGTACAACCATAGAAAGCTCCATATCCGATAGTAGCAACGCCCTCTGGAAGATGCAATTCTTTCAGTTCGTGGCAATTATAGAAAGCCCAATTGCCAATCTCGTAGAGCCTATATTGACCTGCAAAAGCAATAGAAGAAAGCATACGGCAATTCTCAAATGCGCTATCACCTATCTTCTCCACAGTTGACGGAATAACAACTGATGTAACATATTTACATCCTGCAAATGCAGATGTACCAATAGAAGTCAAACCTTCAGGCAAAGTGATAACTTGGATAGCATGTGTATATGATTGCCATGGTAATGTCCATTCGGTAAAATCATACATATCACCAGAACCTTTGAAGAACAATTGATGATTTTCGTAAGCCCAATACAAATAGTCACCACACTGATACCAATCGGTAGGCTCTGGTTCTACAGCTACATCACAAAGGGTATATTTACCAGCAGAGTAGTCAAGAGAGATAGTAGTCTCTTTGCCTAACTTGACGCTTGGATTGTCCATCCAGCCACCTTCTTCAGTTGGAAGTTGAATTTGGTTGCTCCAATCAGTAATACCCAAAGCACGGAATTTGAACACACCAACTTCTTTATCGGTGATCTTGAAGATATACTCAAAGGTTTCCACATCAATGTCAAATGCAGCAACACCCTCAGACCAGCCATTGAACGAACCAACGATTGCAGGCTCAAACCATGTACCATCAGGACCTTGGCAGAAAGGAGCGAGGAGGCGGATAGTGTAATCTTTGTACTCAGCCACATAACCACAAGGAGTATTGTGGTTCTTGAAATACTTAGAAAACAAGATAACTGGCTCAGCTGTAGAATAACCTTTGAGGTCAGCCTCATCGTCGTAACCAGCAGAGATATTTACAGTACCAGATACGATAGTCCATGAATCAGGGTCACCTGTTTGAAAATCCCAAGAGAAAGAACCATCATCCATCAATTGAACTGGTTTACCCTCAATAGCCTCACTCTCATCAGTAACAGCTACATAGTACCAACCATCAAAGCCCTCAAGTGGAGAGAATTTAACCAAGGTAGAAAGATCGGTGTTCCATCCATTGTAAGAACCGATAAATACTACGTCGTTACATACCTCTTCCGCGAAGTAAACGCAAACGCACAATTGACCTGGCTCATAGAAGCCTGCAAGATCTTCCTTGGTAGGAATGGTTGATTTCTCAAAATACGCTGTATATGTCGCATCTCCTGTTATGTATACCAAACGTGGGTTAGTTGTCACACCATCGCTCCAATGTGAGAAATGATAGCCATAATTAGCAATAGCAGAGATCTCAACATAAGTACCATACTGATAAGTGCCCGAACCACTGACTATTCCTGCTGTTGGATTATTACTTAATACGCTTAAATGATGATATCCAGATGGCACATAAACAGCGGTCCATGCCTCTACTACGTCATTCTCAGAGTATGTACGGTTGCTAACGGCTTCGCCAGCAGCTGTCTTCTCCTCGTATGCCCAATCTGGACCAGAGCAATACTTGTAAGTCATACCATCGTGAACCTTGTCCAAAGTAATAGTGAAGTGAGTATCATCTACTTTGGTCATCTCGTTGGAGAATGACCAGTTATTCATATCACCTATAAGGTAGCAAGTATAAGTTCCCTCTGGAACGGTTACATTATAAGTAAGAGTTACCAAATCTTTAGCTTCATCGCACTTGGTATATTTACCAGCAGAGTAGTCAAGAGTGATGGTAGTCTCTTTGCCTAACTTGACGTTTTTATTGTCCATCCAGCCACCGTATTCAGTTGGAAGTTGAATTTGGTTGCTCCAATCAGTATCGCCAAGCGCTTTGAACTTGAATTCACCACCTTCTTTATCGTTGATTTTGAAGATATACTCAAAGGTATCCGGATTAATGTTAGATGCAGCAACACCCTCAGACCAGCCATTGAATGAACCAATGATAGCAGGTTGGAACCAAACACCATCAGGATCAGCGCAGAAAGGAGGGGTCAAACGGATGGTATAGTCATGATATACCTCCTCAATACATGGGCTGTTGTGGTTCTTGAAGTAAGCACAAGTCAAGATTACTGGCTCTGCAGTAGAATAATTCTTAAGATCGCACTCACCAGAGTAACCATCTAGGATATCTACTTTACCTGAAATCAAAGTCCAAGCAGCAGCATCACCACCTTGATAATCCCAAGAGAAAGTACCATCTTGCTTCAATTGTACTGGTTTACCCTCAATAGCCTCGCTCTCATCGGTAACAGCTACATAGTACCAACCATCAAAGCCCTCAAGTGGAGCAAATTTAGCCATAGAAGCAGGATCGCTATTATCCCATCCATTGTAAGAACCGATAAATACTACGTCGTTACATACCTCTTCTTCGAAGTAAACGCAAACGCACAATTGACCTGGCTCATAGAAATCAGCCAAATCATCCTTGGTAGGAATGGATGATTTATCATCTGGAATTACCTCACCATCAACTGTCACAACCACTTGAGTTGCGCGTACTTGATTAGGAGTAGCTGTGAAGGTAATTGTAGATGCACTACCAGTCCATGTACCTACTGGACCTGAATAGGTGTACTCACCCCCATCAACAGTGAAGCAACCAGGACCATACTTAGCATCATCATTAGCGGTACAAGTAAACTCTACAGAAGTAATATTGCCCACTGTACTAGTAACAGTCAGTGTTTGATTTTTATACACACGATAGTGTGTCTCGTTGTTGTAAGTACCCAAAATACCCGAACTTACCTCTACTGTCACACCACTTTTTGTAATGGTGTAAGCAGCAGCATTGTTAGAATCGGTACCTGCATTACCTTTGTCATGATCTGCATCAAAGGTAACAACGCCTGCAAAACTCATCATAGAGAAGAGCAACGCGCTAAAGAATAATGTAAATTTTTTCATACTAAAATAAATTTTAAGTTAATATTTATTTTTGTTGTTTTTATTTACTATAAAGTGTGCAAAGGTACTACAAAAAATGCACATGTGCAAGAAAGACCTAAAAATATACAAAAAATCACTACTGTCCACTCAAAAATAAAGAATGTTTACCGAAGATTATAATAAAACGGCTAATTGAACAAATAATAAAATCGGGACAATCCATGGAAGGTCCTTTTTCGGTGTTATCATCTAGTAGAAAAATCCCCACCCTCCTCTTTCGAAACCACTTCGTTACCACTAAGGAGCTCCTTTAACCCCCAAAAGTAGCGGGTAATTTAGAGTGATATGCAACAGAAAAAAAGGGAAAGGAATAAATAATCACACAGAAAACTCATCTGCATCTTTCCACAGCGGTAACACCTCACGGAAATGGTGCAGCGCATCAATATCAAACTCTACAACACGTGTACCCGCCTCGTCATCAGCAAATTGTGCCATATCCTGCAGACGAGTATTATACGCTACGGAATGACCATTGTAGTGCAATCCCATGCCGTCATCACCCACACAATTGACCGCAGCAATATAGCATTGATTTTCAGTAGCACGAGCAGCTATAAGCGCATCCCAATACTGAATACGAATATCGGGCCAATTGGCAACCACCAAAATCACATCATAGTCATATCCTGTCTTGTTGCGCGCCCACACGGGAAACCGCAAATCGTAGCATACCAGCAGCAGGATCTTGACCCCCTTGTACTCAAATACGGTGCGATCAGTAGCAGACTCAAAAAACTTATCCTCACCACCATGTGCATAGAGATGGCGCTTGTCTTGGATCTGGACGTCGCCATGTGGCACTACCATAAATCCGCGGTTGACTAGTTTGGCAATTGGCGATAGGCAATTGGCAATAGGCGTTGGCAAGCAGATGAATGAACTGACGATAGCTATCTCGTATTGGTCCGCTATGCGTTGGAGGGTGGTCATAATCTCCCCGTTCATCGTTTCTGCCAGTTCGGGATGATCGGTACAAAATCCCGTGGCGAACATTTCGGGCAACACCGCAATATCCGCCTTACCCTCTAAAGCAGCGATACGCTCCTGAGTCAAGCGAAGATTAGCTGTCTTATCCGCCCATGCGATAGGATATTGTAGGAGTGCTACTCTCATGTAGATTAGGATTTAATCTATAAATTGCACCTTATTGATGTCGCGAGGTTTGGCAGCTGGTGTTTCATTAGCATAGCCTAAGCCCACGCAAAGGCAGAGTTCGTAGCTCTCGCTAAAGCCCAAGATAGAGAGAATCTCTGCGCTGTTTTGTGCGTCGTTGATGAAACGAACTGGACTACCGAGGCAAATAGTTCCCACGCCAAGCGATTGAGCTGCGAGCATCATATTTCCTGCCAAAAGACCACAATCATAAGATGAGAAGTCGTAGTTCAAATCACGCGCGATGAAAGTCATAACTGGCGCCCCACGCATACAACCACGTACCATTTCGGCAGGCAAAGCAGGGTTGCCCACTGCCATCAGGTCTTGAATCCGTTGCATGGTAGTTGGATTATCCACTATGCGTACTTCCCAAGACTGTTTATTTTGTCCATTAGCGGCATTGATACCACAGGTCATGATTTGCATCAGCGTGTCGCGACCCACTGGCATCTGATGGTATTGACGGATGCTTCGACGCTCCATAATAGCACTGATAACTTCGTTATTCATAGGCTCATTGTTTGAAGGAGTAGGATTGCAACCTACCAATGTGAGTGCCAAAAGTGGCAAAAGAATTAAAAACTGTTTCATATTCGTTCTATTTAGTATTAGAATTGTGCGGTAATTGTGCGTTAATAGTGCGGTAATAGTGCGGTGCGAGCGGGATTTTTTGGGCTACCCAAACGCTTCGGCATAGGTGCAACCTTCGCGCCAACGGGAACAACCATAGCGGGTTTTGCCACGAATAATGGTTCCGCGTCCACATACAGGACAACGCATACCCGACTTATCGGCTTTTACCTCACGTACTACCTCTACAGTCATCTGCTTCAGTTCGTCTAAGAACTGACTGGCCTCATAGTCGCCACGCTCAATGGCGCGCAACTTCTTTTCCCATATTCCTGTAAGTTCTGCTGACTTGAGCAGCGGAGATATGACTGTTTGAATAAGGTTGAGTCCTATCTCTGTTGCTTTGATATTCTTCTTCTCGCGAACAATATACTTGCGCTGAATAAGTTTCTCTATGATAGAGGCACGCGTACTTACGCGTCCAATACCGTTCTCCTTCATCAAGTCGCGCAGTTCTTCATCGTCCACCGTTTTTCCTGCAGTTTCCATAGCGCGAATCAAAGTGGCTTCCGTATAATACTTGGGCGGAGTAGTCGTCTTTTCTTGCAACTGTGGTTGATGAGTTCCCGACTCGCCCTTACGGAAAGCAGGTAAGGTCTTTTGCTCCTCCACCTCATCATCGGTTTTCTCTTTAGCAAACACTTCACGCCACCCCTGTTCCAACACCTCTCGCCCTGTCACTTTAAACGATATATCGCCTGCGCACGCGAGGACTGTGGTGTTTGCCACTTGGCAAGGAGGGTAAAACGCTGCGATAAAACGCAGGGCTACCATATCAAAAACCTTACGCTCCAAATCGGTAAGATTGTTAGGGATCTGCCCCGTAGGAATAATAGCGTGGTGATCCGTGATTTTGCTATTGTCGAACACCTTTTTGGACTTAGGCAGACTGCCTGCTCCCTTACCACCATCTGCTTTTAGTCCAAGCAGCGATGCAGTCTGTGGAAAATAGTCTTTAATTCCCTGCAACGTGGCTGGCACTTTGGGATAAATATCGTCACTCAAATAGGTAGTGTCCACACGCGGATAGGTGGTAATATGCTTCTCGTAGAGACTCTGAATGATTTTGAGAGTGTCTTCTGCCGTTAGTCCATAGCGTTTATTGCACTCTACCTGGAGCGTGGTCAAGTCAAAGAGGCGAGGTGCATACTCCATACCCTTCTTCTTCTCCACAGAAGTAATTTCTAATGGTAGGTCCTTGATGCTATCTACCAATTTCTGTCCTTGTTCAAGGGATGTGATAGCAAACTCATCCTCTTCCACTGGCAGTTGTGCAGAGAAAAGGGTGTCTCGGTAGAGGGTTTTGAGTTCCCAATAAGTGCGAGGAACAAAATGCTCAATCTCCTGTTGGCGTTTAACGATAAGCGCCAAGGTGGGTGTCTGCACACGACCAATGCTGAGCACTTGGCGGTCTTTTCCTACCCCTTTGGCAAATCGAACCGTGTAGGCGCGCGTAGCGTTCATACCGAGAAGCCAGTCACCGATGGCGCGCATCAATCCAGCTTCATAGAGGCCTTGGTAGTCGCTCTGGTCTTTAAGATTCTGAAATCCCTCTCGAATAGCTTCTTCGGTCAGCGAAGACACCCATAATCGTTTTACTGGCACCTTACAACCCGCTTTGTGGTATATCCATCGCTGTATCAGTTCTCCCTCTTGTCCAGCATCACCACAATTGACAACCATATCGGCTTTCGCAATGAGCTCCTTGATGATATTAAACTGCTTGATTTTATCTTCTGTCACCTTGATACCAAATCGCTCTGGAATCATAGGAAGAGAGGACATATTCCATCCTCTCCACTGTTCGTTGTATTCATTGGGGTCAAGCAGAGCACAGAGGTGTCCTATCGCCCACGACACGCAATAGCCATTACCCTCCATATAGCCATCATGTGACCGATTAGCACCCAGGACGCGAGCAATATCGCGTCCCATTTGGGGTTTCTCGGCTATACAGAGGATCATTGGGGGCTATGCTTAAGCATTGTTTTTGCTCACATCAACGCCGTAGCCATAACCTATTTTATTGGCGTTCACGCCATTAAGAACTGTTATGATATTTGGCAAGCGTTTTTGCTCATAGACTTGCTTAATGAATCCAACAAGCTCCGTTGTTGTGTGACGCGCACGCGATACATATACGGTAGTATCTGCTACACGATTCAACAAGAATGTGTCGCTAACCAATGCCACAGGCGCAGAATCAATGACAATGAAATCATAACGCTTACGCAACTCTTTAAACAACTCATCCAAACGCTGACTTTGCAACAATTCACTTGGGTTTGGAGGTATTACACCCGCAGGCAAAATATCCAAATTGTTAAATTCTGATTTCACAATCAAATCATCCACTGTATAGGAATTATCTGCCAAATACGCTGTTAGAGCACCATTAGAAGCGAGGTCGAGATATTGAGCTAAAGTTGGCTTTCTAATATCCAATCCTACCAAAGCCACTTTCTTTTCCAACAATGCAAGCGAAATTGCCAAGTTGGTAGCGACATAGGATTTACCCTCACCGTCCACACTTGAAGTAACCAAGATGACAGGATTAGTAACATCAGAAGACATCATGAATCGAACATTGGAGCGCAACGAACGGAACAATTCAGCAGATGCAGAATTTTCGCCCTCACGCACAGCGACGTGTCTTCCGTGGTGATTTTGCACTAAGACACCTCCAAAAGGCAAGCCAACTAATCGCTCATATTCATTGGAGTCATCCGAAATTTTATTGTTAAAGATATCATGCAAAATCATTATACCTAATGGGAAACAGCATCCTAAAAATATACATATCAATCCTATGATTTTTGCACGTGGAGATACTGGAATAGGATTCATTTGTGGAACTGCAATAATCTTAGCAGAAACAACAGTAGATGCCAATGTCAAAGCATTTTCCTCACGTTTTTTATACAAATATAGATATAGCGTCTCTATCAATTGACGATGGCGCTCTACTCTTACAAATTCGCGTTCTTGGCTTGGTATATCTGTACGCTGACTCTCCATTTGAGTATAACGAGTTTCCAGATCCTGTTTTGAGATAGTCAATCTATTACGCAAACTACCAATACTACTGATAATATTCTCACGCAACAGTGCCATCTGATTTTCCATCTGTAGCAACATAGGGTTGTTGTCCGCAGCCGTACGTTGCACGCGCATGCGGTCGAGGGCTAGTTGATTATAGTTTGAAATCAACGCAACCAACGAAGCATCTGCAATACCTAAATTGGCAGGTATCAAACTATTACGTTTCTGTTCGTTAGCCACAAATTCAGCCACATACTGCACCAAACTTAACTGTGTTTCTATTTCGTCAGCACGTTTTCTATACTCATTACTCTCGTACATATACATGCCAGCTTCACTTGGCAGATCCACAATACCATGTTTTTCCTTGTAGCTTTCCACTTCTTTTTCAGCCACAGAGAGCTCTGACTCTATCAATTGCAAACGTTCATTGATAAAAGATGCTGTGTTGGTAGCCATGATATTCTTATCAACCAAAGCATCCAAATTATACAATTCAATCTCCTTATTGATAAAATCAATGGCACGACCAGGCATATCGGTAACAGTAGATATGCTGATAATATTGGACTCCTTCTCAATTGGAGCGGCCACAAATCGATCTTTATATACCTCCGCAGCCAAAAGTTTTGACATCGTTCGCAGTTTATAACAATCTCCCTTTTCTAATGGCTTGTTGATTGTAAAAAAGATATCACCTGCACAAGTAGTAAACGGTTGGGTCAAATCGGTTACTTTATGGCGACTTGTCACAAAACGTTTGGTTTTTACTTTCACCAAATAATCATTCTTACGCACCTTAATTGAGATGGAGGCTCCTGTTCTGGTTGTATCCACAAACATTGGTTGGTAATTTACTGTCAAATCATGTTTAGGATACTGTCCCATCCAACGCAAACCATCCTTCTTACGATATTCTGTTTGTAAATCCAAATCTTTGATTACTTGCAACAGAATGTCACGCGAGGTTAATATCGCGATTTCATCTGCTGTTTGTTTAGAAGTACCCATGCCTACCATTGACATTATTCCACCATCCAACAAACCAGCTCCATCGTCTGAATTACGGATCATTAAACTTGCATCCACAGTAAACTGTTTGGTATGTGAAAAATAATAATATACACCAAATACACCAAACAACAAACAGCTCAGGACGAACCAATACCAATTTCTCAGGATACGAAGTACCCACTTACGAATATCTATTTCTTGATTTTCTTGTGCCATATCTATTTTAGATTTATGCTTATACTTTTATGTTATTTTTTAATGTCAATTACAGATACTATTACCGTAGCCGCACTTGCTACTGTACCAACCATGCTTAACCACAGACTAATAGACTGATTACTGGTAGTACGTGCTTGGTTTGGCTCTACATACACAATATCGTTTTGTTGCAAATAGAAATAAGGCGAGGTAAATATCTCATCCGAACGCAAATCCAAACGAGCAAATTCCACCTTACCATTATTTTCGCGCGTTACCAACACATTAGCGCGATTACCATATTGCGTCAAGTCACCAGCTACACCAAGAGCTTCTAACAATGTCATGCGACCATTATTCAAAGCATACGTACCTGGTCGCTTTACCTCTCCCAAAACTGTTATACGCGCATTTAAAAAACGCATTGTAACAATAGGATTGGTCACCTGCCCTTGGAGCTTTCCCTCTATCAACTCGATCACTTCTGACTGACGTAACCCCACTACGTATAATTTGCCCAAAACAGGGAAATCAATGTATCCCTGCTCATCTACAGTATAGTACTGGAATGATGCTGTGGTAGGAACAGTGCTACTTGAAGGTGATTCATAGGTCACTGTTGGCAGATTATACGGAATCACCGCTTCTGGATCTAATCCCGTAACCGTAATAATCAAAGCATCATTGATTTTAACACGAGGCTCCGGCTGTGGTTTCATTGTTTTATTTACCTCTTCAGCCGTCTCTGATGTTACCGTTCTAAAAGCAATCAACTGCTTGCTCGAGATACATGAAGACATCAATGCTACCACCATAAGTAGCATGAATAAACTCTTTTTTTCTAACATAATATATGCACGTTTTAATTATACATTTCCCAAAATCGCGCAAAGGTACTAATTTTTATTTATATACACAAACTTTTCAAAAAAATAGCACTTTTTTTATAAAAAAACAAAAAAAATTTTGCCATCTCAAAAAAAAGCAGTACCTTTGCGCGCTTTTTCGGCTTTTAGGCTAACAAGTAGCGCTATTGAGGGGACGGATGATGCAGGAAAGTTTAGGAGTTAAGAAGTTTAGGGGTTCAGGAGTTATTGCTGAACAAGTGCTAAAGCGCGCCTGAACATCAGAACAGCCCAATGGGCATCTAAACGCCACGCATGGCAACGTCGAGGACTCAGTATCTCGCCTGACCGATGTAACTTATTAAAAACATTTAAGTAAATGTACGCAATTGTAGAAATGCAAGGCTTCCAATATCGTGTGGAAGCAGGCAAAAAACTCTTTGTTAACCGTTTGGCAGCTGAGAAGGGTGCTGAGGTAACATTCGAGAAAGTGCTCCTCGTTGAGAACGAAGGAGAGGTAAAAGTAGGTGCTCCAGTAGTAGAGGGGGCTAAAGTGGTTTGCGAAGTACTCGACAACGAGTGCCGTGGCGAGAAAGTTCTCGTGTTCCACAAAAAACGTCGCAAAGGATATCGTAAATTGAACGGCCATCGTCAAGATTTGACCAATCTCGTTGTTAAAGAGATCGTTTTGGCTTAATTGTTTAACCTTTTTAAAAGCAAAGTTTAAGAGATATGGCACATAAGAAAGGTGTCGGTAGTTCGAAGAACGGCCGTGAATCAGAAAGCAAACGACTTGGTGTAAAAATCTTTGGTGGTCAATTCGCTAAAGCAGGTAACATCGTAGTACGTCAACGTGGTACAGTACACAATCCTGGTGAGAACATGGGTATGGGTAGCGACCACACATTGTTTGCGCTTACCGATGGTATCGTAACATTCCAAAAGAAACGTAACAACAAGTCTTACGTATCTATCCAACCGATTGCAGAAGCTTAATCGGATAGAGGGATAAATCACAACATTTCTCCTACCGATTGCCTCGGCAGTTGGCAGGAGAAATTTGTTTTTTATTATGTTCTGACTGCTCAAAAAAGTCGGACAGGTCGGACAAAAATAATACATAGTATGCTTACACTCAAACAGATATATGACAACAAGGCGGTCATCATCGCAGGCTTGGAGAAAAAGCACTTTGCCAATGCAGCAGAAGTGATTGACCAAGTAATTGCCCTTGATGCAGAGCGCAAGACCGCGCAACAAAAGAAAGATAATGCATCGGCAGAGATGAACAAAATCTCTAAATCTATCGGTGCACTTATGGCACAAGGCAAGAAAGAAGAAGCAGAGGCTGCCAAAGCACAAACAGGTGCACTCAAACAGTCAATTCCTGTGTTCGAGGCAGAAATGGCAAAAGCAGAAGAGGCACTTACGACCCTATTGCTTACCATTCCTAACGTACCATACGACCTCGTACCAGAAGGCGGAAGCGCAGAGGATAACCTCGTTGTAAAAATAGGCAACTGGGCAAACCAACCTATGCTTGATAAACTTGCAGCAGAAGGTACTATTGCAATACGCGATTGGGATACTGCGACTGACGAAGAATTAGCAAACAACGATAAACTCCCTCACTGGGATTTAGCGAAGAAATACAACCTCATCGACTTTGACTTGGGTGTAAAAATCTCAGGCGCAGGTTTCCCCGTATATGTAGGTTTAGGGGCACGCCTACAACGCGCGCTTATCAACTTCTTCCTCGCGGAAGCTAATGCAGCAGGTTACACCGAGATCATGCCACCAACTGTAGTAAACGAAGCCAGCGGTTATGGTACAGGTCAATTGCCTGATAAAGAGGGACAAATGTACCATTGTCAATTAGACAACCTCTATCTTATCCCTACCGCAGAGGTTCCTGTTACCAATATCTACCGCGATGTAATTCTTGAGGAGGCGCAGCTCCCAATCAAGAACTGCGCTTACACCCAATGCTTCCGTCGCGAGGCAGGCTCATATGGCAAAGATGTACGTGGTTTGAACCGCTTGCACGAGTTTAGCAAGGTGGAGATTGTGCGTATTGATACACCAGAACACTCTGATGAAAGCCACAAAGAGATGCTCGAGCACGTAGAAGGTTTGCTCAAGAAGCTTGAACTTCCATACCGCGTACTCCGTCTTAGCGGTGGCGACATGTCGTTTACCGCAGCACTCTGCTACGATTTTGAGGTATATTCAGAGGCACAACACCGCTGGTTGGAAGTATCTTCCACATCGAACTTCGACACCTACCAAGCTAATCGTTTGCACTGCCGTTACCGCCGTACAGAGGATAAGAAAGTCACATTGGCTCACACTCTCAACGGCTCAGCATTGGCATTGCCACGTATCGTGGCGGCCCTATTGGAGAACAACCAAACCCCAGAAGGTATCCGTATTCCGGCAGCACTACAACCATACATGGGCTGCGATATGATTAAGTAAAAAACTACGCATATAACAAATGCTCCGTATATTTGCCAATATCGTAAAAAAGTAGTACCTTTGCAAGCAGAAACCAATTAAATTTTAATATTATGACATTAATAGAATCTGTTGAAAATGTTTTCTCAAATTACTTCAACACTGAAGGCAGAGCAAGTCGCTCAGAGTATTGGTGGTGGTATCTCTTTACCTTGTTAGCAAGTACCGCAGTTAGTGTATTGGGTGTGATTTTAGACAAGCTTATGGGTATAACCTTCGCCTCAACAATCCTAACTTGGGGATTTTCCATATTAGTTTTGATACCAACTATATGCGTACAAATCCGTCGTTATCATGACATTAACCGTAGCGGTTGGTGGATTCTATGCCCTATTGTTAATTTTATTTTTCTCTTCTTTGCAGGCGACGAAGGCGAAAACGACTATGGTCTTCCTCAAGAAGCAACCCAAGAAGAAACTGCCGAACAAGAATAAGATTGCAAAGCAACCTATTGTATAAACAAAATCGCGGGGCAAAGGCCTCGCGATTTTGTTTTAGTGTGCTTCTAACCAATTCTTTCCGACACCGCAGTCAGCGATAAGCGGAACGGTGAGATGGACGACATTCTGCATCTCATTAATCACAATCTCGTGCACCTTATCTACCTCGTCCATCGGCACATTGAAGTTCAACTCATCATGTACCTGCATGATCATCTGCGCCTTCAGTCCTTCTTCTTTTAAGCGGCGGTGAATAGTGACCATAGCCATCTTGATGATATCCGCCGCAGTTCCTTGAATAGGCGAATTGACAGCATTGCGCTCTGCAAACGAGCGAACAGTAGCATTATGTGATACAATATCAGGCAAATAACGCTTTCTACCGAACAAGGTAACAGCATAACCTTGCTGACGAGCCAACTCCTTTTGGCGTTCAATATAGTCTATTACCCCAGGGAAAGCAGCAAAATAGCCATCTATCAATGCCTTCGCCTCCGAACGAGAGCAATCCAATTGCTGTGCCAAGCCGAAAGCCGAAATACCATAGATAATGCCAAAATTAGCCGTCTTAGCTTGTCGGCGTTGGTCTTTGGTAACTTGCTCTATAGGCACATTGAAAATCTTTGCAGCCGTAGCAGCGTGGATATCCTGCCCCGAACGAAAAGCCTCTACCAAATGTGGATCTTGCGAGAAATGTGCCATCAAACGTAGTTCTATCTGCGAGTAGTCAGCAGAAAGGAACATACACCCATCATCGGGTATCACCGCCTGACGGATAAGTTGTCCACGCTCGCTTCTGATAGGCAAGTTCTGCAAGTTTGGGTTAGATGACGACAAACGACCTGTAGCTGTAACCGTCTGATTATATGTCGTATGTATCTTACCTGTCTCTGGGTTGATATAGGTTGGCAAGGCAGAGATATATGTCGAAATCAGTTTCTTCAACTCGCGATACGCTAATATCATACCTACCACAGGATGCTTGGGTTTGAGCGCCAATAACACTTCCTCTGAAGTGGAATACTGACCTGTCTTCGACTTCTTGGCTTTGGCATCTAACTTCAGTTGGTCAAACAACACCTCGCCCACCTGCTTAGGCGAATTGATATTAAACGTCGTTTCCGCCGCCGTATAAATCTCTTGTTCCAGCACTTGCAGTTCTTCGTTGAGTTGCATTTCTGCCTGTCTAAGCATATCCACATCAATACGTACACCCGCCTTTTCCATTTCGCGAAGGACTGCCGACAATGGCAACTCCACCTCTTGATACAGATTCCACAGCGCACTATCCGCCTTCAACGCCTCCCATTGGATAGGTAACGACGGATTATATGCCACCTCTGGATTGAGCAAATAACTCACCAAACGCCCCTCCACAGACTCTTCTGCTTCAACGCTCATCATCGGAGTGGTATCGTAGTGGTAACGCTGTGGTAACGTAGCCGCAAAGTTGCCGCTCGCACTTTCCTGAGCACTATCCGTAGCCGTTTCTATAGCGGCAAACAAATCCAGCGTCGCCTCCTGTGGCTTGGCTTTCTTGGTTGATTTGGCTATAGGCGATGGGCTATTAGCAATAGAAGCGGGAGCTTGTTTGAGCAGTGAATTAAACTCCAGTTCCCTATAAAGCGGAGCCAATCGTTCCCAATCCTTCTCTTGAGTTAAGAGAGACTGTGCATCAAAAGCAATCGGCACATCCGTCTTGATAGTGGCTAAGAACTTCGAGAAACGAATATTCTCCACTTGCTCCTGCACCTTGCGCTGAAGAGCGCCTTTGAGTTGGTCGGTGTTATTGAGCAAGTTCTCTATCGTACCAAACTGCTGAAGCAATTGCACCGCCGTCTTCTCGCCTACTCCCTTGCAACCAGGGATATTATCGCTGCTATCACCCATCAATCCCAACAAATCAATCACTTGCGATTGGTGTTGCAAGCCATATTTCTCACACACTTCCTGCGGACCTAATTTCTCAAATCCCCCTGTATGGCGAGGGCGGTACATGCACACTTGCTCGGTCACCAACTGCCCATAATCCTTATCGGGCGTTGCCATATAGACCTCAAATCCCTCTGTTTCGGCTTGGTGCGCCAGTGTGCCAATCACATCGTCCGCCTCATATCCTTCCACCTGCAGCATAGGGATATTCATCGCCTCAAGCAGTTGCTTAATACGCGGCACTGCCCAACGTATATCCTCTGGTGTCTCCTGTCGCTGCGCCTTATATTGCTCAAACGCCTCATGACGGAAGGTAGGTCCAGCAGGGTCAAACGCCACAGCTAAGTGTGTGGGCTTCACACGCTTAATCAAGTCCTCTAACGTGACTACAAAACCAAAGATAGCTGAAGTATTCTCGCCACGCGAGTTCATACGCGGCGCACGAATAAAAGCATAATACGCACGATAAATCATCGCGTAGGCATCTATGAGCAACAGAGTTTTCAAAGTAGAAAGAGTTTTAAGAGTTCTAAGGTGTTTTTACCAAGCAATTGGAGCCAATCCGTGTTGCTGGAGATAATTATTCGCTTGAGAGAAGTGTCCGCAGCCTATAAAACCACGATAGGCACTGAGTGGACTAGGATGAACAGCCGTCAGTACCAAGTGGCGTTTGCGATCAATAAACTGTCCTTTGCGCTGCGCATAACTCCCCCAAAGCATAAAGACAATATTCTCTCGCTGATTATTCAGCGCTTGTATGGCAGCATCCGTCAGTTCCTCCCAGCCTTTTCCTTGATGACTTCCCGCTTTATGCGCTTCGACAGTGAGTGTGGCATTGAGCAATAACACACCTTGTTCTGCCCAATGGGTGAGATTGCCCGATATTGGAATAGGTTTGCCTAAATCGCGGTGGAGTTCTTTATAGATATTTTCCAGTGAAGGAGGGATCTTCACACCATCTTGCACTGAAAAACATAGTCCATGCGCCTGATTAACATCGTGATAAGGATCTTGACCTATAATCACCACACGTACCTTATCAAAAGGGCACAAATCAAATGCACGAAAAATATATTTTGCAGGAGGAAAGCATTGACGAGTAGCATAAGCTTGTCGAACAAAATCGGTCAGCAACTCGAAATAAGGTTTATCAAACTCGGGTTGCAAGACTTGTCGCCAACTCTCGTCAATACGTACATTCATAACTTAATCGTTGAGAATAAGCATCGCATCACCATAATCACCGAAGCGATACCCTTCTTTGACAGCTTCTTTATATGCACGCATCACATTTTCATAGCCACCGAAAGTAGCAACCATAATCAATTGAGTAGATTGCGGCATATAAAAATTCACAAAGAAAGCATTTGCAACAGTGAAATCATATGGAGCATAGATAAATTTGTTTGTCCATCCATCATATGCCTTTATTTGACCATTAGTGCCCACTACATGTTCAAGTGCACGCATCACTTCGGTACCTACTGCACACACAAACTTTCCATTCGCATGCGCTTTATCCACAGCATCTGCAACAGTTTGAGATATGGTAATCTGTTCGCTCTCAACCTTGTGTTTAGTTAAATCCTCTACGTCAACAGGTTTGAAGTTGCCCAATCCAACATGCGAAGTAATAGTATGAGTTTCCACACCACGTATCTCCAATCGCTTTAACAAATTTTTAGAGAAATGCATACAAGATGCAGGTGCAGCTACAGCGCCAATATGCTTTGCAAATACACTTTGGTAACGCTCCTCGTCCATTTCTGCAACAAGAAGATCACTAAAAACAGCCTCATATTGCTCAAATGTCTCTTCGCTCATAGGACGAACGATATATTTAGGCAATGGCGTAGTACCCATACCATAGAGATGTTGAACAAAATCATCACCCTCATAGTCGGTCAAAAAACGTAATGTACGACCTCGTGAAGTAGTATTATCAATTACCTCTGCAAAAATCGTGGCATCTTCATCAAAGAACAATTTATTACCAATACGAATCTTACGCGCAGGATCCACCAAGACATCCCAATAACGATTCTCATGATTCAACTCACGCAATAAAAACACCTCTATATTCGCCAATGTCTTTTCCTTTTTTGCATACAATCGAGCAGGAAAAACCTTTGTATCATTAGCGATTAAAGTATCTCCCTCATCAAAATACGATGCAAAATCTGCTACCGTTTTATGTTCAATATCACCTGACTTAGTATGCAATACCAACATTTTCGCATCATCACGAAAACGACTTGGGAATTGCGCAATCAACTCCTCAGGAAGTTTAAATTTGAAATCACTTAATCTCATTATCTATCAAGTTTGTAAATTGTTCGAATGTAATACAATCCTCTACGCGTACATCCCCTACTCTTGTCCTACGCAGTGCTATCAAATGCGCTCCACTATTCAGTCGCTTGCCGATATCACGTGCTAATGCGCGAATATATGTTCCTTTAGAACAAACTATACGCAATTCTAATTGCATCGTTTGCTCATCAAAACGCAGAATATCTATTTCGTCTATAACAAGCAATTTTGCCTTTAACTCCACATCCTCACCTTGACGCGCTAACTTATAGGCTCTTTTACCATCTACTTTTACTGCAGAAAACATAGGAGGAACTTGCCACTGCTCACCAACAAAAGTAGGAATCACTTCATCTATCAATGAACGAGTAATATGAGAGGTAGGATAAGTAGCATCTATATCCTTTTCTAAATCAAAACTGGGAGTAGTAGAACCTAATTGCAGAGTTGCCACATATTCCTTTTGATGCGCTTGCAAATCATCAATCAATTTCGTTTTCTTACCCGTACAAACCACCACCACGCCTGTCGCAAGCGGATCCAATGTACCTGAATGACCTACCTTGAGTTTCTTAATCCCTAATTTTTTGCAAAGCATCCATCGCGCCTTACCAACGACATCAAAACTAGTCCAACGATAAGGCTTGTCAAATGCTAATATTTCACCCTCAACAAAGTCCATATATGATAGCAAAGATACCTGCACAGAGGCAATAGATAGCAAAATATATCAATTTTTGACGGCGGACAATATTTATCATGAACTTACAAGCCAAGCAACCTGAAATAAATGCCCCTAAAAAGCCCAGTACCATAGGTATAAGTCCCAAAGAGCTCACTACTTCACCACTCAAAATATCTAATAATTCTAAGAACGCTTCACCCAAAATTGGAATTAATACCATTAAAAAAGAAAACTTAGTCACACCCTCCTTCTTCACACCACAGAGCAATCCAGTAGCAATCGTAGTACCACTGCGGCTGAGACCAGGCAACACTGCAATTGCCTGAGCTAAACCAATGATAATCGCATCCTTATAGCCGACTTCATGACCTAATCCTGCACGACGTTTACTCAACCACTCACTGAAATACAACAAAATAGCTGTTACACACAAGCAAATACCTACCAGCAACAATCCACTACCAAAAAAAGACTCCACTTGCTCCTTGAAGAACATACCCACAACAAAAACAGGCAACATTGACACCAAAATCATGGCGACATAATTTTTATCCTCATTCCATTGGAACGTAGTGAATGTTCCTTTGAAAAGTTGTGCGACTTCCTTCCAAAGAATAACCAATGTAGAAAGTACAGTAGCAGTATGCACCACAATCGCAAAAGTAAGATTCTCTTCACCAGCTGTACCCAACAGAACCTGAGCAATCTCTAAATGTCCTGATGATGAGACAGGCAAAAACTCAGTTAAGCCCTGAATAATACCTAATAATAATGCTTCCCACCAACTCATTTTGTGCGAGGTTTATATAAAATTGCCACTATCATTAAAAGAAATCCAAATAAAGAACACATTGGACCTACAGTGATACGACGTACTGAAAATATGTCAGGATTAAACGCCGTTGCATCACTCGGTTCGCCTGTCATCAAAGCGAAACCTACAATAATAATCACCAAACTTGAGGCAATTAAAATACTATTCAGTTTAGGAAGATTAAATTTCATACATCTTGCTGATTTTCATACGAATATACCTACTTGTAGCTATCAAAGAAGCTAAGAAAGTTATAATAACGCCAGTTGTCAATACAATGACAGAAACAAATACAACATTTTGCCAAATCAAAGGAAACAACATAACTCCCAAACGAGTTTGGCAATAATAGTAGGTCGCTGCCAACATAAGCAATGCTACCAATCCAGCCTCTATTCCCATACGAATATTACGTCCAATAAAAGGCCATTTGATAACCCAAGGCGTAGCACCTACCAAACGCATCGTATTGATTAAGAAACGTTTTGAATACACCTGCAATTGAATCGTATTACTTATAAGAACCAAGGCAATCATCAATAAAGCCAATGCAACTGCAAACAAAACTACAAATATCTCATTTAGATTATTATTCAATACTTTTACCACATCTCGTTGGTAAATAACCTTATCCACATAGGGAAGATTCAACAATCGTTTTTCTATACTCTCAATACTATCAAATTGAGCATAAGCTGCTTGCAAACGTACTTCAAACGCATCAGTCAATGGATTATATCCTAAAAAACTTGTTGGATCTTCTCCCAAATTGTTGATATGCTCTCGCAAAGCATCCTCACGTGAGATAAAACGATAATCTAAGCAATACGGCGCAGCTTTCAACATACGTTTTGTTCGCTCCACTTCATCAGAGGTATTATCTACTTTCAAAACAATAGACAACACGACATTCTCTTTGATATGACGCATCAATTCATGAGCAGATAGCAATACTAAACACTCTAATCCTACCAAAAACAATACCAAAGCAACAGATACTGTTGTGGTAAAATACATATTGAATATACGACGCCTTTTCATTCTATGAAGGAAAGGGCAGGTTCACACCCGCCCTCTGAATCTTATTCTTATTAATATTCCCAAAGGTCTTGTTCTGCACTCAGCAACTCCCATTCTATACGCTCCTGCTCTTCAGCTATTGCCTCTGGAGTCGTTGCATAGTCCGGAATCATACGATCATATACATTGCTTGAACCTACGATATATGATGTATATAATTTCTTAAGGAAAAACTCATCAAAAGTTACACGTTTAGCATCATTATCCGATTGCATTACATATTGCTTTGCCATATATGGACGGAAAGCATCAAAAGGTACCCAGAAAAGAATCTGACCATACAAGGCTTCCATGACAGGCATACCATCATAATATGTAGTATTATCGGCATGCATTGGCGCGATTGCCAAAATCTTGGAATACAAACGAGAATAATGTTTGTCAAAGAATACAATCTCTTGAATCACATATTTCAACTGATTGCGTACGAAACCCTTGTATGAATAGTTATTGAAGCGCATCTCTTGTGTTGTTGAATCATAATTCAACAACATATATTCTGATGTAGCAATATTACCATCGCTCAATTCACCCGTACGATCTGTATTCAAAATAGTAGGAATCATCTCGCGTGGCATAGGTGGCAGATTGAAATATGGCTTGATATCACCTACATCAGATGATTTTTCATATACATTCATTCCGTCCTTAATCGCATTCAACATTACCAAGAACAACGATTTATACTGAGGATCCTCAGGAGAAACTGGGTTGTACAATTGATAATTTTGCTTAAAACGCATATCCACAATGCGATATACGACACGCGACCACACTACATCATCAGCGCGGTGAAAAATACTTACCAAAGTGTCTGCAGCCTCTGACAACTCTTGAGTTTCAAGACGAACGATACCCATGTTATCAAAAAATGAATTCACTTGGTACTGCGCTTGGATGCTATTCATTCCAAGCAATGCGAAAATGATTAAACCAACTTTCTTCATAATATTCTTTTAATTTAACTCAATGGACAAACCACGGAGTTGTACCTCTTTTCCATCTGGTCCTTTTGCCTTAATATACATAAGGTTGAGCATATTTCCTTGTTTCAACTTTTTGATAGCATCCAATGATTTGGTATCAAAATGATCACCTTTCACTGAGATTGAAGCACCCGTAGGCAATTTCACTTGGAAACCAGTAATCTCAAACTTAGCTTGCACCAATCCATCTGCTCCATACGATGCTACAATCTTATTTTTAGGATTGATCAAATGTGCACGAGGAATACGTGTATCTTCTGTAGGGACACCATTAATCTCAAAGTAAGCATCTGGACGAGGAAGATTCTTCACTCGATATACCTGTGAACCCATCAAGGTCAATGAGCCACCAATATTAGCGTACACCTCGATCTCCAAATTATCAGGCGAATTAGTATTCGGACGGATAATCCACATACTATTGCTCTGCTCCACAGAAGCTTGTTTACAAGTCACCTGCAACAAGTGCGCACTCACACCTGGCACCGATATAGAGAATGGGTTATCATAGCCGCGATACATAATATTCAGATCTGTATTGGAAATGGTTGCAGTAGGTTCACCCACGGTATACTCGCGCTCAAATGGCAAATACTGCATCACACCCTGTTGATCCATATAGCCAATCTTACCCGTTATCTTTTGTACACCTACTGTATTGGCAATCACCTCATAGACACCATTGCTACCCAATTTCTGACCATTCACATAATATTCAGGAGTTTGTGTAGAGTCAATCGCCGCCAAAATTACCTGTGCTGAATATTTTGTACCCTTCACCACATAGTTAGCAGAAGGGATCACATATGCGTTGAACTTGTTCACACGCAAGTCACCTGCGTCAGTCGCACCCAAGAGCAGACGTGTAGCCACACCCTCGCAGTGACGAATATCGTTCTGCAATTTGGTCAAAATGGTGATAGAGGCACACATTGGCATCTCATTGAAAATCATATTCTCCCATGTTACAGGATCGCCTTCTGCGTTTTGACCATCATCGGTCACAAAGGTACGGTTCATCTCCTCATGAAACATGGTTGCACCAGGTACATCGTCAGTAAATTTGATCAAGAACTCACGGAAACGGTTAATCTTCTCCTTGAGAATAGTCGCATTACCTTCGCTGATAGCGTATTGGGCTGGGATATTGGTATCGTCTTTCTTACCAATCTCGCTCACCTTAGCATCTTTCTTTGCATTCTTGCCGTCTGCCAAGAGCACCATATCGTCTTTGAATCCTTGTACATACTCAAAGAACTCATCCGATACGCGTTTTACTTCCATAGCCTTATCATACCACTCCTGTGTCTTCTCTGGGTTCTTGTCCAGAGCGGCCTTAAAGGTAGCATACGTCTCGGCATTACTATCCTGCATGGTCTCGATAGTTGCATGCAAGCTATCGTCCACCTGCGTATATCCATTCAGAATGGCTGCACTGACGTTGAGCGCCAACATGGCGGTCAACACCAGGTACATCATACCAATCATCTTTTGTCTCGGAGTTTCCGGACAGTTAGTTGCTCCACTCATACTTTGTCAATAAGTAATTTGCGATTAGTGAATACAATCTACTATCTATCAAGACAATGCGCTGAGCATGTTGCCATATACTTTGTTCAAGTCAGCTACTTGGTTTGCCAACTTCTTAGCAGCAGCCTCGTATGCCTCTTGTGCCTTCAATGCCTCTGCAGACACATCGCTCATCTTCTTAACGGTAGCGGTCAAACCATCGATTTGTTGAGTAGCACCGTTCACTTTTTCAGATTGAGCCTTGTATGCCTCCACTTGTGCTTGCACTGCATTTACTTGCAACTCATATACAGCATTCAAACTATTCAACTGCTTAGCCACAGCAGCCACTTGTGCCTCGTACTCCTTGGTACCAGCAGCCACTTTCTTCATATCGTCATTTACTTGACCATAGGTAGCGCTCAAAGCTTCGCTCTTCTCGCTAATAGCTTTGCCTGCTACAACAAATTGCTCCGCAGCTTGACCAGCAGCATCCAACTTCTCTGACAACTGAGCAGTAGCGGTAGCCACCTTGCCCAACTCGCTAAGTTGTACTGCGGTCTTTGCCAAACCAGCAATTCCGTCTTTCAACGCATCCATATCCTTCTCCGACAAAGCAGGTACATTTGCTGATTTTGCAGCACCGCCTTCACCTGCACCACCGCCCATCAAGGTTGGTTTAGGGCGTGATTGCATCTCCTTCAAGAGCTCAGGCTCAGTACCGTGACCCAACAATTGTGGGAAAACCTCATGCCAATGGAACTCTGGGTGTGGTTTATCCAAACAGCCAATCATAAACAACAAAGCCTCCGTGATCATACCTATCATCAACACCGCACCAGCACCTGGAAAGTGCATAATCTTAAACAACGCACCGATAATCACGACTGACGCACCGATGGAATACACCATACCAACTACACGCTTGCCTTGGTAAGAACCATACCAACGCATAAAACGTGCACCAAAACCTTTTTTCTCTGCGCTGTTTCCAGCTGTCATTTCTTTTGCCATAATATTTTTACTTTATCTTATTATACACCTTGTTTATTATATATAATGCTTTTTAGTTTCCTAGATACGAGCGAACACAACGGAAACCAATATATGAACGGCTCTCATATTGGTACTCATAAGTACGGACGCCACATTGCAAATAGTAACTAATATCTTTCCAACTTCCACCCTTAATCACCTTACGTTTCAATATATTTGGATCATCCTTGCGTGCCATGTAAGGGAATTCAGGGTTCAAATCATGTACACTTGCGTTTGACGAACTTGAATAAGCCGAAGCGGTCCACTCTGCCACATTACCTGCCATATCAAACAATCCAAAATCATTTGGTTGGAACTGACCAACAGGCAAAGTAGATACACCTGTATCATTGTGATAAGAACCTCTATATGGTTTAAAATTCGCTAAGTAACAGCCCTCAGAATCACGAGCATAACGATCACCCCATGGATACATTGCCATACGATGACCTCCACGAGCAGCATATTCCCACTCTGCCTCGGTTGGGAGACGATAAGAATTGACCATCACATTCTTTTGTTGAGACCGCAGCAATTTAGTACGCCAATCGCAAAAAGCATGCGCTTGCTCCCATGTAACGCCCACTACAGGATACTCTGCATAGCCTGGAGCACTAAAATAGCTATATAGCAAAGGATCATTGTATGCATATTCAAAATCTCGAGCCCACACCATAGTATCTGGATAGATACAAATAATACCGTGGGTATTTATATCAGTAGGTTGGCGCAATGGTCGCTCAATTGTCTCATAATGAATCTCATCATTCTCCACCCAAAAAGAATCAACGCGCACAGTTGCTCCCTTTGGATAGGTACCGCGAGCCACATCAAACTTATTGGTACTTTTTACAGCTTGATCTATATTTACCCATGTGTAATTATAGCGCAACACTGTCGTTTTTAAGCCACCTAAACCGCCATCATAAAACATCGGAGAAAGAATCTCACCAATTGGTTCATCTGGCATAAAGCGAGCCTCCCAAGGAATACGTTTCTTCCAATTAATCTGCACATTCTCATCATCTGTCTCACGAAGAGAAGGCAATGCGAATTCACTATCACTACCTTCTTCCTCTATCAGCAAGGAATAAGCTATTGAATCACGTACCCAATCCACGAATTGATGATACTCACTATTGGTAATCTCCGTCTCATCCATCCAAAACGCATTTACCGTCACCATCACATTATTATCCGACTGGCTAAATACCGCAGATTGAGAATTAGCACCCATCAAGAAAGCTCCCTTACGCACAAGCACCATTCCATACGGATTTGCTTCTACAAAGCCCACTCCTGAAGTAGTACCGACCAATTCGCCCGCAGGTGTACCACAGGCAACCATACCTAACAATAATACTACGATTGATAATACTTTTGTTACTTTCATTTTTTTGTATTTTTTGTTTATTTTCAATTTACAAATATCTTACACTTTTGTATCTATTCGTTCGCTTAGGTTTCAACACGTTAAACCCATATGCCAAATATACTTCATGCGAACCATAACTTTCTCTTATCAACCCATTCGCTGGCAATTCATAAGTGTATCCAACTTGCAAGCCGTCAATAATTTCCATCCCAAACAAAACATTCACACTACCAGCAATCCTATACCCTAATCCAAAACGATAGCGATTATCCATCTGAGCCAACATCGTTAGATTAATGTCCCAACCCGCAAAATCAGTCTGCAGCATCGCGCTTGGCATCAACTCCCATCTTTTATTACTCAAACGCCAATTATATCCACCAGCGGCATACAGCGTCCCTCTGACGTTCAATTCTGCCTTATCACTCCACTGCAATGTCGGTTGCGTCACATGACCATAACTCAAGCTTGCCCACCATTGAGGAGTCGAATAATACACACCCAAACACATATCAAACCCCATTCCTGAAACCCCATTCTGACCACTGGACATGGGCAAAGCGTCATCAGTAACTGTGTGATAAGCATTATCTTCTACATCTGCAATATTGCTTATATTAATGCTATCAACAGCGAAAGTCAAATTCATAAAACCCAAATCCGCGCCCACGCTCAAGTTCCCTTTACCTATCTTAAAGCGGTAGGCATACGCCACATAAAAACTCTGGTTCGAAAACAAACCAAAACGATCATTCACAAAACGCACACCTGCCGCATGACGAGTCTTACCTATCACAAAGGGCGAAGAAAACGAAAAATTAGTCGTCATCGGAGCATCCATAATGCCCGTAAATTGCATACGATGACTACCTGATACTCTCATCAAATCACCCTCTCCTATCGCAGCAGGATTATAGACCGAACGCAAAAACATATACTGCCCTATCTGCGGATCAAATTGCGCTTGAATAGCCAAACTACCACACAACAAACCACCAATCAGTACAATATATCGTTTCACAACCCCACCCAATTTATCTTTTTTTACACACGAATCAATATTCTTCCTCATCAAAAAAGAAGTCATCTTTCGTAGGATAATCTGGCCATATATCTTCAATAGATTCAAACACTTCCTCATCATCCTCTATCTCTTGAAGATTCTCAATCACCTCCCAAGGAGCACCTATACGATTAGCATAATCCAACAACTCATCTTTGGTTGCTGGCCATGGAGCGTCCTCAATTTTTGTAGCTAATTCTAAAGTCCAATACATAATAAAAGGCAGCGCTATTCGCGCTTGTTACTAAATTAAGCGTGCAAAAGTAGTAAAAAAATATTATATATGCAAATTTTTTGTAAAAATTACATCTTTTTCCAAACAAATGGTGTTATTTTTTGTTCTTTTGCCACCCAACGAGCCAACACAAAGCAATAATCACTCAAACGATTTACAAAAATCACGACCTGATTTGGGAAGTCTTTTTTATCCGAATCACACCACCTTATAATGGCACGTTCTAATCTGCGAGCGATGGTGCGACACACATGACAACACGCCACCTCTTCACTACCGCCAGGCAAAATAAACTCGCGCAATTCTGGCAATTGATATTGCATATCATCTATCCACTGTTCCAACTGGGAAACAGCACTTTCTGGCACTTCCATATGAGCACCAGCCAATATAGCTCCCACATCAAATAGGCGATTTTGAATCCAAGATAGTTGCTCATCAATCAGCACACCCCAACCACTATCACAAGCACCAATCTTTGCACGCAAACAACCCACAAAACTATTCAGTTCATCTGCCGTTCCGTATGCTTCTAATTGTTCGCATGACTTACGTACACGACCTCCTATTGCCAACGAAGTCATTCCTTTATCACCCGTCTTTGTGTAAATTTTCATAACAATCTGATTTACAAACGCATTCTATAATTTCTTTTCCAATAATGTTTATCAAAAAAGACCATTCCCATCTGGTATAAGTCTATTGTACTTGTTACCCGACTATCCGCACAAATCTCATTCCACGCTCGTTCCATCTCGGGATTATAGTGTATATCATCCACCACGATCACACTCTTGTCATGCACCTTTTTCGCCAACACATTAAAATACGCACACGTGCTCGCATATGTGTGATTTGCATCCACAAATGCCACATCCACATTTTCTGGCAGACCATCAACTATCAAGCGCAACCTATCAACAGTCAGTTCCCCCACTTTGCAATCTATATTACTCAATCCCAAGCACTTCCAATTATCCATTGCTATTTCCGCCACCGCAGCACACCCCTCACAGGTCAACACGCTATTTCTGCTATCCATGGCTGCTAAATATGCTGTTGTGATTCCCAAACTAGTCCCCAACTCCACAATATTCAAACCTTTGCCTATAGCCAATTGCCCATCACTAATCGCCCCTTGCGAATCCCCCATCCATCTCACTAATCTCGCTAACATTTGAGCATACTTCTTTTTCGCCAAACTACTTTTAGCTATCTCTGAGATTATACGCCGACTCTGTGCTCCATTCACCGATGATCCAGAGCCATAATCCGTAAACAACACTTCTCGATTATCCATCTGCAAGCTTTGACGCAAACTCTCTATTTCACCCCATGCATAATAGACGTTTGTATCCGACATAATCATGCTTGTCCATTCAAATAGACAGGGCGAATGTACCCCATGCCCACCTGTATGACGGGAAGTCAATTGATGCCTCAACCAAGTCCAAAAACGATATAGTGCTATTTTTAACAAATCCAATGTTTAATACTTTAATTGTATATTTCCCAATTTCGCTGCAAAATTACAACTTTTTTTGCATATTTCAAAAAAAAATCGTACCTTTGCGCTCAATATGGTATTAAATTATATTTGGATAGGACTTATTTTGCTCGCAATCGTCATGGGTTGCGTGCAGTTTTTTGCGTTTGGGCAAAGCGATATATTCTCCGAGATACTCAACTCCACTTTTGCTTCTGCGGAGAGTGGATTTAAGATTTCCATTGGTTTGACGGGTATTCTTTCGCTTTGGATGGGTATTCTCACTATTGGCCAGCAGGGCGGTGTCGTGAATACGCTTTCGCGGGGTGTTGCACCTTTTTTCCGTCGCATCTTCCCTGAGATTCCAGCGGAGCATCCTGTTTTTGGCACAATGTTTATGAATATCGCCTCCAACATGTTGGGATTGGACAATGCCGCTACCCCTATCGGGCTCAAAGCAATGACCCAGCTGCAGGAGATTAACGCAGATAAGACCAAAGCCAGCAATGCGATGATTATGTTTATCGTGTTGGGTGCCAGCGGACTTACGATTATTCCGACTACTATCATGGCATATCGAGCACAACTTGGTGCTGCTAATCCTGCCGACGTATTTCTACCATTACTCATTGCCACATATTTCTCCACACTCGCAGGACTACTTGCTTGTTGTGTAGCACAACGAATTCGCATCTGGGACAAGGTGGTTTTAGGCGTAATTACCTTACTTACCGCACTTGTCGTTCTTTTGCTCATTTTAGCAAAACGCCTACCAGAAGAAACACTCAGCGCAACATCTGCTCTTTTGGCTGCAATCATCCTATTGGGAGTTATCTCTTGGTTTATTATACAAGCTACAATCCGAAAAGTTAATGTTTACGAAGCATTTATTGACGGAGCTAAAGAAGGCTTCAAGACTGCTATTGGTATCATTCCATACTTGATTGCAATTCTAGTAGCAGTCGGTATGTTCCGCGCTAGCGGAGCTATGGGATTATTAGAGCAAGGACTAGCCTATCTTTTTTCACTTGTAGGTATCAATCCAGATTTATCTGCTGCTGTTCCTACAGCTATTATGAAACCGCTTTCTGGTAGTGGTGCACGTGGATTAATGATCGAAGCCATGACTACACATGGTGCCGATTCTTTGGTTGGTCGTTTGTGTTGTATCCTACAAGGTACTACAGACACCACTTTTTATGTATTGGCTGTTTATTTTGGCAGTATTGGTATAAAGGACACTCGTCATGCTGTCGTTTGTTGTTTAATCGCTGACCTTATAGGCGTTATCGCAGCTTTCACCGTTGCCAGCATCTTTTTCAGTTAACATCTAAACTACTATGCCCCTGAACTTCTAAGCTTCTGAGTTCCCGCCATGATTACCTTTACCCCCGATAACATCTCCATGCCCCCTCTCAACCTTCCTCAAGTAGAGCGTTGGATTCGTGCTGTGGCTGCACAGTATGGTTTTTCTGTGGGCGAACTTAATTATATCTTCTGCGACGACGAGAAGATACTTGCTGTCAATCGCGAGTTTCTCCAGCACGACTATTATACGGATGTTATCACCTTTGATTATACCACGCGTACGCGCGTGAATGGCGATATATATATTTCCTTGGATACGGTAGCTACCAACGCCGAACAGGTAGGAGCGACTTTCGAACAGGAGCTTCATCGCATTATTATCCATGGCTTGTTGCACCTCACGGGTCAAGCTGACAAAACTCCCGAAACCAAAGCCCAGATGACCGCCAAAGAGGAAGATGCGCTCTCAAAAATCACTCTTTTGCATTAAATCCTCATAAACTTTGAAACTTTTTCGCTTTAAAATTTGCTCAATTGCAAATTTTTCATTACCTTTGCAAGCGATATCAAAAAAACACCTCACTTTATGTGGAGCGTAGCAGAACCTATTTCGTCGAAGACTACTTTCGCGAAGCGCAGCGTAACCACTTTATGTGAACAAAGTAAACAAGAAAATACTTAACATCTAAAACTAAACACGTTATGGCTAAAGTTTATCAAGCTAACGAGATTAAGAACATTGCCCTCATGGGTGGCAGTGGCTCGGGTAAGACTACCCTTATGGAATCCATGCTCTTCGAGTGCGGGGTCATCAAACGTCGCGGAACCGTTGAAACACAATCTACCGTCTGCGACTATTTTCCAGTAGAAAAAGAATATGGCTATTCAGTCTTTTCTTCAGTATGTAACATCGAGTTCAATAACAAAAAACTCAATATCATCGACTGCCCAGGTTCAGATGACTTCTGTGGTGGTGCTATCACAGCTCTCCACGTGTCTGACACCGCTATCATCACCCTTACCGCAAATGGTGGCGTAGAGGTGGGCACACAAAACAACTTCCGCCGCGCTGAGAAAGCTAAGAAACCTATCGCTTTCGTCATCAATAAGTGCGACCACGAGAACGCTGACTTCGAGCGTACTTTCAACGAACTCAAAGAGGTGTTTGGTAACAAATGTACCCTCTTCCAATATCCTATCAACGCAGGTAAGGACTTCAACGCTGCCATTGATGTGCTCCAAGGCAAAATGCTCGTTTGGAAAGCAGAAGGTGGTGCGCCTGAGGCTAAAGATATCCCAGAGAGCGAGAAAGCTACTGTAGAAGAGATTCGCGCTCAACTCCTCGAGTGGGCTGCTGAGTCCGACGAGACTATCATGGACAAGTACTTCGAGCAAGGCACTCTCTCTGACGAAGAACTCATGCGCGGTCTTCAAACCGTATTTGCAGAAGGTAGCATGTACCCAGTAATCTGCACCAGCGGTCTTCGCGATATGGGTATCCGCCGCCTCATGGGATTCCTTGGCGAGATGACCCCATCCGTAGCAGATGCTCCAAAACCATTGACTATCAACGCAGAAGAAGTAGCTCCTGTGGCTACTGCTCCTACCTCTGCATTCATCTTCAAGACATCAGTTGAGCCACACATCGGTGAGGTGAACTACTTCAAGGTGATGCAAGGAACCCTCAAGCCAGGTGATGACGTATTGAACGTTGATCGCGGCACCAAAGAGCGTATCTCTCAACTCTACTCTGTGGCTGGTAATATCCGCGTGCCTGTAGAGGAAGTGTCTGCTGGTGACATCGCTGCTACTGTAAAACTCAAAGACACTCGCACAGGTAACACCCTCAATGCAAAAGACTGTGAGAACCAATATCCAGCTATCTCTTATCCAGATCCTAAATATCGCCGTGCTATCAAGCCAGTGAACGAGGCTGACTCTGAGAAGCTTTCTGCTCTCCTCACCCGTATGCACGAGGAGGACGCTACTTGGGTAGTAGAGCAATCTAAGGAGTTGAAGCAAGTGATCGTTTCAGGTCAAGGTGAGTTCCACCTCCGCACCCTGAAATGGCGTCTGGAGAACAACGATAAGATGATGGTTCAATACGAAGAGCCAAAGATTCCTTATCGTGAGACCATCACCAAGTCTGCTCGCGCTGACTATCGCCACAAGAAACAATCTGGTGGTTCTGGTCAATTCGGCGAAGTACACCTCATTGTGGAGCCATACGTAGAGGGCGAACCAGTTAAGGAGGTTTACAAGTTCGGTAACCAAGAGTACCGCATCTCTGTTCGTGACACCCAAGAGATTCCATTGGAGTGGGGCGGCAAGTTGGTGCTCATCAACTCTATCGTGGGTGGTGCTATTGATGCACGCTTTATCCCTGCTATCTTGAAGGGCTTGATGGATCGTATTGAGCAAGGTCCTTTGACTGGCTCTTACGCTCGCGACGTGCGCGTTATTATTTACGATGGTAAGATGCACCCAGTAGATTCCAACGAAATCTCCTTCCGTTTGGCAGGTCGCAACGCCTTCGCTGAGGCGTTCAAGAACGCTAATCCAAAACTCTTGGAGCCTATCTACGAGGTTGAGGTATTCGTACCAAGCGAGATTATGGGTGATGTAATGTCTGACATCAACGGTCGCCGCGGTATGGTGCTCGGTATGGAGACTGAGAAAAACTTCACCACACTCAAGGCATTGGTTCCTTTGAAAGAGATGTCCTCTTACTCTACTACATTGTCTTCTCTCACGGGTGGTCGTGCTACTTTCACGATGAAGTTCAAGAGCTACGAACTCGTTCCTGGTGATGTACAAGACAAACTCATCAAGGAGTACGAGGCTACTCAAAAAGACGAGGATTAATTCCGCAATACCGATATCCGATAACCATTATCCGATATCCAATATCCGATATCCAATCATCAGCGAGACTGCCGTAACGGCAGTCTCGTTTTTTTGCAAAGAAGTCACAAATTACCGAACGAAAACGCCACAAATTACCGAATTAGTAAAATAAATTTGTGTATCTGCACAAAAAAGTGTATCTTTGCAGCGTTTTTCATCTATGCCACATAGGCACACAACAAAACAGAAATCCTTATGGAAACGCAAACGGTAGAATACAAACAGATTTGGAGAGACGATTTTCTAAAAGAAATCTGCGGCTTTGCTAATGCAAAAGGCGGCACACTCTATGTAGGTATTGCTGATAATGGCGAAGTGGTGGGCGTAGATAATCCGCACAAATTGCAAGAAGATATTCCTAACAAGATTGTACAGAAATTGGGTATTGTTTGCAGTGTCAACCAGCATACTAAAGATGATAAAACCTATCTTGAGATTGTTGTGGAGCCAAATATGGCAGCTATTGCTTATAATGGTGCATACTATATTCGTTCGGGTTCTACCAAACAGGAACTTACAGGCAACGCTTTGGAGGAGTTTCTGTTGCGCAAGCGTGGGCGAACTTGGGATAGCGTACCGCAACCATATCTGCATGTTGAAGACTTAGATAAGGCTTCTATCCAAATGTTCAAAACGGATGTGGTGCGTAGCCAGCGAATGACGGAAAATGAATTGCAATTGAGCAACACCGAACTAATGGATAAGTTGCATTTAATAGAAGGCAATTATCTCAAACGAGCTGCTGCCCTACTATTCCATGCAGACCCCGAAAAGTTTATTACAGGTGCTTGGGTAAAAATCGGTTTCTTCAACGATAAAAACCAAATTCTTTATCAGGACGAAGTGCACGGAAGTCTCTTCCAACAAGTTGAAAAAACGATGGACTTCCTTACCACCAAATATACTAAGGCATACATCCGATACGAAGGGCTACAACGCATTGACGAACTACCTATACCACGAGATGCGTTGCGCGAGGCAATTCTAAATGCGCTAATCCACAAGGACTATAGCAGCTTCACGCCTATTCAGATTAGTGTATATGATGATAAGGTAATGATTTGGAATACAGCGATATTACCTGCTGATTGGACGGTGGAAACCCTTATACAGAAGCATGGTAGTCGTCCACACAACCCCGATATAGCAGCCACATTCTTCCGAGCTGGTGAGGTGGAAGCATGGGGACAAGGTATAGAACGCATTCAGACCTATTGTGCCGACTACGGATGTCCTGTACCTGAATGGAGATTTGATGGTGCGGGCATATGGACTATCTTCTACAACAAACCTAATACAAACACTGTGGAAAAGAGTTCGGAAAAGACTGTAGAAAAAACTAGGGAAAAGACTAGGGAAAAGACTAGGAAAAACATTCTCAATGCAATCAAAGAAAATCCGACAATAACCATTAACGAACTCGCCATCTTGACGGGAATAACAACCAAAGGTATTGAATGGCAGTTAAAAAAACTCCAAACGCAAGGTATCCTCTCACGCATCGGAGGTCGCAAAGAAGGTCACTGGGAAATCTTAAAAAAAGAACAATGATCTAACCACACCTCAAAAGGACGAGGATTAATCCCAACATACCGATATCCAATATCCGATATCCAATCAAAAAAGACTGCCAAGTGATTTGGCAGTCTTTTTGATTCTATCTTCTACGCAATTATAGTTTCGCTCCCTCTGTGTTCCAAAAGGCAAAGATATAATACTGCATACTACATTGCATAGTCAGTATCATTTTCTCCTCTTTTTCTGTCAGTATGGTATTAATCAACTTGATATACGCTTCCGTATAATCTCGCATCTCACTGACGGTCAAATTCATTCCAAACTGTGTAAAATCTGCAAGTACTTGTTCATTTTGAGCATTTATCTTGGTCGTTTTTGTTTCATCTAAATTAGTATTTAGGATTTGTGCCTTCAACTGCTCATCAAGACTGCCTGTCAGTTTCTCTGTCTCCTCCATCACACTCTTTTTCAACTCATCTTGCGACATTCCTTCTGACTTTGCCAAAAATTCTTTGCTAAACACACGTTCCAACACCTTGTACATCAATTTGCCGCTATTAGCACCTTTATATGTGCAGCGCAAATCAAAATCTTTCTCCACCTTTGCTTCTGCTACTCGTGTACTATCCAACAGTAATTGGTTGTACGTTTGATTCAACTTAGCTACTTCAGTATTAAACATCTCCCAACCCTCTTCATAACTGTACGTTGTTTTTGTTTCTTTACTGCAAGAGTTAAAACACATCCCGATGGTCACTAAGCCAATCAAGGAAAATACTACAAATGATTTTTTCATACTAAATAAGTTTTAATTCGTATCAATGATTGTTTCATTTACTTTATTAGACATCCAGAATTTCTTTTTACTACAAGATTTCCACAAAAGACTACCTTTTTGTAGTCCTTTGTGGTGAATCTTAAATAGAAGTGGCCATTTGTTATTAGATTGTCCACCATACAGGAACTGCTAACGCACAACTTGTCATATACATCACATGCAATAGGGCAATAGACTTGGTATCTTCTTCTTTGCACGTACACATACAAATTATCATGCTAACTAACAATAATATCCAATATATATATAATGCTGTTTCTAAAACCATGGTCAGATTTACGCACATACTAAATAACACAGACATTATAGTACCTAATATATCAAATAAGCCTATTTCATTTTTTCGGCGTATTTTGAGATAAAATATCAAAATACTTTCCAGCGCCATAAGTGCAAACACTGCTTTTGTCCATAACCAATCTTGTGGGCAAAAAGATAAGAGCAAATACGCTACTGGCATCCCTAGGAAAATGCCTTTTTGATTTTTAAAGTACTCTTTCATACATATTATTGTACTACCCACAATGCACTACTATAGTATGTTTGGCATGCGTAAGTTTGTATTGATGATTTGTCATTCTCATTTGAAATAGTACGGTCCACCACTGATAGATACTCTTCCGTATAGTCATGCAGTACGCTGATGGATAAAGATGAAGCAGCTATATCAAATTGATTATTCGCTCGTTGTACACTTGTATTCAATGCTGGCATTCTCAATGTACCATTGATTAATGCACGCCTAAAAGTACTATTAATAGGAAAGTATAACTCCTCGTATGTTTGAACAAAAACGGTCATAATCTCTTGACGAGTTAAGCCACTAACAGCAAAATTATCACTCATTAACTGATGGACAATAGCATTGTGTTGTTGTCCCACAACCACACCCACCGAAGAGTGGTCAAGGTCATTGATAAATATTAGTGAGTTTGTTGTCACTTGGCAATCACTATTTGTAGCTTCCTTATAAGATTCCACTGCTGCATTAATCACGGCTGAAACGATTCTCTCCTGCCATGTTGAACCGCCCAAAAGCCCAAGAGCGGCTCCAAGAGCATCTGCGCGAACGATTTCTTTCATCTCTTCATCCACCTCTACATCATCACTTGCAACAACATATTTCGCTAAGTTATTTTTAGGGAAATACTTCGAATTCAGTTCATCTACTGCTGCATAGAACGCCTCCCATTCGTCAGAAGAAGTTTCTTTGACCTGTTGTACACTCTCCTCAAAAGCAACATCTTCATTCGGATTAAGACTGTTTGATTTTGATGTACATGCCACCATCAACATTCCCATAGCAAAAACACTAACTACAGAAATTGCAATAAAAAATTTTTTTTTCATAATTGTAATTTTTAAGAAATTAATAAATTAAGTTTACTAAAAAGTAATGACTGACGACTCTAACGTAAAAGTATTGTTGGGTTGCCTGTATGAAGTTTATTCTACGCTAAACTCGCCAGCCATTACTGTACCTGATTCAGTATATATGTACAACTCATACTCTCCACTCTGTGGGATATACATAGTTGTTTCACCTTCAAATTCTTCTTCAGCTACCACATCGCCATTCTCTTGATTAGTCACTTCTACATACGCGTACTCACCTGTACCCGTATCAACAGATAATTGATTACCCTCAATAGAAGCATAAATCCTATTCCCATGTTGAAAATCGACTTTTTCATCACTCTCCTTACTATCCCATGGTTGCATGTGATATACTTCGGTTAAGATGATTTCTTGAGCTGTCATCATTTCAGCGCGTGCATTGCAAATACCTAATAAGCACAATGCTAAGATTAGTAGTTTTTTCATACGTATAATTTTTAATTAGTTAATAATTTATTGAGCAACCCACTTGGTTGAATTGCGGTGCAAAGGTACTGCCTTTTCGGAGTGTGTGCAAAAAATATAGCGCACAAAACAAAACTTGCAATCGCCTAATTACTAAGCGATTGCAAGTTTACCCTGCGCACAAACGCTAAAAATGGACTAATTTACTCAATCCGCAATAGCCAAATTGACCAAATAATCGTATAAATTTGCTGCGGTAGTACCCAATTTTTGGGCTGTACGTTGTTTGAATGTGCGAATACCCACTGCTGAATAAATCATATATTCTGCCAATACTTTTGTACTCACATCGTGGTAAAGCAGACAATATATACACAGACGGATTTCTTTTTCTGATAATTTACGCTCTGCCAACTTATCCAACAGGCACAGCAATGATTGATTCAATTCACTACGCATTTTTTCATAGTTGCTCCACTCTTTATTTGGTTTTGGATAGCGCGCACGGAAATGCTCCACATGTTGCATCAGTGCCTCCAAGCGTTGATTGCGTTGCTCTTCTAATGTCTGCTGGTGTGCTTCCTGCGCTAACTGTACTGCCTCCGTTTGTGCATGTACCTCTTTTTTTGCTCTCTGCCAATACCACAATAATGCTACCACGACCGACAAAGCCAATAGTCCTGCCAAACAATATAGCAACACGCGCCGACGATATACCGCACAATATGCCAAATACTCTTCAAATATTTGTATACCATCTATGGAATCTATTTTCTCAAACTCTGCATTACGCTTTTCATCCATACGCAAACCAGCAATGCTATCTGCAGCTAATATATCGTTATTCAAGATGGCATATTTATGTAATATATAATAAGCACTCACTTTATGAGCAGGTATATTGAAATCATATACAATTTTTGTTGCGTAATACGCAGCAGAATCCATTTGACCTAAATCATAAAAAGCACCTGCCAAGAAACTTGCTCTCCAAGAATTTGTTATCGGATTCTTTCGTAGATAATATATGATCGAATCGGGCGAGTGGGGGGATTGTAATCGGTAGTAATGATTGGCAAAGGCATCGTTTACAGAATAGCAATATGTATCCGTAAGATCATATTGTGCTGCCATACGCAATATGCTATCAGCCTCCTCTAATCGATGCAATGCATCCATCCTCGTGCCTATATTAAGCAACCCCCTCGCATAATATATTGTATCATTGCATAATGCAAAATGCTCTAATGCTCGTTCATAAAACAATAATGATAAGCTATCTTTACCATAGTTTCCACATATTCCTGCCATGCACGAATTGACCCTTCCTCTATAGATAGGGTCATCAATCTTCAGCCAGTCGGCTGCCACATAACACTCCGCTGCACGCGCCACTTGGCTATAATCGTCCTCCAAGTTACGCCCCATATAGTAGAATGCTTTGCCCAGCGTACTGCGTTGGAAGGTTCTGCCCAAAGGGTTGTTCAATGTATGAATCGCCTTGCGTAACGCCACTGTGTCATCATAAATCACATGATGATTCAGGTCGATGCTATCAGCCATAGCCACAACATCCCGTGCCTCCTGCCATTGGCACGAAGACAATAATGCTACAACAAAAACAGCGAGAAAAACAATATTAATCTTAAAGAATTCTATAAACTAAACAGACTATTTCTTCTTTTTCTTTTGCTGCATCTGACGATCTGATGCTTGTAATGGACGCTGCGATAAATGCTTCATCATCTCGTCAAATTCAGGAAAGTCACACTTCAGTACGCCCTGTGATAACACACGAATATCATCTTTCAAGCGTTCTACCCCTGATTCCTGCTCTCGATTCCAAATAGCATTCTTTTGCCTCATACACTGAGCGATATACACTATCATTGACTGTTGCTTATCTACATCCTGTTCATTCACAGCCAATTGTACCATATCTTGAATGATGCGTCCATAATTACGCATACGCACAATAGTCGTCTTTCTCAAACTTTGTTCCATAAACCCATTCCTTTAAACTCTAAACTGTAGCCCGCAGGGCATGCTCTAAACTACTTCCTCTTTATCAAATAAATCATCGTTGGATAGTGATCCGCATAACCATTTTGCCATACACCACTCTTCACAGTACGGAACGGTGTTCCTTTATCCTTACCTTCTTGCACGGTCAAAAATGGTTTGTTAAAAATCTGTGACTTCCAATACACCCATTTGCCGTCCTCTACTTTAGCATTCATCAGCGGCTCAGAAATCATAATTTGGTCAAACAAGTTCCAACTACCTTGATATGCCAAACTGCCCACACCACGATCCAATTTTTGCCACATGGTATTGAAGAATCCCAGTGGTTCCACCTCTTCGCGTGTCTTCTTAGCACCCATAATCACTGCACAACTATGATTAAATGGATCATCATTCAAGTCACCCATTACAATAATCTTTGCACGTGGTTCTTTCATATAAATACTATCTGCTACTTGTTTGCAAAGCATTGCAGCGGTATCGCGTGTCGCACGACTACTCTCTTCACCTCCCGAACGGCTGGGCCAGTGGTTGATGCTAAAATGTAATTTGTCCATCACTATCTTGCGATTGTCATCCAACATATAGCCCGACACCCACAATTGCAAACGACTACGTACTACGCCTCCATCTGCGTAATGCGCCTTGAGTTCATAACCCTTTGGCTGACCTACTGGCTTAAACATTTCAGGATTATACAAAAAACCCACATCTATTCCTCGACGGTCTGGACCTTCCAATAAGATTGGCACATAGTTGCGATTATGTTTCTCCTTCAGTTCGCGGCAGAGATCGTGCAAACAACCGATATTCTCCACCTCCGACACACCCACGCACGCAGCACCACGAGGATCTTCATCTGTACCCAACTGAGCAATGGCATACGCCATATTTTGAATCTTTTGCTCATACTTAAATTTTGTCCATTTCATACCACCATCAGGCAAGTACTCATAATCATTCTTTCCTTCGTCATGGATAGTATCAAACACATTCTCCAGATTGTAAAATGCCACGCAACGAACCATCATCTCCTCCGCACGAACGGTGAGTGAATTAAACGCTAAAAAGGCAAGAATAGCAACTAATGCTACGCGAAAATTAATCACTTTCATATTATTTTCTTTATTTGTTTGCAAAATTACAACTTTTTTTTGGATTGTCCAAAAGTTTTTTGTAATTTTGCAGTGATTTTACAAATAACTATCAAATATTAATTATTAATTGTTAATTATTAACTCTATGTCATCAGTAAACAAAGTTATTTTAGTGGGTAATGTCGGCAGTGACCCTGAAGTTCGCTATTTGGATCGTGGTACTGCTATTGCCAATTTCAACCTTGCAACTACCGAACGTGGCTACACTATGCAAAACGGCACACAAGTTCCCGACCGCACCGAGTGGCATCCTATCGTATTATGGCGTAACCTCGCGGAATGGGCAGAAAAATATGTTCGCAAAGGCATGAAACTCTACGTTGAGGGCAAACTCCAAACCCGCACTTGGGAAAAAGACGGACAAGTTCGCCGCAAAACGGAGATTATAGCTGAAAACATCCAAGTACTCTACCGTCCTGCTGAGTACCGTAGTCCAAACACACAGGTTGAGGAACAAGTGGCAGAGCCTACCACCTCGCTACCAGAGGGTAACAATATCCCCACATTGGAAATCGATGACATCTTTTAACCGACATTAATCGTCAAACCGATATTAACCGATAAAAAAATAAGGCTCACGCCTTATTTTTTTATATACCATAACTTACTCCGATTGCCAAATTCAACTTCTGATTACCAGCCTCTTCGATTGGACGAATCAAGTTCTCTTTCGTCACCTGCCAAAGTTGCAACATCACATGCGCAAACGCATTCAACCTTCCTGCTCTCCTCTTCGCCTCATCGCCTTCTCGCCTCATCGTCTTTTCGCCTATATCCCAACTCTTATTTAACTTCAGTCCCACCAGAGTCACTGCAAAATTTCCTTGATAACCAGTATATAAACTCTTGGCTGGCGTCACACCTACACGTGCTGTCAACATCCAATCATCGCCAATATCAAAATCATAGCCCAACTCTATATAGGTAGAATAAGCACGCTTCAATTCCAGCGTAGCCTCATCGCCCAATCCCCCTTTCACCTCATAATACCCATCTCTACCAAAGGTGCGTACAGCAACCAAGCAACTCAACGGAATTTGATCACTCACACGATAAGAAACGCGCCACTCGCCTGTAGTTCCACCTCCGCCAGGAACATGATTCTTAAAATCAAAATACTTCGACATAGTACCATCCGCATAGCGATCAAAATAATACATATGCAAATATAGCACTGTCAAACCCCAACGGCTATAGCCTATAGTAAAATCGACTTCGGGGTTCAAAGTAGAGCATGTCCAATCCCTAACACCTACGTTCCACCACACGTTTGCAAACAGTCCCTTATAGCCCACCGTAGCATCCACTTGCAGACTTAGACCACCAACGTACAAACCACGCCAGATATAGTTACTCGTCAATGTCGCTCCCGCAGACCATGTGAAACCACTTTTTTGCCTCATATCACGCATAGAAACCGACACAGTATCATTAGCATACGATATAGTATGCACAAATAAGAGAGCGAAAAGAAAACCAACTACTCTTCGAAAAGACAACATAGTACAACTGATCAAGTAACCTTACATTATTGCTTGATGAATCGCACTACCTGTGTACCTATTTGCAAAAGATAGGTGCCCGTTGGCAGATTACCTACGCTCACTTCTGTACCTTCACCTACTACTACCACACGCCCTTGCAAATCATACACCCGAAGTATTTGCGCCTCAGCACCAGACACATATAGTTTCTCCTGAGTAGGATTAGGATAAACCACGATATGATCTTTTGTTGCCTGTTCTACAGATGTAGATGCAGACTCCGCGAAAACAATTTTACGTATGTTAACTACATTCTCTGTAGCAAGTACATGACCGTCTTTATCTATCAATTGCAAATCATCTCCTACAAACACCCACTTGCCTATTAAAGCTATATTCTGCTGCATATCAGCACCAGACATACGTTCGATAACAAGATTAGTAGCCATCACTTGCATGCTCAATAGCAAGGCTACAAAAGAAAATAAAAATTTCTGTTTCATATTAGTATATTTTCACCCTATTATAAATTACAGCGCAAAGTTACTGCTTTTTTTTGGATTATGCAACTATCTTGCAAATATTTTGCAATTCCTCTCGCCTTGAAGCATAGTACACTTATTTTATACGGGGATAAAACTGCCTCCCGTATCATCTACCGACAAATTGACATTGCTGCTCACATTGAGCATAATATTGCTTCCATCCACCAAAACGCATGCTGTTCGTGGCGAAAGATATGCCTTTTTCTCATCTTTTATCCTCATAATCGTTCATCTATAATGGTTTTCCTTGCAAATCATACCTCATCCCATTGCGGATGATAATCAATTGCCCATTCTCTAATATTTTTTGCGCTTGGACCGAGCTATCATATATGGTATCATCAAGTTCTGTTGCCGTATTTTCATCAAATACCACACGAGCTCGTAGATTACGCATTTGTTCAGGACTAAGAGCAAGTTGAAAATAAGCACGAAGAGCTAACATCGTGGTAGCGGCATTATTGGCAAGCAACTGATTTGGAGCTAAAAAATAATAATAACCTTCGTTATTCGCATCAAATTCATTGAAGTCTATCGGAGCAATAATGCCATACATCGCCGCATAATCTGTATTTACGGGATGCAAGTCTGTAGAAAGCGTCACGCGATGCACTACTCCACCCCTACTGACGTTCATGCTAGAACTAACACACTCTTTTTTTGTATGCTATTTTCGCTTATTCTTCAAAAAGATTTTGATATTCTAAAAAAAATTACTACCTTTGTAAGTTTTTATGTATTTTTAATTATTTTTAATCAAATTCAACAACTATTTTTATGGCTGATTTATTTCATAAGTGCCATCACGACCTTTTAGAAGAGGTGAAACAACGAGGCATATACCCATACTTCCACACGCTCGAATCGCGTCAAGCGCCAATAGTAGAGATGGAAGGAAAACGTCGTATTATGCTTGGAAGCAACAATTACCTCGGGTTCACAGAAGACCCCATTGTTATCGAAGCAGGTCACAAGGCATTGGATAAATATGGGACAGGTGTATCAGGCAGCCGCTTCTTGAACGGAACACTCGATCTGCATCTGGAATTAGAAGAAGCATTAGCACGCTTCACAGGCTACGAAGCTGCCATGACATGTAGTACAGGTTTCCAAACCAATCTTGCTATCATCTCTACTATCTGCGGTAGAAATGACTATATTCTGAACGATCGTGAGAACCATGCCAGTATTTATGACGCATGTAAACTGTCTAACGCACATGTACTACGCTATAAGCACTCCGACATGGAAGACCTCGAAAAGAAACTGCAATCTATTCCTGAATACGCAGGCAAACTGATTGTCACCGATGGCGTATTCTCCATGCGCGGCGATATCTGTCGTTTACCTGAGATTGTGGCACTGGCTGAAAAATACGAAGCACGCATATTGGTGGATGACGCCCATGGTTTCGGCGTATTAGGACCTGGTGGTCGTGGTACTGCAGCACACTTTGGATTGCAAGACAAAGTGGATATCACTATGCTTACTTTCTCTAAATCTTTAGCCAGCATAGGCGGATGTATGCTCTCCAGCAAGAAGATCTACGATTATGTAGCCCACTCTTCACGTCCGTTTATTTTCTCAGCATCCATCACCCCATGTAGTGCTGCTACTGCTTTAGCTGCTCTCCAACAATTAGAGATTGATCCAGGCCGTCCAGAGCGTTTGATGAATATTGCCCAGTATTTCCGCACAAAGTTGATTGATGCGGGAGTGAAGATTATTGAGGCACCCACCCCTATCGTTCCTATCTTTACATATAAGACTTTGGATACATTATGGTATGGCAAAGCATTGTTTGATGCAGGTGTGTATGTCAATCCTGTGATTGCTCCTGCATGTGTAGAAGGAGAATGTCTATTGCGCACCACACTAATGGCTACACATACACAATCTGTGATTGACGAAGCAGTGGAGATAATTGCCCGCGTACTTCGACAAGCACCTACTTATTAATATCAGCATCATCATTTTATTAGCATGCATACACTTCTTCTGACAGGTGGTTCTTCGGGTATTGGATTAGCTACAGTCCAGTTCTTCGCTTCAAAAGGGTGGCAAGTCATTGAATTGAGCCGTAGCGGTCAGTCTTTCGATTCAGTCGTGCACATACATTGCGACATTACGGATGATACTTCCGTCCATTCAGCCATAGAGCAGGCAATGAAGCATACTGACCACATTGATGTAGTTATCAACAATGCTGGATTTGGTATATCAGGTCCCATTGAGTTCACTTCTGTAGAAGATGCCCAGAAACAGTTTAACGTCAACTTTTTCGGTGCTATGCGATTAGTGAAAGCTGTCTTACCTATCTTGCGTAAACAGCACTATGGACGTATCCTATTCACTTCCTCTGTAGCTGCCGATTTAAGCATACCGTACCAGAGTTTTTATAGTGCCAGCAAATCCGCACTTAATGCTATGGCTTTGGCATTGGCTAACGAAGTAAAGCCCTTTGGCATTGGAGTAAGTGTATTGATGCCTGGCGATGTAGCTACAGGATTCACATCTGCACGCGAGAAAAGTATCGTGGGAGCAGATGTGTATCCAGCAGTGTTGTCGGCTGTAGCTACGATGGAGCGAGATGAACAAGCGGGCATGCCACCTATTCAGATGGCCAAATATCTATATCAAATGGCTACCTGCCGTTGCTTAAAACCAATTTATGTAGGTGGAACTATTTATGTCATTTTCTGCTTGCTCAACCGTCTGTTACCCAAGCGTTGGGTAAATGCTATAGTTGGTAAGTTGTATAGCTAAAGTTTCTATCTTATATTAACATCCTGTAGTAGCACCACATATGCAAAGAAGCCCTGAGATTTCTCTCAAGGCTTCTGAAAATGGCGGCTACCTACTCTCCCACAAACGCAGTACCATCGGCGTTGCTGAGCTTAACGACCCTGTTCGGAATGGGAAGGGGTGGGACCTCAGCGCTATAA
>JAFNUD010000029.1 GCA_017384225.1 Paludibacteraceae bacterium
TTATAGCGCTGAGGTCCCACCCCTTCCCATTCCGAACAGGGTCGTTAAGCTCAGCAACGCCGATGGTACTGCGTTTGTGGGAGAGTAGGTAGCCGCCATTTTCAGAAGCCTTGAGAGAAATCTCAGGGCTTCTTTGCATATATGGTGATGCTACCTACTCTCCTTATTATCGGGGCCCCCGCAAAACTGGTTTTGTGGGGAGAGCGGATGGGAATTGAGTGCCTAATGTCGCAAGGCGACAGTCATGCGCGAGATTGCCGAACACGACAGGTAGCCGCCATTTTCAGAACCTCGAAGAGTAATCTTCGGGGTTCTTTGTTACTATGGTGATGCTTAATAAGTTGTATTTTTCGGAGAGTAATAAATGAAAAAGAGTTGATATGCCAACATTAATTATATCTAAGAAAAATACCTAATTTTGATATAAAAAGGTATTTTTTTATGCGGATGCTTGCATATTTCAAATTAAAGTATTATCTTTGCGTCGTGTAAAAATTAAAGTTCGACTTTAAATTTGTCAGAATAATGGGTAATAAATTAATAAACAGGCAGTTGCTTTTGTCAATAACGAATATATTTCGCTATTTTTCTGTCTTGACGCTCACCGGCCCACGCCAATCGGGTAAGACTACATTATGTCGAAAACTCTTTGCAGAGTTGCCTTATTACAACCTGGAAGACTCTGCCACCTTGGCTATGTTGCAACACGATCCAAAGGCGTTTCTCACCAAACATGGCGAGGGCATGATTATTGACGAGGCACAGCGTTTTCCTGAGATATTTTCTTACTTGCAAGTGCTGGTGGATGAACAGAATTTTTCGGGTGGTCAACGCAGTAAGTTCATTGTGACTGGTAGCGCCAATTTTGCGCTAATGCAACAGGCTTCGCAATCTATGGCTGGTCGCACTGCGGTTTTGACACTCTTGCCACTTTCTTCTGAGGAGATTGACACCGTCTATCCAGATACAAGCACGGATATGCGTATTCTGCGTGGCGGTTATCCTGCTATATGGCAAACGGATGACGAAGGACGCCATCTGCTATTGAGTAACTACTATACCACCTATGTGGAGCGCGACTTGCGTAGCATGATTAACATTAAGGAACTCAGCCAGTTCCACACATTTATCCGCCTCTGCGCTGGACGTATTGGGTCGGAGTGTATAGCTTCTAATTTAGCTACAGAAGTGGGAGTGAGTGTACCAACGATTCAGTCTTGGATAAGTATATTGGAGGCATCATATGTCATTTATCGCCTGCAACCTTATTATGCCAATATAGGCAAACGCTTGACCAAAACGCCCAAGCTCTATTTCTACGACACAGGATTGGCTGCATGGCTGATGGGTATTCGCTCGGAGGAGCAATTGGCGATACATCCGCTACGAGGAAATTTGTTTGAGAATATGGTAGTCAATGATTTCTACAAACATTTCTACAATCGTGGCGAGCGAGCAGAACTGTATTTTTACCGCGATCAAGGTAAGCATGAGGTAGATGTATTACAAGTAACGCCAGAGGGAAACCTGCACGCTTTTGAGATTAAATCTGGCAAAACTTATCGTACCGATTATTTTGATGGTTTGCATTACTTGCAAAAGACTTTGAAGGAGCGTTTGGTTTCTACTTGCGTGTTGTACGATGGTGACCAAGAGCATGTACAAGACTTTGATGCGTATTGTTCGTATCGCACATTGTCTGAAATACTTCTAACGGCAGATGCAACGACTCCACGCAGTAATTAGCCTAATTCGCCGTTTCCAAAAAAATAATTTTGTACCTTTGCAAAATAAATTACTAATACAATAAAAACACTAATTTATAATCCTATGAAAAAAATATTCATATTGCTAGCATTTGGATTTGCTATGATGGCTCATGCTGGTGCGTACAATTATTTAGTATTTACTAATCAAGCAGGTACTACTACGGCTTTTGAAGTATGTAATCTTACATTGAAGGTAAATGGTAATGAACTGCAAGTGAGTAATGCAGATGGGACAGTCGATTTGGTATTGACTGAATTGGCGAGTATGCAATTTTCGGTAGATAAGGCTGCCACGGGTGTGGAGGATGTGCTGAACGCCGATTCTCTTGTGCAAGTATATACTGTAACAGGAACTTTGTTGGGTACTTATCACTCTATGGTAGAAGCTGCGAAATGCTTGAGTAATGGTACGTATGTGATGGCAAGCGGTAATCAAACGCAAACTGTAGTAATCAAATAAGGGAGGACCATACAATGAAAAAGATTTTCTCATTAATGATTTGTGCTTTGGCAGTTTGTGGATGGATGAAGGCACAAACGCTGAATATAGAAGTAGGCCAAGTGACTTATCTATTTCCTGCGGAGCAAGCTGGTATAATGAACTATACTGACGGCAGCACGTTGACTGTGATGGATAAGGTGTTTGCTTTGGCAGAGGTAGGTGAGATGTATGTGAATGAAACCTCCGTGGTGGATAATACGGTGAGTGTGGTGTATAACGGAGGAGCTGCGACAGTGTTTGTCGCTGGCAATGTGGCTAAATATTTGATTATCAGTGTGAGTGGCGCGCACGTGAATATCGTTCAGAGTGAAGATGTGGCAGAGGAGATAACGTACACGTTATCTGGTAGTTCGGAGGATGGAGAGTTATATGTGTCAGGTTCATACAAAGCGACTGTGGAGTTGAATGGTTTGAGTTTGACCAACACCAATCCTGTTAGTTCAGGTGCTGCCGTCCATATTCAGAATGGCAAACGTATCAAGGTGAAGGTGATGGATGGTACCACCAATACTTTGGTGGATTGTGCTCGTGGTTCGCAAAAGGGTGCTTTCTATGTGAAAGGTCATCTAGAGTTTAGTAAGAGTGGTGTATTGAATGTTGTTGGCAACTTAAAACATGCGATTAAGTCGGGCGAATATATTGAGCTGAAGGAGGCGACATTGAATGTTACTTCTGCTCAAGGTGATGGTATCAACTGCGGGCAATATTTCCTCATGGAGAGTGGTAATGTAACAATTAATAATGTAACGGATGACGGAATCCAATGTGATATAGATGATACGGAGGTTGGTTCAACGGGCGAGACTGCCGACCACGAGGATGAGGATAGCGGAAATATCTATTTGGAAGGCGGACAGATCACTATCAATACAGCAGGCATTGCTGCTAAAGGTGTGAAGTCGGAAGGCGATTTGATAGTGAAGGGTGGAGTGATTGATATTACAACCACAGGAAATGGCAAGTGGGATGAGGAAGATGTGAAGACTAAAGCTGCTGCTTGCTTGGGAAGTGATGCTAAAGTGGTTATCTCAGGCGGTACTTTGACTTTGACCAGCACAGGTGCTGGTGGTAAGGGTATCAACTGCGATGCGGCATTTGAATTGTCGGGTGGCGATGTGACTATCGTGACCAAAGGTACTTTGTACTACCACAACGGAACAACTGAGAATACCAACTATACGGGCAATACGGATAATGTGAATAGCGATTACTATTCTTCTTCGAAAGGTGTGAAAGCCGATGGCGCAATCACTATTTCTGGTGGAAAGATTAGTGTGGCTACCGCAGGAAGAAATGCTGAAGGTGTTGAGAGTAAGACGTCGATTTTGATTTCGGATGGCGAGGTAACAGTCAATTCGTATGATGATGGATTGAATGTGGGTGGTGATGGTAGCGATTTGATTATCTCTGGCGGTTATGTGTATTCGCGTGCGATGAATAATGATGGCATAGATGGCAATGGCAATGTGTATGTGAAAGGTGGTTTGGTGTATGCTATTGGAGCGAACTCGCCAGAGGTGGCTATTGATGCCAACTCGGAGGAGCAGAAGAAACTATATGTGCAAGGTGGCACGCTGATAGCCGTAGGAGGTTTGGAGAGCGGTGCACAAATATCTGGTGGAACCTGCAAACAGACAAGCTCTTTTACGGCCGATAGTTGGTATGCTTTGTACAATGGTAGTGAATTAGTAGCAGCGTTTAAGACACCTACTACCTCTTCTTCCAGTTCAGGTGGCGGTCCTGGTGGTCGTCCCGGTGGCGGTGGTAGCAAGAAGTTGGTTGTATATACATCTTCTACTCCAACACTGAAGTCTGGAGTGACTGTGAGTGGTGGAACGGAGTATTTTGATAACGCCGCCAATATAGGTGGCACGGTCAGTGGAGGCTCGTCGGTCACTTTGAGCGAGTATACTAGTAGTGGTGGTCCAAGTGGAAGACCATAGTATCAGGAGATAGATTAAAGAGCGGTTGTACTTTAAGTGCGACCGTTTTTTTAATTATTACTTGCGTATGTGCATTTTTTGTTGTACCTTTGCAGGGAATTGATAAAATATAGAATTTATGGAAAATAAGGTAGCGGAGAACCCTTTCAAAAACCGCGTGTTGGCGGATGCCAACAGTTTAGGGGACAGCAGCAGAACTGCCTATAGTTTAGAGTTTAGAGGAAAGAATACTTCTTTTATCGTGGTGACTGCGTTGTTTGTGACGCTGTATGTAGTGAGCAATGTGATGGCAGTCAAGGTAATTGGTCTTTGGAATCTGTTTTATTTTGATGCAGGAACCATCACTTTCCCTTTTGCGTATATGTTGGGTGATGTGCTGACCGAGATATGGGGATACAAAACAGCTCGCAAGGTCATTTTTACTACATTACTATGCAATATTGTTATGGTGCTTTGCACGCAAATAGGAGTGTTTTTACCATCGCCTGACTATTTAGACGCGACAGCACAAGCATACAATACGATGTTTAGTTATGTGCCACGCATAGTGATTGCTTCGCTGACTGGATTTTTGTTGGGCGAACTGAGCAATGCCTGGTTGATGGATAAGATAAAAAAGTGGACCAAGGGAAAGAGACTTTGGGTGCGAACGATAGGTAGTTCGGCGGTGGCATATTGGTTTGATTCACTGCCGTTTGTGTTGATTGCTTTTGCAGGAACAGTGTCGACACACGATTTGCTCTTGATGATAGCGTTTCAATATGTGTCGAAGTTATTGATAGAGGCGGTGCTGGGTACGCCGATGGCGTATGCGGTTATTAAGGCGTTGCGCAAAGCGCATCGTTTAGAGGACGGCGCGGATGCGCCTACAGTTTAGAGGCAAGAGGCTAGAAAATGGAACGCTACGCGTTGATACATAGAGTGTTACCTCGGGAGTTTGTGCTGTTGCAAGGGACGGGGTGCAGGTGGAAAAGATGTATCTTCTGTGACTATCATGAAGATGTGAGCGATAATCCGTTTGTGGTCAATCGGGAAATCTTAGCGCAAGTACAAGGTGTGTATGGGGTGTTGGATGTAATCAACTCGGGCTCGGCGATGGAGTTGGATAAGCAGACGCTGGAGATGATTAAGCAGGTGGTGAAGGAGAAGAAGATTCATACGCTTTGGTTTGAGGCGCACTATATGTATCGTCATAAGTTGGCGAAGTTTGCAGAGCAGTTTGATGGGGTAGAGGTGAAGTTTCGTTGTGGGGTAGAGAGTTTTGATAGCAGTTTGCGTGAGCGATGGAAGAAGGGTATTGCTGCGAGTGTAATGGTGGATGATGTAGCGAAGTATTTTCAAGGAGTATGCTTGTTATGCTGTACAGAAGGCGATAGTACAGAGCGGATATTGAGAGATATCGCGTTAGCGGAACAGTATTTTGAGTATGCGAGTGTAAATGTGTTTTGCGAGAATACGACGTCTGTTAAGCGCGATGAGGAGTTGGCGAAGTGGTTTGTAGAGGAAGTATATCCGAAGTTGAAGCAGTCGGATAAGATAGAGGTGCTGCTGGAGAATACAGACTTGGGAGTGGGGGAGTATTGAATTTTGAATTATGAATTTTGAATTAAGAAAAATCGTTAGATTAGGAAGATGAGAAAAGAGGAGTGAATAGGTGTCATTTATGTTTTTTTGCATAAATGACATTTTTTTTTGGTCAATTCAAAAAAATATTGTACCTTTGCACTCGAGTCCTACGCTGGAGGGTGTATGTCCTGCGAAAAGCGTTTCGCTATGGTTCTTCTAAGGGTAGGCTTCTGACATATTGAATAGCGTTTATTGACGCTTTGCATTTGACAACAAGAAAACTTCGCAACTTTTCATATTAAGGTCAAAATCAAAGTAATCAGTAGATGCCTATGGGTATGATAATATCCATGCTGCACTTGTATAGGGTGTGGTGTGTTTTCATACCAGCGTAGGTTTCCTGTTGTTTATTTGACCTTAAAGGCAATGCGAAGGCCTCTTGTTGTGAATAAGCAACATGAGGTCTGCGCTTTTTTGTGTTGGTGATAAATTGAAAACAAACAATAACAAAATATTAACTATTAAATTTAAAAAGTTATGAAAAGAATCTTATTATTACTTTCAGTGTTTCTTGTGACAGTAACATTGTCAGCAAAGGATGTAACTGTTACTGTTTTTCCCACTACAGCAACTATTACATCAAATGGTAAACCAATTTTACCCGCATCAGATGGTAATTATACCATAAAAGTGGGACTTATACCACAGACATTTGTGGTGCAAGCCGATGGATATGATACCCAACAGTTTGTTGTAGATATAAAATCACGCGGATCAATGCAAGTTAAATTGCAACCAAATCGCAAACAGGTTTCTTTTTCGGCAGAACCAAGCACAGCAACCATTTATGTAGATGGTAGAGAAATGGGAATAGGTATGGTGAACTTTACTATCAATAAACATGAATCAAAAACGATAAAAGTAGTACAAGATGGCTATGATACTTACATAAAACAAATAGCATTTGACGATCAAACAGATTTGCATATGTCATATAATATTGAAATGGTGCAAAATCGTCGCGATGTAAATATTTTGATTGATGCCCCTTCTGCAGAATTCTGGGTAGATGGTATCCTCGTTGGAAAAGGAAAAAATACGGCAAGTATTACACTTCAAAGAGGAAAAGATGTTGAATTAATCATTCGTGCAGAAGGATATTTAGAGTATACGCGTATCATGAAGTTTTCTGAAAATGTATCCTCCTATAACTTGACACAGGATTTATCTTTGGATGAGGCGTATGTGGCTTCTGAACCAGGTGCAGATATAGCCAATAAGCGTACTGAATTTATGGTTCGTGGTAATATGACACGTGAGGATGCTATTAAGCGAATGAAGTATCATATAGGTGAAATATTTGAAACTTACGAAGTTAACGATAACTATTCAGGTTGGTATCGTACAGTGTGGAATGTGGAACAATATCCTGGAGGTAAATATATTCGTACTCGAGTAGAAATTAAAGAAGTTCCAGATATGGGTGATGGACAATTAAAATTCAAGTTCTTATTGCAAAGCCAAATAACAACCAAAGAGCATGCCAAAGATGAAGATTATCACAATTGGGATCGTGTGTTGAAAAAATATGTAAAACTTGCAATGGATTTACGTCACATTGTAGAATAAAATTTAATTATAATATTAATCACTACTCTTGCGTTAGGGCAACGCAAGAGTAGTTTTTTTATTTGATACAAAACGCGTAATCAACTAATCAACTGCCACAGCAAGTTTCAGTCACATCCTGAAAAAGGTTTACTCACGTACCAGTGATCCTCCAGTGAAGTGCTCGGAATAGTGCGCTTATTGTGCGCTTATTGTGCGTGAATAGTGCGTAATTGATAAGAGAAATAGTGGATAGGAATAGGAAAAAGATATTTTTTTTGCATAGATGTATTTTTTTTTGTACCTTTGCAGGCAGAAATTATCCTAAAAGCTGAATTATGGCCAAGTACGAAGAAGTAATGATTGGTTTGAAGCAAGGCAAGTATGCATCGGCATATATGCTTTGTGGAAAAGAACCTTATTATATAGATAAGGTAGCGAATTATATTGAGCAAAATGTGCTGGATGAGATGGCGCGCGAGTTTGATCAAACAATTATCTATGGTAAGGATCTCACCAATGGTGATGTGTCACCAGTGATTGGTGCGGCGCGTGGATTTGCTATGATGGGTGGATACAAAGTCATTATTGTGAAGGAAGCACAAAATATCAAGAAATGGGATGCACTTGCCATGTACATGGATAATCCACAGCCATCTACAATATTGGTTTTCTGCTACAAGTATGGTGCGCCAGACAAGCGATTGAACCTGTTTAAGAATTGGGAAAAGAAGGGTGGCGTTTTGATGGAGTCCGAACAATTACGTGATTATCAGGTGGAGAAATGGATTCGCGATTATGTGGCAGAGTGGAACGAGGCGAATAAGCGAGAAGGCGATGAGGCGATAAGGATAGATGAAAAAGTGGCGAAGATATTAGCCGATAGTATTGGAGCTGATTTGACGCAGATTGTAGGTGCGCTGCAAAAACTCATTGACGGTCGCCCTGAAGGTGTAAAGGTGATTGATGCGGCACTGGTGGAGCGCAATATTGGCATTTCAAAGGATTTTAATGTGTTTGAATTGCAGAGCGCACTGATAGCTGGTGATGTGGTGAAAGCCAATCGCATTACGCAATATTTTGCCTCTTCTAAAGATCACCCTATGGTGAAGGAGTTAGGTGTGTTGTATGGTTTCTTCGCCAACTTGATGATTTATCACTACTTACCAGATAAGAGTGACCGCGCTGTAGCTCCAGCCTTGGGTATCTCTCCTTATTTTGTGAGGGATTATGCAGCAGCGGCACGTAGATTTTCTGCAGGAAAAACGTTTGCTATTATTGGCTATTTCCGTGAAACAGATGCACGTTTGAAAGGAATCAACAATCCGAGTGCGAAAGATGCGGACTTGTGGAAAGAACTTATTTATAAGATTTTGCATTAATTATTTGCTCATTTCAGAAAATTGTAGTAATTTTGCAGCGAATTTAGAAAAGAGGATAGATTTGGACTGCTTGCAACCTCTCTAAAATAATGCTAAAACCTTGTGCCACAAGACCAAAACAGTCGCTTGTGGCTTATTTTTTTTACTAAACTACAAAATGAATTATTTATTTACATCGGAGAGTGTCAGCGAAGGACACCCAGACAAAGTGGCTGATCAAATTAGTGATGCCATCCTAGACCAATTTTTGGCATTGGACCCTAACTCTCACGTGGCTTGTGAGACTATGGTGACCACAGGACAAGTGATTGTAGCAGGCGAGGTATCGAGCGAGAAGTATGTAGATATTCAGGGTACAGTACGCAGGACTATTGCTGAAATCGGCTATACCAAATCTGCCTATAAGTTTGAGGCAGAGAGTTGTGGCATCTTGACCGCTTTGCACGAGCAGAGTGCAGATATTGCACGTGGTGTGGATGGACAAGGTACTGAGAACGTAGGTGAGCAAGGAGCTGGCGACCAAGGTATGATGTTCGGCTATGCTACCGATGAGACCGAGAACTACATGCCATTGACCCTCGACTTGGCACACACCTTAGTATATACCCTTGCGCGCGTGCGTAAGGAAGGCAAAGAGATGCTTTATCTGCGTCCAGACTCTAAGAGTCAAGTGACTATGGAGTATAGCGAGGCGGGTGAACCTATCCGTATTGATACTATCGTGGTTTCTACACAACACGACGAGGATGCAACCCAAGAGCAAATTAAGGAGGATGTGCGCCGTGTGTTGTTGCCACGTGTAGCAAAGCGTGATGCACGCTATGAGGAACTGTTGAAGGGCGATTTTAAGTTATTGGTAAACCCAACAGGCAACTTCGTGATTGGTGGTCCTCACGGCGATACGGGTTTGACGGGGCGAAAGATTATCGTCGATACCTATGGTGGTCGTGGTGCGCATGGTGGTGGCGCTTTCTCAGGAAAAGACCCATCCAAGGTGGACCGTTCTGCAGCTTATGCCGCTCGTTGGATTGCGAAAAATATGGTTGCTGCAGGTGTAGCAAAAGAGATGTTGGTGCAAATCAGTTATGCAATTGGTGTGGCACAGCCTGTGAGCGTATGCGTGAATACCTACGGTACAGCGAAAGTGGCGATGAGTGATGGCGAGATTGCTAAGAAAGTGAGCGAACTATTCGACCTGCGTCCGCAAGGTATCATTGAGGCATTGAAACTCAAACAACCAATGTATGAGGAAACTGCTCGCTACGGACACATGGGACGCACTAATGAGGTGGTGAAGAAAACTTTCGTGGACAACGGACAGGTGATCGAACGCGAAGTGGAGTTGTTCACATGGGAGAAATTAGATAAGGTGGCTGAGATAATTAAGAATTTTGATTTATGAATTTAGAATTAAGCCGAACGAAGCAATCATGGCTTGTGGCAGGCATCGTGTTGTTGGCATTGGTGCTTGATCAGGTGTCGAAGGTGTATATCAAGACGCATTTCGAACTAGGTGAGGCGCACGAAGTGTTCTCGTGGTTTTGGATTGTGTTTGTGGAGAACAACGGCATGGCTTTTGGTATAGAGTGGTTTAGCAAACTGCTGCTGACACTGTTTCGTATTGTAGCTGTGGGCGTGCTGGGCTGGTATATCTACACGATGATTCACAAGCAAACAGTACGCACTGGTTATCTGACTACTATTGCCATGGTGATTGCAGGTGCATTGGGCAATATCATCGACTGCGTGTTCTATGGCAAGATTTGGGGCTATGCAGGTTGGTTTCACGGTCGTGTGGTAGATATGCTATACTTCCCGCTGATACGCAATGCGGCAGGTGAGTGTATGTTCTTTCGCCCTGTGTTTAATATCGCCGACTCGTTTATCACGGTCGCAGTATTCTTGATAATCTTGTTCTATCGCAAGGATTTGGATGAGAGTTTGAATCAGATTTTTCCGAAGAAAGAGGTTAAAGGTTAAAGGTGAGAGGTTTGAGTTTAAAGATAGTGTGTGTGCTGCTGGCATGCGTGGCAATGATAGGTTGTCGTCCTCGTCACGTACTGTCCAATCATGAGATGCGCGATGTGCTGTATGACTTGCACCGTGCGGATGGCGCCATACAGGTGGCTGGCTATAATTATTCGCATGATCAAGAGGTAGCAGCATACTATAAACATATCTTGGATAAACACGGAATCACGCAGGCGCAGTTTGATTCGTCTTTGGTATGGTACACGGATAATCCTCAGATTTTCAATAAGATTTATCCTAAAGTGTTAGAACGTCTTGAAGCAGATTTGGAACGTGAGGAGCAGATTCGTGATGCGAGTAGAGCTAAGCAATTAGCGAAGAAAGAGCAAAAGCAACTTGCCCTTGAGGTCGTCCAACAGCAGATACGTGAACAATTGGATTTGTACCAAAAAGGCTATGAAAATCCTTGGAAAGAGTGGCGAGTAGAAGAATTTTGTGAAAAAAATGTCGTACTATTTGGTCAGGTAAGTGCGGGCAATGCCCTCGCATTAAGCGAACCATAGTATCTTTGGAGGCCGCCAGTACTGCGTACATTCCCCCGAAGCTACGTTCGTTAAGTGCAGCTCATGTACACTTTTTTATCCAAAAATGCATTTTTTTTCTAAAAAAATTTGCACATGTGCATTTTTTGTAGTACCTTTGCACGCTTTTTCGGGTGAATTGGTTTTTGACCTTTAGAACCCTTAAAACTTTTAGAATATTTAAACTAATATTTATATTAATTCGCCATGTTGGGCAGTTGTGTTTCAAAAGAGAGCACGTAAAGTTGTCTGTCGGCATGGTCAAAACATTAAAAACAAATGGATACATTAAGTTACAAGACTGTATCAGTTAACAAAGCAACTGCTCAAAAAGAGTGGGTTGTTATTGATGCTGAGGGCCAAGTACTTGGCCGTATGTGCTCGAAGGTAGCTAAGCTCCTCCGTGGCAAGTACAAACCAAACTTCACTCCAAACGTGGACTGTGGAGACAATGTGATTATCATCAACGCTGCTAAGGTAGAGTTGACAGGTAACAAGTGGAATGAGCGCGTTTATGTTCGCTACACTGGCTATCCAGGTGGTCAACGCGAGATGACTCCAGCTGAGATGTTGGAGAAGAAAGGTGCAGACGTTCTTGTTAAGAAAGTGGTTAAGGGTATGCTCCCAAAGAACCGTCTTGGCAATAAGATCATCGCTAACCTCCATGTGTTTGCAGGTGCAGAGCACAACATGCAAGCTCAACAACCAAAACAAATTGACATCAACACACTTAAATAATTATTGAAGATATGGAAATGATTAATGCATTAGGTCGTCGTAAAGCAGCAGTTGCTCGCGTTTATGTACAAGAGGGTACCGGCAAGATCACAA
>JAFNUD010000057.1 GCA_017384225.1 Paludibacteraceae bacterium
AATTGTAAGTCTGAGTTTTGCTGTTCTCTCGCTACCGAAAGGATTGGCATTAACATTAAAGCGGAATTTATTATGCTCAGCCTCAAAAGATGTAATCCAATGATTTGGATCTGAATCCTCACCATCAATGAGAACCTCCTCCTCTGTTCCATCTGCCTTTGGATAGATTGCATATGCATATACAGCATCAGCACAATACAAAAGATTACCTGTAGCGTTAACGACTGCAGTACCTGCAGTGTTGAAAAGAGGAACCTGAGAAACCTGAGGCTCATAAATTGGAGTTGAAATCATGCCTGCCTGAGTCAACACGACAGTATCTCTAAGTTCATCCTTAGCTAGCACAATACCTACTCGCCTAGCAATTCCAAAGTTAGCGCTATATGTAAATACGAGATCATGGTTGCCATATCCCGAAACCTTATTGAGGCTAGCCCAATTCACTGGTTCAGTAAAAGAAGCAGTCCAATCTCCGTCAGCGTAGACAAGAATATGAGTAGAACCAGCATCCTTAGTCAACGAAATCTTACGCTGAGCTACAGATAGAGGTAGATCCAACTGATAGGGCTTGTCACAAGAGGCAAGCAGCAGGATAGATGTTATTATTAATATTACTTTTTTCATAATCATTCTTTTACATACCATACTGGGCATATTCCTTATTATCGAGATTATACTTTGAATATACAACCTGCGTATCCGGAATTGGATAATATCTGTGACATGGTTTCATATTGTTAACCAAAGATGAATAGTCACTATAATCAGTCACTGCGTCAAACCATATTCCCCAACGCACCAGGTCATACTTTCTTTGGAACTCTCCGAAGAGTTCTCTTGCTCTCTCATTACGAATCTCCTCTCTTAAACGAACCTGAGTACGAAGAGTATATCCAGCCAAACCAGCACGAGTTCTAGTCATGTCCAAGTAATTAACAGATTCCTGTAATTTATTTAACTCGCACAATGCTTCAGCTTTAAGGAGAAGGGCATTAGCGTAACGGAATACAGTATAATTGTTATCGTCGTTACCCTCCTTCATATTCGGACACCAGAATTTTGGACCAAGATATGGACGTGTTGTCACCTTCTCAAAAGCTTTTCCATCCCACTCCCATGCTACATTATAGAAGTTTCTAAGATCCTTTCCTCTACGAGGCATAAGTCCCTGACAGAAATACACATTAGCGTAAGCAGGTTGCCAAGTCTTCGCAGTAGAACCAAGCTCTGGAATCTGAACTCCATCATAGATGTCTCCAGAACTTCTCACTGGAGTAGTAATACAAGCCACATTAGACACGTAAGCTAGTCCACCTTCTGTATAAGTATGCTGAATCTCGAAAATAGACTCTGGAGTATTCTTGTTACGGAACTGCAAATCCTCAAGTGAGTACTGATTCAAATCCCCATAAATCGCCTCTAGCTTATCACATGCAAAAATAACCTCTTCCCACTCCTGATTCCAGGCAGCAAAGTTTGCAACAAGCATCCATGCAGCTGCAGCACCTAGACGATGCTCCTTATTGTCAGATGTTCTTGTCTGAGCAACCTGAGGTGCAATCTCCTTAAGATCCTCAATAAGTGCAGCACGTGTCTCAACAGCAGACATTCTTGGAAGTTCAGCAACACGAAGCAAAGTAGCTGTTTCTGAGACGTCATACATATAGAATGGGACATCACCAAAGAAACATGTCAAGTGCCAATAGTAAAGAGCTCTCAAGACCTTTGCTTCACAAAGAAGAGTACTTCTTTCCGCATCGGTAAGATTTGCTGCATTTATAATTCCATCAATTGCAAAATTACATCTCTGAACTCCAAGATAACCCTGCTTCCATACAGTTGCACCAAAACGAGGCTTTACAGGACTAATATCAAGCTGAGCATCAAGCGTACCTGAAGGGCAGTAAATTACATCTGTAACACACTCTACAGCAAGGAAATACTGGTAAGTATAAATACTCTTAAGTGGAATGTAGCAACCATTAACAACAGACTGACACTCCGAGTAGCTTCTAAAAAAATTATCAGGAGTAGAGATTGACGACGTATCCTCATTTAGAGAACATGACGTCACTCCTAAAATCAAGCTAGCTCCTAAAACTAGACTCGCTATATTTTTGAATATCTTCATATTTTTCTGTCTTATCTATTAATACCTTACCTGAACACTGAATGTAAACGTTCTTGGTTTCGGATATGCACCAAGGTCTACACGACGAAGAGTCGAAGAACTTCCCTCACTTGATACATCTGGGTCAAAACCATTATAATTTTTCCATAGATAGACATTCTCAGCAGAGAAAGTAAACGTCATATCCTTAACGCCATTTTTCCATTTCTTACCAAGATCCAAAGTATAGCCCAAGCTTATGTTCTTGAATCTCAAATAAGATGCATCATGAATCATGAAATCACTTGGCAGAGCAACATCAGTATAGCCAGCACGTGGGATATTAGACTCCGGATTTCTTTCTGGGTGCCATGAATTCAGCATATAACGGAACTGGTTGGTACTGATTCCACCTGACTGGTAGAACTCACCATAGTTGTAGATCTTACCTCCAATAGAATATGCCCAGTACATTCCAAACTTAAAGTTCTTATAGTAGAATGAATTCTGGATACCTCCATAAAGGATTGGGTCAGCACTTCCCTGATACACCAAGTCTTCCTGATTCAAGACACCATCATGGTTGATGTCATAGTATCTAGGTGTACCGTCAGCCCACTTCGTGCTCTCACTTGCATAGGCTTTTGTCTGCTTATTTCTCTCTCTCTCCTCATCTGACTTCCAGATTCCGCCATACTTGAATCCCCAAAGCGAGTTAAGCGGATATCCCTTGACATATCCGTACATCATGTACTTATTGTTTCCAGGGCTGTTCATCGCTGACACAAAGTCTTCTGAACCTATATCAATAACCTTCTGGGCATTGTGAGAAATTGTAAAGGACGTTGTCCACTGGAAATCTCTACGCTCGATATTGCGCGATTCGATCGATAGCTCTATACCCTTATTGGAAATTTCTCCTAGGTTACACATTCTCTTATCATAACCTGTCTGCTCTGCAACCTGTACCTGAAGGAGCAAATCAGTCGTTCTTGAAAGATATGCCTCAGCAGTAAGAGACAATCTTCCTTTGAACATCGACCAATCCAATGCAAGGTTATAAGAAGCTGTCTTCTCCCAAGTTAGTCCTGGTTCAGCAAGTCTGCTTCTATAGAACGCAACCGGCTGAGAGCCATCAAAGAGGTATCCACCAGTAGTACTATCAAGCTTAGCTAACGAGTAGTATGCGCTAATTGCGTCATTTCCTGTCAAACCAGCACTGAGACGAAGAGACAAATCATCAACCCATGAAACAGAGTTCATAAATGGCTCATTAGAAATATTCCATCTCAAAGCAGCAGATGGGAAGAAGGCCCATTTATTATTTGCGGCAAAGTTAGATGCACCATCATATCGTGCTGTCGCTGTAATATAATAACGCGACATCCAATTATAATCCGCACGTGCAAAAGCAGACATTTTAGCTCTGCTGCTATATGATGTACTTGCAGAATAAGTTTCCTTATCAAGAACGGCGTTCATGTTATTCCACAACACCTCGTCATCCATATATCCTTTACCCTGAAGAGAGAAGTTCTCAGCGGCGTACTGATAAAGAGAAAAACCTAGAAGCGGCTGGAAAGTATGACCATTCTTCTCGAGTTTATATCTAAGGGTAGTCTCGTTGGAAAGAGAGTGCTCAGTATAGGTTGCTCTGTTTGCCTGACCACCTTCATTTTCAGTCTTCGCAGGAAGTGAACCTGGGAAATACTGATAAGTCTGTCTGAAATACAAATAGTATGAGAACACACTCGAAAGTACAAGATTCTCGATTGGAGTTACATCAAGATTAATCGCATGGTTCATTGAGTTCCTCTTTGTCTGGTTTGTATTAAGATCAATCATTGCTCTTGGAGTGTTGATCTTCTGTCCAAGATTATAAAGAGGGTTTTCAGAATCTGTCACTTTAAGGAGTGGAGAAAGGTATTGGGCACCATTCCACCAGCTTGTACCACCAATAGTTGCCTTGTTCTCATCTGTATGACGGAAAGTATATGATCCGTTATAAGCAGCCTTCAGCCAAGGGAAGAGCTGTCTGTCACCCTTGATTCTGCCGGAGAACCTTCTCTGGCCACTACCATCGATAATACCCTCTGTGTCATTGTATGATAGTGAAGCATAGAATGAACCTGTCTTATTACCACCCGTAAGAGAAAGTGAATAATTGTGCGAAAATGCATTTCTGGTAATATTACCGATCCAATCCGTACCCTTACCATAGCTAAACGGATCCGCATATACTGAGCCGGACAATGGCGTATTTGCGTTTACGTTGGCATGACTCTTATCGTCTCCAAAATAAGCATAGTCATTTCTATACTGTACAAACTCTGACGCATCCATGATATCCAATGATTTAGGAAGCTGAGACAGGCTGAAATCAGCCTTGAAGGAAATATTCACCTTATCTGACTTGGTTCCCTTCTTGGTCGTAATGATGATTACACCATTGGCACCTCTTGATCCATAGATAGCTGTCGAAGATGCATCCTTAAGGACTGAAATACTTGCAATATCGTCAGAGTTGATATCGTTAAGGTCATGAATCGCATCCATTATACCGTCAACAATGAACAGTGGCTCATTAGATGCCGAAATCGAACGCGTTCCACGGATACGGATTGTAGTAGTCGATCCTGGAGCACCGTCTGTAGACATGAAATCAGCACCGGCAATACGTCCTTGAAGGGCATTATCAATTGAAAGCACCGGCATATCCTTGATATCTCCCATCTTTACATTGGTGACAGAACCTGTCAGGTCGGATTTCTTTGCGGCTCCATATGCAATAACCACAACATCATCCAAAACATTCTGGTCCGTAGATAGCTTAAAATCAATAACCTTACGTTGACCAACTGTTTCAGTAACCGGAACAAAGCCCATATATTCCGCCTTAAGAATGTCTGTAGGCTTGGCTAAAATTGAGTAGGCTCCATCTAAATCTGTAATTGCACCATTAGAGGCTCCATTGATTGTCACATAAGCACCAATCAAAGGCTCACCTGATGAATCATAAACATGGCCTGTAACTTGTGACTGAGCTGAGGCGCAAATGCTGATAAAGGCAAATGCTAATACAGCTAGCCATTTAATTTTCAGATAATATCTCATTATTAGGCAATTTAGTCGTTATTTGAAGCAAGTATTTTATCTCTTCCACTTCCCTGGTTAAGCTGATAATAGTCCACATCCTGACCATCAATAAGTTTCACCACATAGTAATCATCTATGAAGAGACGAGATCCACCTTTAGAAGATGCTCCGGAAGTAATCTTTAAGCATGTATTTACTCCTACCGGATTTTTTTCTGTTGATGCGATAAATACCATAAAATTGGTTTCTGGCTTCCACATTCCCTCAGGTGTAACAGCATTTGTCACGATGTCCTCTGTCTGGAGAGTAAGCGTAGTCTTTCCTTCTGCAACAAAATCCCTGATTACTCCACCTCCTAAAACCTCAACCTTGAAAGACTTATCATCCCCTGGCCATGCTGCCGCCTTGAAAGTAACCATCAACAATGAATCATATCTATGAAGGCTATTTGTTGGCGTAATCAAGTTACCCTGCTTTCCTGACTCTTCACCAATTCTCAAGTGACCATATCTACCATAGCATGATGGAGTCTGATCCAAAGTTGCCTCTGAAGAAAAGCCTTTCTTTGTAAGCGCATTTGTCCATTCTGTGATCAACTTATCGCCAGAAAGATCTGTTGGCACCCATGAACCATACTTAAAGTCAGCGAAATCTTCTCCAGTTCTCATGATTGCACCCTGATGTACCTGTAAAAACGCAGCTACATTAGCCTCTGGTTTTGCTACTGATAAAGTTCCTGACCTACGAGTATATAAAACACCCTCAGACCTTTTAGAGCACTTTAGAGTTATCTTCCATATAGACGATGTCGATGTTTGCTCATATGAAACGACCTCTAGCCATGGACTAGGAGCAGCATCCTGCCAAAAAACATCAAAATCAAGAAGATCGGTCTTTAGATAGAGCTCTGACGTACCTTCAAGAATTTCAACACAATACTCTTTTAATGGCTCATCACTGCAATCAGCAAGGGCATGCAGCTCAAATCCATCTGTACGTGGCGCATTGCGATCGTCCTTCGAGCAACTTACTGTCATTGCAAGAACGACAATCAGGAACAATGCTAAATTTTTAATCTTCATAAGTTATTTAATTTTTAATGTCACAATTAT
>JAFNUD010000058.1 GCA_017384225.1 Paludibacteraceae bacterium
CTGTATCTAATTTTTTAGATACACCAAGGAATGGACAAATACCTAAGAATTTGGACAATACGAAGTTGTTAGTAAGGATAGCTGCCAAAAAGATTGAAATTAAACCTGTAACTGACATTATTCACATCCTCCTTTCTGAGCTTGTCCACAACTTGCTGCTGCTGGGCAACCTGCACAACCAAGTGTTGCAGGAGCTTTACCTTTCTTTTCGGCTAACTTATTAGCACAAGCCATAAGTAAACCAAATACAAAGAAACCACCTGGAGCAAGGATTAAAATTAACATTGGGTCGATTGCTGATGGAAGGATCTGCATACCAAACCATGTACCAGCACCGATGATTTCACGGATTGTACCCATACATACGAGTGCGATTGTGAAACCGATACCCATACCAATACCATCCACGATAGAAGCAAGAACACCATTCTTACCAGCAAAACTTTCCGCACGGCCAAGGATGATACAGTTAACTACGATCAGTGGAAGGAAGATACCAAGAGCGCTGTCCAATGCAGGAACGAACGCTTTAACGAGCATCTGTAAGATAGATACGAATGCTGCGATAATTGTAATATAAACTGGAATATGAATCTTATCTGGAATAATGTTACGTAAAGCGGAGATAAGAGCGTTGGAGCAGATCAATACTGCTGTAGCTGCAATACCCATACCTAAACCGTTAAACGCCATAGTTGTAACAGCCAATGTTGGACATGTACCGATTACCAAACGTAATACAGGATTTTCTTTAACAAAACCGGCTGTGAAAATCTCCCATAAGCTTTTCTGTTTTTTAGCCATTAGTTTGCACCTCCTGTAACCTGGTTGAATGCTTCGATTGCATAGTTAACAGAGTTTGTTACAGCGTTTGTTGTAATTGTAGCACCGGAGATCGCATCGATCTTACCAGCTTCTCCAGTTTTTGTAACCTGGAATGCGCCGCCTTCTGGAAGAGCACCTTTGTACTGATCCTGGAAGGATGCTTCCTGACATTTAAGACCTAAACCAGGTGTATCTGAACAAGATGTAACTTTAACGCCTGTAATTTCGCCTTCAGCGGAAATACCTGTCATAACAACAAGTGCGCCGCCGTAACTCTTATAAGATGTGGAGAATACATAACCAACACCATTAGCTGCTTCATAGTATTCAACCGCACCATTGACTGTGTCTACTGTAGCTGTTTCGAAGCTGTCTGCACTTGGAAGAACTTCCATCTTAGCAGCATTTGCTGTTTCGATGTTCAACTGATTGATTTTTTCTTCTGTAATGCTGTTTGTGCCTACAACAGCTGCTGTGAAAGCCGCACAAACACCAACCAATACACATGTTGGCCCAATAATATCTTTAGGATTAATATTCATTATTTGGCCTCCTTTCCAATACCAAATACTCTTGGCATTGTAGCATTTTCAATGTGTGGTGTAAGAATATTCATTAATAAGATAGAGTAGGATACACCTTCTGGAAGAGATGCGAACTGACGAATCAATACTGTAATCACACCACAACCAATAGCGTAAATAACTTTACCTTTGTTTGTAATAGGACTTGTAACATAGTCTGTTGCCATGAAGATTGCACCGAGGAAAAGACCACCGGAGAGAATCTGCATAACAGGATCAGCACCAAGTACTGCGGAGAGTACAAATACTGTTGCGATGTAGCAAACAGGGATAATTGGACTGATAACTTTCTTAGCTACTAAGTAAATACCACCGATTAATAAACCGATAATACATGTTTCACCAAGACAGCCTGCTCTTTCACCGATAAGCATCTGAGCATATGTAGGAAGATCTGTGCTGCCATTAGAGATAAGGCCTAATGTTGTTGCTGCAGAAACAGCATCTACTGTACCGGATTTCCAAGCGTGTGGTTCAATCCATGTTGTCATACGAAGAGCGAAAGATGTTAATAAGATAACACGTGCTGTAATTGCTGGGTTCGCAAAGTTGTGACCAAGGCCACCGAACATCTGCTTAACAAATACGATAGCAACGATACCACCAAGAGCTGCAATCCAGAATGGAAGTGTTGCTGGGTAGTTGAATGCTAAAAGCATACCTGTTACAACTGCGGAAAGATCGCCAATTGTCTGTTCACGTTTCATTACTTTACGAGCAATATATTCGGAAATAACACAAGCAGCAACTGTAATAACTACAAGTGCTAATGCACGTGGTCCGAAAAAGTATACTGATGCTAATAATGCAGGAACCATAGCAATAATAACATCAAGCATGATATTTTTTGTCTTCACCGGGCTGGAAATATGAGGTGATGAAGAAACGATTAATTTACCATCCATTGTTTATTACACCTACTTTCTAAATACC
>JAFNUD010000030.1 GCA_017384225.1 Paludibacteraceae bacterium
CTACAACGCTTCTAAGGCTAAAGTTGAGAACTACGCTGAGCTCGGTTTGAACTCTGAGACTTGCGTTGCATTCAACACTACCAGCCGCGAGCAAGTGATCCTCAACACCTGGTACGGTGGTGAGATGAAGAAGGGTATGTTCTCTATGATGAACTACTTCTTGCCATTGCAAGGTATCGCTTCTATGCACTGCTCTGCTAACACCGACATGAACGGTGAGAACACCGCAGTATTCTTCGGTCTTTCTGGTACAGGTAAGACTACCCTTTCTACCGATCCTAAGCGTCTCCTTATTGGTGACGACGAGCACGGATGGGATGACAACGGTGTGTTCAACTTCGAGGGCGGTTGCTACGCTAAGGTTATCAACCTCGACAAAGAGTCTGAGCCAGACATCTACGCTGCTATCAAGCGCAACGCTCTCCTCGAGAACGTTACTGTTGATGAGAACGGCAAGATCGACTTCACCGACAAGAGCGTTACTGAGAACACCCGCGTAAGCTACCCAATCAACCACATCGAGAAGATCGTTCGCCCAATCTCTGCTGGTCCTGCAGCTAAGAACGTTATCTTCCTCTCTGCTGACGCATTCGGCGTATTGCCTCCAGTATCTATCTTGACTCCAGAGCAAACCAAATACTACTTCCTCAGCGGCTTTACTGCTAAATTGGCTGGTACTGAGCGTGGTATCACTGAGCCAACTCCTACTTTCTCTGCTTGCTTCGGCCAAGCATTCTTGGAGTTGCACCCAACTAAATATGCTGAGGAGCTCGTAAAACGCATGGAGAAATCTGGTGCTAAGGCTTACCTCGTTAACACTGGCTGGAACGGTACTGGCAAGCGTATCTCTATCCGTGATACACGTGGTATTATCGATGCGATCCTCGGTGGCGACATCTTGAACGCTCCAACCAAGAAGATCCCATTCTTCGATTTCGAGGTTCCAACTGCATTGCCAGGTGTTGATCCTGCAATCCTCGACCCACGCGACACTTATGCTGACGCTGCTCAATGGGAAGAGAAAGCTAAGGACTTGGCTGGTCGTTTCATCAAGAACTTCGCTAAGTACACCACCAACGAGGCAGGTAAGGCGCTCGTTGCAGCTGGCCCACAACTCTAATATAGACCGTCTTCGACTGTCAGAGGTCAGACCGCTTTGCTGTTAGACCGCCACAGAGTGGCTGTTAGAAACCAGAGAGTTAGACCGCAGTCGCTGATAGATAGAAAGAAACCGAGCGGAATCCGCTCGGTTTCTTTCTATCTATCACTCATTAACCATGGTTCACACTTTCAAATGCGGATTCAAATTATTCGAATAATTTGCTATATTTAAAAAAATTTACTACCTTTGCAGAGAATTTAGAAATCATCCCCTATAAAATGACACAAAAAAAGATTATATTAAGCGCAATATTCATGATGCTTATTTTGAGTGTGTACGCACAAAATACTCTAATAGGCAAAGTTGTTGATTCCAACAGCCGAAAATTACAGCAAAGTATTATGTCAACGTGTCTATCTCACACGTTGACAATGACACCCCTATAGACGGCAATATCACCGACGAAAATGGTGAATTCATACTGACAGGTTTGGCCGATGGCACTTACAATGTAACTATATCATTTGTAGGCTATATCACACATATTAAAACCATTGCATTGAGCGCAAAAGAAGTCGATTTAGGTATCATCTATCTGCAAGAAGATAGCGAGGTTCTAAACGAAATAGAAGTTGTGGCACAAGGCAGTACTATGCGCTTTGAATTGGATAAAAAGATTTTCTCTGTGGATCAAAACATTGCCGCAGCAGGCGGCTCAGCAACAGATATTCTAGAGAATATCCCATCGGTAGATGTGGATCAAGAAGGTAATATCTCACTTCGTAACTCAGAAGCAGTAGAAATCTGGATAAATGGCAAACCTGCGGGATTGACTGCCGAGACTCGTACACAGGTGCTACAACAATTACCTGCAGAATCAATCAAAGAAATCGAGCTCATAACCAACCCCTCTGCCAAATATTCGCCCGAAGGAACAGCAGGGATCATCAATCTTGTGATGAAAAAAGACCGTAAGCCAGGGTATTATGGTTCCGTGAATATAGCATTAGACTATGGTTTAGCCCAACCTTGGCCCAAAGCTCCCAGCGGACATTTAGGTTTTAACATCAATCTATCCAAAGGAATCGTGGACGCATACTTGAATGCAGGATATTTCTATCATAACGAAGTAGGTACATCGTCAACCGACCGCTACAATTATAATCCAACAGATACCACCCTACTTGTAACACGTAGCACATCCAATAGGCAAGGAGGTGGATTATTTTTGCGCGGCGGAGTTGACGTTCGCCTAACAGACCATTCTACGATTGGGGTTTCTGCATTTGGCTTTGTATCCCTTAAAAATGACCCTACGGGTATATTCTTCTCTAACCATAACAGTGAGCCAAGAACATACCAATACTATGACGTCACACAATGGGATAGCCCATTAAGCCCAAATAATCAAAACTCTTTACTACGCGAATACGAACGTACCGAGCAAGGACATGCCTCATATCCTGGATACAACACCATGTTATCATGGACTACGGAGTTCAACAAAAGCCACAAACTGTTAGCTACTGCACAGTTCTCGCAATTTGTTTCTACTAATGACAATTTCTATATTCAAAGCGAAAGCCAAACAATTCTAACACAAGAACAGTTATCCAACAACATGGACCGCTCTATACAACTTAAAGTTGATTATGAATGGAAACCCACCCCACAATCGCGATTGGAAACAGGTTGGCAAACCGATATTGCATGGCGTAATACCCATGCATCCGCTTTCAATGGAGAGCAACGACAAGATACACTATGGAACTACTATAATGATTTCCAGAATAACGAACAGATACATGCGCTATATGTGACATATGGCAATCGTTGGTTTGATCGACTATCATTACAAGTGGGATTACGAGGCGAATACTTCATGCGACATATTGCTACCGAGTATATCAACTTGAATGAGCAACGCCATATTGAAGAGCAAGATACGGCATACTTTCAACTATTCCCATCTGCCTATATCAGTTACTCGTTCGATAACGGACACGAACTGCAACTCAACTATACTCGCCGTGTGGATCGACCTCGTGGACATATGATTAACCCACGCATAGACTTTGCCGATTCTACCAACATACGATTTGGAAATCCATCTCTATTGCCATCCTATTCTTCCGCATTAGAACTCAATTACCTTAAGAATTGGGAACGTCATACTCTGTCGGGTGGTATCTTCTGGCGAGCCAAAGAGGGCGTAGTACAAAACATTAAGTTTATGGACGGGCAAACAATGAAAAACACTTTTGTCAACCTTTCTTCTCGTCAAGAATTGGGTGTAGAATTGGTTAGCAAAAACCGCTTATTCGGAGAACTATTACAACTTACGACTTCTGTAAACTGCTACTACAATGCATTGAAAGCCAATTCGTATTATGGTGTTATTAATGGTACACCTTTCGATGTCGAATTGAAGTCACAACACATCTTTGTTTGGTTCGCGCGCATGAATGCATCATTTATGTTCACACCTACTTTCTCTGGACAATTATCCGCCATGTACCATAGTCCACGTGTGCAAGCACAAGGACAATCATCACACAATTATTCTATAGATTTCGGATTGCGTAAGACGTTCTTTGACAAAAAGTTATCCCTCGCATTCAATGTACGAGATTTACTCAATTCTCGAGCACGTAAAAATACATCTTTTGGCGATGGATTCTGGCAATATCAAAAGAACCGTTGGAACTCTCGGAGAGTTTCTTTAAGTATTACATATGCCTTTGGAAATATGAACCGAAAGACCCCTCAACATGAAATGAACACGGGTTTAGGTGGCTACAGCGAAGGCGGAGAGGAATGATGTTTTAGAATTTCAGTGCATTGTACGGAACAGATACCAAAACCGAGCGGAGTCCCGCTCGGTTTTTATTATGTAAAACGTCCATTTTCATTCCGTTACACTCACGATTTTTTGCAGCATTATTATAGAGCGTATTGGAGAGATTAGATTAATAATAGATTGAGATACGGATGAGTTATAGATAGTTCTATCAACCCGTCAAAAACCCGTAAAAAACCCGTAAGTGGTGAGACATTTCATTTATATTAGCGATATCGTTAGGAAAAACAAAAGACATTTTTTCGTTTAGACATTTCTTCTCTTCACCTTCGCTGTGTACAATCCGCCGTCTAACCCGCTGATTTTCACGAACAAATACCTCAATCGCGTGTGCAAATGCACATAAGGCTTGCATATTTACCAAAAAAGCACTACCTTTGCAAACGAAATGGAAATGCAAGTGCTTAACATACCCGTAGCGGAGATCCTCAACATGCTCATCATGCTGTTGGGTGTAGCGATTGTTATCATCGCGGCTATCTCATACCACAAACGAAGTTCCATTCGTATGCAGGCTGCCCATCAAAAGATAGATGAACTGTCTCAACGCATGGCCGAGCAAGAAAAAGCACTTCTCAGACAACAACACCTCTACGATTTAGACAAACGTCTAACTACTATCCGCACGCAACACCCCACCCCAGAGAAAACATGGACAAACTATCGCTCTATGCTCCAAGACATTGACAACCAACTCAATAATTGGATGGCATTATTCGAAAGTCGTACACAATTAGCAGAACGAGAGGTACAATTCTGCACCTATCTCCTCGTTTATCCTCACCTGACCTTGGACGAAATCGCACAGCATATCTGCTACTCCGAAAAGAGCATACGCAACTACAAACAGCGAATCGCTCACAAATTAGGCGTATCATCTGCCGATTTGCACGAACACTTACAAAATGATATGCTAAGCTATTTATATAACGATACTATTAACCCTAAAAAATAAGCCGTATGAAAACAACCAACTTCCTTCCACTATCTCAATCTATCCTATGGATAACCCTATTAGCTTCAATCATCATACTCGTCGGAATAGGTGTCATAGTCTATCAATGGCTACAACTGCAACAACCTCATTTATTGTTCGCCCTCATACTACTCGTCGTCGCTCTACTCAGTTGCATGGTGCTCATCCCACGCAAACTAACTGTTACACAGGAGGCTATCAACATCCATCTTCTTGCATGGAAAATCAACATTCCTGCCGATGAAATCGTCAAGATTGAGCACTATCCAAACGGCATCCAATCCAACCGTATTGCAGGAGCAGGTGGTTTCTTTGGCAATTTAGGATTGTTCACTTGCAAAGAATGTGGTAAACACTTGTCTTTGATTACCGACCCTAAAGATGTTTGTATCATTTCTCGCAAAAGCAAAAAGCCTATCGCAGTGAGCATAGCAGACAACAGCGTTTTCGACGCAATCTCTAAAGTACAAGAAAAAAATTAAACAAATTCCAATATTTATTTGCATAAACCATAGAAAATTACTACCTTTGCCGTCGAATTCATTAAAAACACACGTTGCCTATGAGATAAAATTACTACTTTTGCAAACAAACAACTATTTAAAATCATTAAGTTATGAAGAAAATTCATTTTTCATTGCTCATGTTAGCAATCGTAGTAATCTGCACATCGTGTGTCAAAGAACCACAACCAATGGCTTACATCACAAGTCACTTAAATGTACCTATCACTCTTTACTCCGAAAAAGACTCAGTTTTCCTTGCACCTATGCAACGAACATATTTGTGTGATGTTGAGGTAGAAAATGGAAAATTTATTCATTGCGGAGGCATTAATTGGGTATTTAGTGTATTTGAACCTATAGTAAAAATAGGGTTATTAGATACGATATATGCTGTACCAGAACAATATCAAAAGTTCTTAGCGGATGTAGATTCGTATATGTATCATCTTAGTTATAGTAGCACTAGTTCATCCTCCGTGAAGTACGAAAGCAGTAACTACGACTACTATTTGAAAGCTGACTTTGTCGAAGATATTATTGAGGCATCTGTAGTAAATAAATAGTTTTTTCAACGCCATTGCCGAAGTACAAGAAAAAAAGATAAACAAACCTCATCATTTATTTACATCATTCAAAGAGAATTAAAATCAGTAGTAGATTAAGTGCAAAACACAGTAGCCGAGCAGATTCCTGCTCGGCTTTTTTGTGCCATACTAACAACACAAACACGGCATAGTATTTGCAGAACAAATAAAAAAGACATAATTATAATACAAAATATTGTATTATCTTGCATATCTCAAAAAAAAATCGTAACTTTGTCGCGATTTTGGAATGGTGGGCACTAAGCCCCGAAAAGAACTATGAATGGAATTGAGAAAATAGGAGAATACTTCTTACTAATGGGACGCGTCTTTCGCACACCCGACCGCTGGCGTATGTTTTGGCGACAGATGAGCAAGGAGATGGAAAAACAGGGATTAGAGTCAATCCTTATCACGCTGATTGTAAGTGTGTTCATGGGAGCAATTATGACTTTGCAAACCAAGTTGAATACCGAAAATCCTTTGCTGCCCGCTTATTCTACAGGTTTGGTAACACGCGACTGTATCTTGCTAGAATTCTCCAGCACTATCCTCTGTCTGCTGCTCGCAGGAAAAGTGGGCAGTAACATTGCCTCCGAGATTGGCACCATGCGTATCACAGAACAGATTGACGCCATGGAGATCATGGGTGTCAATTCAGCTAACTACCTGATTTTGCCAAAGGTAGTGGCCTTCATGGTCATGATGCCATTGCTCGTCACTCTGTCTATGTTTATGGGTCTATTGGGCGGTTACGGCATCAGCGCCATCACGAATGTATTGCCTATATCGGAGTATCTATTGGGTATTCAGTACGCCTTTATACCATTCTATGTATGGTATTCATTTATCAAGACTGTGATTTTCGCCTTCGTGATTGCCAGCATGTCTTCCTACTATGGTTATTATGCACGCGGCGGCGCACTCGAAGTGGGTAAAGCCAGCACAAAGGCAGTGGTAAACAGCAGCATAGTCATTCTGCTCTTGGATGTTGTACTAACTAACCTCATGCTTAATTAGTGTAAGGTGTAAAGTGTAACGAATAGGATTATGATACAGGTTAAAGATATAGTCAAAAGTTTTGACGGCAATGTGGTGCTAAACCACGTTTCTGCGGACTTTGAGGACGGCAAGGTGAATATGATTATTGGTCAGTCGGGCTCAGGAAAGACTGTGCTGATGAAGTCGATGATTGGTTTGCATCCTATTGACGCAGGGGAAATCATCTTTGACACCCGCAACGGACAGCAGAATCTGGCAGCCATGAGCGAAAAGGAGGTGCGCATGCTGCACCGCGAAGTGGGCATGTTGTTTCAGGGAGCAGCTCTGTTTGACAGCATGACCGTACAGGAGAATGTGATGTATCCGCTGGAGATGTTTTCCGACATGAGCAAAGAAGAAATGGTAGAGCGTGCACGCTTCTGCTTGGAGCGCGTGAATATGCCAGAACGCGCATTTGAATTGATGCCAAGCGAGATAAGTGGAGGTATGCAAAAACGCGTAGCGATTGCCAGAGCGATTGCGCTCAATCCACGATACCTCTTCTGTGACGAGCCTAACTCTGGACTTGACCCAAAGACCAGTCTGGTGATTGACCAACTCATACAAGACATCACTCAGGAGTACAATATCTGCACCATTGTAAATAGCCACGACATGAACTCCATCATGGAAATTGGCGATAACATCGTTTTCCTTCGCAATGGTGTGAAAGAGTGGCAAGGTAGCCGACACGACATTTTCCATTCGGATAATGAGGCTCTGAATGACTTTGTGTTTGCAAGTGAGTTATTTAAGAAAGTCAGGAGTGCTGCGCGCTCAGTTTAGAGAACGCCCTTCGGGCTATAGTGCAGAGTTTAAATACAAGGGATATGAAACGATTGATCTTGATATTAGCAATGGGATGTGGGCTATTGGCTATGGGACAAAAGCCTGCACGGGTACCTGCATACAGGGGAGTCATAGAACGTATGCAACCCAATGGCGATACCATATATGTACGCCTACATGGCGATGAACGCCGACATTGGATGACCCTTGAGGATGGCAAGACATTAGTCATAGAAAACGAAAAAGGATATATCTGCTACGCTAAAAAGAAGAAAAATGGACAGATTGTAGCGACTCGGAAAAGAGTCAAACAATCGCAAAAGAGATTTTAGTCTAGAGAACGGCAGTAAACTTTCTATGGTTTAGAGTTTAAAGAAAAGAATTATATGAAAAAGATTAGTATTTTGGCACTTATATGTGCAATGACAACTGCCGTATGGGCAGTACCAGCTCGTAGAGGCGGAGTAGTAAAGATCCAACCAGATGGGAGTCAAATCACTGTGTATCAACACGGTGATGAGCATTTTCATTGGCAGACCAACGACAAGGGCGAATGGCTGAAGGTGGATATTGACGGATTCTACCGCGTGACAGAGGCATTGAGTGCAGAGCAGATTGAGGCAAAGCGAATGGCTGCACCAAAGCGAGTTACAATGGCTGCTTATCCATTGAACATTGCCCCACGTGGATTGGTGATATTAGTTAACTTTACAGATGTAGCTTTCGAAACCAGCAAAGCCGAACTTGACAGCATGCTGACTGGCAACAACTACACACGCGACTATTCATATACATACAAAGGTAAGACATACAATATCACTTCTGAAGGTTCTGCTCGTCAGTATTTCCAAGACGCATCATACGGGCAATATAACCCTCAGTTTGATGTGATAGGTCCAGTAACTATTAGCAATAATATGTCCTACTACGGAAAAAATGACAGTTATGGAAATGACCTGTACCCAGATAAAATGGTTAGCGAAGCGTGTAAGTTAGCGGATACGGAATTTGATGTGGATTTTACGCAATATGACAACGACAACGATGGATACGTAGATTTTGTGTTTGTTATTTACGCAGGATATGGCGAAGCTGATGGTGGAGCTGCCACTACTATTTGGCCACATTCTTGGAATTTATCAGTAGCGGGAACCCATTGCCAAGTAGATGGTAAAACCGTTGACCTATACGCTTGTGGAAATGAGTTGGACTACTATTCAAAGATGCATACGGGTATTGGAACTTTCTGCCACGAGTTTAGTCACGTATTGGGATTACCTGACTTGTACGAAACCAACACTAAACAACTACATAACAAAAAAACGTTTGGTATGTGGTCTATTATGGATTATGGACCATACAACAACGATGGTAACACACCTCCAACCTTCTCTGCATATGAGCGATTCTTTTTAGGATGGTTGCAACCAAGATTGATTGTAGATCCTGAAAATGTGGTATTAAATGATCTTCAACACAACAATGAGGCATTGTTAATATCTTCAACAGATCAACATAACTTGATTGGTAACGACCCCGATCCTACTACATTCTATTTGGTCGAAAACCGCCAACAAGCAAGTTGGGATGAACATCTGCCTGGTCACGGTATGATGCTAACAAAGATACAATATAGTTATAATAAATGGTACCAAAACACTGTAAACAATACCTCTAGCAAGATGGGAATCGACCTCATTGAAGCAGATGGAAAAGCCCCTACTTATAATCAAAATGGTTTTGATGGTAAGGCAGGAGACCTCTTCCCCACAGGAGCAACAAAATATACTCAGATTGCAGATCATGCAATAGAAGAAATCACAGAAACCGAAGGCGTGATTTATTTTAAGTATAAGGGTGGTGTAGAAGATACTATTCCCGAAGATACTATTCCTACAATGGTAGAGGAAACTATAGTCCATGGTAAAATAGTAGATATTTACAACATTTTAGGACAACGAATTTCTACCAAAAATATCGAAACCTTGCCTGAAGGAACATATATTATACGAAGAAAAGAAGGAACACAAAAAATCATTGTGCGGTAATGAAAATCATTTCCTATAACCTCAATGGTATCCGCAGTGCTATCAACAAAGGATTGTTCGACTGGTTGGCAGTAGAGCAGCCTGATGTGTTTTGCATACAAGAGAGCAAGGCACAGCCTGAACAGATTGATGTGATGACCATGCAAGAATTGGGTTATCAAAGCTATATCCACTCCGCAGAAAAGAAAGGATATTCGGGTGTGGCTATTTTCACTCGTATTCAGCCCGACCGCGTGGTTGTGGGTATGGGAAATCCAAAATACGACTGTCAAGGACGCGTGATTCGTGCAGATTATGGCGATGTAACGGTTATTTGCGTGTATATCCCATCGGGCGAGGCCGAAGGACCAAAATACGAATACAAGATGGATTTCTTAGCGGACTTCATCGTATGGATCAACGAACTGCGCAAGGATCGTCCTAATATCGTAGTCTGCGGAGACTACAATATCGCACACAAGCCCATCGACATCAATCACCCCGAACGACAAGTCGGCGTGAGCGGCTTCCTGCCCGAAGAGCGTGCATGGCTCGATCAATGGGAAGCCAGCGGCATGGTGGACACCTTCCGCATGTTCGACCAGAGCGGCGAGAAGTACAGTTGGTGGAGCTTCCGCGCAGGATCTCGCGCCAGAAATGTAGGTTGGCGTATCGACTACCATTGGGTGAGCGAACCAATGCGCGAGCGCGTCAAACAAGCTAAGATTCTCGCCGAAGTAGTACATTCCGACCATTGCCCTGTGAGTATAGAGGTGAAAGGTTAGAGGCGAAAGGAAAGAATATGGATAAACTGAGAACAGAACATTTGTACAAGAAATACGGCAAGCGTACCGTAGTGAACGATGTGAGCATCTACCTTGAGCAAGGCGAGATTGTGGGATTGCTGGGTCCAAACGGCGCAGGCAAAACCACCACATTCTACATGACTACAGGTTTGGTCTTGCCCAATAGCGGAAAAATCTATCTGAACGATTTAGACATATCCAATATGCCTATGTATCGCCGTGCGAAGTTAGGCATTGGTTATCTGCCACAAGAAGCTAGCGTATTCCGCAAGATGACTGTGGAAGACAACATTCGTTCAGTGCTAGAGATGACTGATTTTAGCAAAGAGTATCAAGCAGAGAAACTAGAACAGCTCATCAAAGAATTTAACTTAGGGCATGTACGTAAGAATATCGGTGATCGTCTTTCGGGAGGCGAACGCCGTCGTACTGAGATTGCTCGCTGCTTGGCGATTGAGCCCAAGTTTGTGATGTTGGATGAGCCCTTTGCGGGTGTAGACCCTATTGCTGTGCAAGAGATTCAAGATGTAGTATGGCGATTGAAAGACAAGAACATTGGTATTCTCATTACAGACCACAACGTGGACGAGACGCTGATGATCACCGACCGCGCATACCTCCTTTTTGAAGGAAAAATTCTTTTCCATGGAACACCAGAAGAGTTGGCTGCAAACCCAGTAGTAAGAAAGAACTATTTGGGTCGTGATTTTGAATTGAAGAAAAAGACAAAAGTAGATTAAATGACGGCAAGAAATTGGATATTAAGCGTTGTCTTGATTGTGCTTGTTGCATGCGAAGTTTCCCAACCCGACATGCAATACAGCATCCGTTCATGTGCACCTATTCCTTCGCCAAGAGCATCTGCCGTCTGCTTTGTCATCGAAAACGATGCGTATATCTTTGGTGGCCGAGATAGTAATAGCGTCTACCTCAATGATTTATGGCGATATAACATCGCCAATGACACTTGGACATTAATAGGAACGACGCCTCTGAAAAGCCGAGTAAACGCCACTGCATGCGTATATAATGGTATAGCATATATCGGACTTGGATTCAATGGAAATTACAGTAACTCATCTGGTTATTTGTCGGATTGGTGGTCTTACGATCCGACTACCAATACATGGCAACAATTAAGTGATTTTCCAGCAAACACTACTGCCAAAGCCATCAGCATGGTGGGAGACGGCGAATTATATGTAGGCTATGGTTTCTGCTGGACATACGAACGCGATATGTATCGATACGACATTGCAAGCGACACATGGAGTTTTATAGATGTACATTTGGATAGAAAGGCATTTACATTCCCTATGCGAAGTTTTGGAGGTGTAGGTACGACTTGTCAAAATCGCTACTTTGCAGGTACAGGATTTAGAGCGTATAGTCTAAATTGGTGGGGAGAGTTTCTTCCAGAAGGCGAATGGATAAAGTGCAAAGATGTACCTGGAAGAAAAAGAACAATCGCAGCTTGCACTGCCACCAATGATTATGTGTATGTGATTGGTGGTATGCATTTTGGGGGCGTAAATACAGATGGAAAAGTATTGAGTGATATTCAGCAGTACAACCCAAAAAACAATACGTGGCGTCATGTAGGTAACCTTCCATGCGGGGGGATAATGAATCATATTGCATTCAGTACAGGAAATCGCTTCTTTGTTGGATTGGGAGAAAATGAGGACATCGAAGTATGCGGTAATTTATATTGCATTGATGAGAAATAAAAGATGGTCACATATGATTATTATCTGCCTACTTGCATGTCCCATATGGGCACAAGATTGGCAGTGGTGGCCATTGGGGTTATCACATAAAAACTTGTCAGGCGATACTCTATATTACAATGCAGACATATTGGGAGTGGTCTCTTCTGGCACATACGCACCATTTTGGTTACAAAACAACCGCAATGGCAATATAGCCGCATCTCCATATAGCGGAAACATATCTATGGGTATATTCAAACCCGCTACTCAACCACATAGATGGTTTGATTATGATTTTGCAGCACAACTCACAGGACGTGTGCAAAGCCATATTCCTACCGTTTTCTCTCCTTATCAAAAACAAATCACTGGATATTTCAATCAATTATATGCCCATGTGCGATTGTACTTCGTAGATATAACTGCGGGTATCACACCTCTAATTTATGAAAGTGTAGATCCGTTGCTATCCAGTGGCAGTATGATATTTTCAGGGAACAGCCAACCCATTCCTCGTATCACAATAGGCATAGACGATTATATTCCTTTTCCTGGATTGTTTGGATATATGGAACTGAAAGGCGGAATTACGTATGGTTGGTTTGCTGATAATATTTATATTCAAAATTGTCGTTTGCACCATAAATTTGCGGGCTTGCGATTTGGCGGAAAGCTTCCTATAAACTTAAGTTATGAGTTTCATCATGCCGCTCAATGGGGAGGGATTTCCCCTATCTATGGAGATGTAGGTAGCGACTTCCATTCTTTTCTCAATGTGCTTACAGCACAAGCTGGTGGAACTATGGGTAATGACCAAAAGAATGCTCAGGGCAACCATGTCGGTAGTCAACAATTGGCACTTACAGCTAAGGGAGAAGGCTGGAATGTGACTGCGTATTGGCAAAATTTCTTTGATGACAACTTTGCTTTTTTAGGTTTGGGACATAATCTCCCAGATGGGATATGGGGAATCTCCGTACAACAAACCAAATGGAAGTGGATAGAAGGTTTTACCTACGAGTACATGAATACGACTGACCAGTCTGGACCATGGCATGATCGTGATGGCCTTTGCTACGGAGCAAATGATTCGTATTATCGCAATAGTGTTTTTCGTAATGGATGGAATTACTTCTATCGATCTATGGGAACGCCATTCATCACCTCTCCCTTGTACAATACAGATGGTACAATCTACACTCTAAATAGTCGTGTACGATTGCATCATATTGGAGTTAGAGGCGACATTTTAGGCTTCAAGTATCGTCTGCTCTATTCTTACGCTCGTAATTTTGGCAATAACAACACTTCGAAAGCACTGCTTTCTACAAACACTGCCACGTTATTAGAAGTATCCAAACGCTTTGAAAAAGCGTGGGGATTGGACTTCTGCTTAAGTTTAGCAGGAGATTTTGGAACACAATTTGGTAATCAGTTTGGCGCTATGTTTACCATTCGCAAACAAGGAATAATCACACGATGGTAAATAATCATCTACATATTATTATGCCCGTTAAGGACTCTATTGCTATTGCCGATAGAGCCATACGCGCAATAGTAGATAGCGGACATACACTTTGTGTATATGACGACAACTCTCTACCTGAGAATGCACAACGCTTGGACGAGATTGCTGCAAATACAAATATCCAAATAGTGCATATCTCAAATCTCACAAATCATCCTTCACCTAACTATCGACTTATTTTACAACACGCTCAAAAACAAGCACTCGAAGCAAGTCAACATTTGGTAATCGTAGAGAGTGATGTGATTGTGAAAAAAAACACGTTGGATAGCCTATTGGCAGAAGTAAAGGATGGAATAGGTATGGTAGCTGCTGTGACAATAGATGAAGAAGGACTATTCAACTTCCCTTATCAATATACCCGTAGATGGTGGTATCGTTTGTATGGTACGAATACCATCGCCACAAAGAAGCGTTTCTCTTTTTGCTGCACTCTACTCTCCAATGAGTTGTTACAAAAGGCTGACTTTCAACTGCTTGATCCCACAAAGAACTGGTACGATGTTACTATATCGCATTGGTCATTGCATTTAGGTTTGCAGAATCTACTTATGTTAGGCAATCCTGTATTGCACCTTCCCCATTCAAGCCGCCCTTGGAAACGCCTCAAATACACTCACCCATTGCGTTATTACTGGCGCAAAATCACCCAGCAATTAGATAAGATATGAATCCACTCGTTAGTGTCATAGTACCTATTTACAATGCAGCGCCTTATTTACAGGAGACGTTGGATAGTATCTTGGCATCCATATATCGCCCTATCGAAGTTGTAATGGTAGATGATGGTAGTAGCGATGATAGTTTGAGCATTGCAACAGCATATTGCAGACAACACACAGAGTGCCAAGTAATTACGCAAGAAAACCAGGGTGTGTCCGTTGCTCGAAACAATGCCATTAGGGCAGCAAAAGGCATCTATATATTACCCGTTGATGCAGACGACAAGATTGCCAGCACGTTCATTCAAAAGGCCGTAGATGCGATAGATCGTAATGAAGATATACGTATGGTAGGTTGTCGTTGTTGGATGTTTGGCGCCGTGGATAAAGAGTGGAAACTCCCTGCATTCAGTCATTCATTGCTTGCACGCAAAAATATGATACCAGCTACCGCACTTTACCGCAAAGCTGATTGGGAACGTTGTGGCGGATACTGCGAACAGGAAATCTACCGCGAAGATTGGGATTTTTGGATCAGTATGATGGAATTAGGAGGAAGATTCTTTAAGATTGACGAAGTTCTCTTTTATTACCGCATTACTACAGGCTCACGAAGGGTGCTTGCGCAAGGAAGAAAAAAAATAATTATTGATGCCATTAATCAACGCCACCCAGAATACCTCAAGAAGTATTTAGGAGGTCCGCTACATTATCATCGTTCATGGTCACGTTTTATTAATTTTTTCCGGAATGAAACAATGGTTGGCAACTATTCCGATTGGGAAAGGGGAACGATTATCCATGCCAAGCGTAACACACTCCGTGCACACAATGGATTTATCACCAAGCAATTTGCCACACCGCCACTATGGCGAGGTATTATCTATGGTTGGCTATGCCCGTCTAAAGCACGACGCTCCTACGAATATGCAAAACACCTTAACGGAATAACCCCCCAGCCTATTGCATATCGCGAGATACGCTATTGTGGCATACTTCGACAAAGTTGGTATGTTTGTGAGCATTCTGAATGCAATTATACTTTCAACGATTTAATCCACAATAAGTCGTTTCCTAATCGCGATATTATTTTAGAATCAATCGGTCGTTTTACTGCAAACTTGTACCAGCGAGGCATTTTCCACCAAGACTATTCTGGAGGTAATATCCTTTTTAATAAGGACGGTAGCAAGGTGGAGATTATTGATCTCAATCGCATTAAGTTTTATCGCCAAATGCCTTTCAAGAAGGGATTACAATTATTCGAACGACTTAATATAGACAAAGCAGCGCTTGCAACCATGGGAGGCGCCTTCGCTGAAGCATTATGCAAAGACAAAGATTTTGTTATCAACTATATTATCACTCACAGGTGGAAGAAACATGTCAAACAAGGAATAACCAATCTATATGAATAATTTCATACATAAATACCAACATGCCATAGGGCAAATCAATTATACACTATTTTTGGTAGTTATTGCATTATTGCCTTTCCCTCAAATCTTTTTGCGTTATGCTTGTGTCGCATGGATTTTCACATGGTTATTAGAAGGACGATTCTGCAATAAGATAAACATACAAGATTGGCAAAAGATGGTGCCATTTCTTATGTTTGGAGGTTGGTATGTATGGAAAATTATTTCAGGTATATGGGCAGATAACATTGACAACTATGTTTGGCAACTTGAACGATATATGACATTTGGGTTAATCGTTCCAGTAGGTATATGGGGAGTGAACGAGCACTATAATTGGAAACAAATATGCAAAGTTTTAGTTATTTCATGTATTGCTGCCGCAGGAATATACTTATTCACTCTATTTTGGATTTATAATCAGCGTGTTTTTAATTACGACATAGGAAGTGTTCCTTTGAAGAAAATGACATTGGAATTCTTTGCCGATAAAATATCCTATTTCAAACATCGACTATTCCTATGTAGTGTAGAAATAACGGGCATAATGTCACTCTTATATATTCGTAAGAACATTGTGCAAGCTCATGGCATCGTCAAAGGACGTATTATGATTGCTCTGGGATTAATTGTGATGGTAGCACTCATATTAGCCACTGGTTCACGTGCCTCTATCATTTCTGGCATAGCACTTCTCACAATATGGTCGTTATACAAACTTCCTATCCGTAAAGTACGCTATAAAATAGCATTTTTACTATTAGCATGTGGTATTGGGTTATTCGCACTAAGCCAACATCCTCGCATGGAAAATTTTAATTATGAACAACTATTTTCCATCCGCAAAACTAATCAAATTGACAATGTTCGTCTAAACATTTGGCGAACAGCATTAGATACTTCTAAAGACTATTCTCTCTATGGTTTAGGAGCAGGACAAAGTTTCCAATACCTACAAAACAAATACATAGAACAAGGGTTAAACCGATACCACAAATTCAATTCGCACAACCAATACATCGAGGAATGGATTGAGTTGGGTATTCCTGGATTGATATTCTTCATTTTAGCCTGGTTAAGTCTCCCATATTGCACACAAAAAAGAGCGCATAAATCCGCGATTATGTTAGTCACGCTTTACGCACTCAATATGCTGACCGACTGTATGTTTGGTCGTTTTGACGGAATTGCTTTATGGTGTGTATGGATGATTCTTATCCGCCTCCAATCCGATGCGCAAAGTCATCAGCAAACCACGGGGGATACACAATGACATAGAAGTACGACTTTCGTGCATGCTCTGCATACCACGATCATTTGTCCAATAGGGATAAGTTGGGTAATCATATTTATCGAACACATACTCTGTGAGTGCTGTTCCAAAATCATAGATATTGTAACAAGTTATATCCAATTGGAATGGTATTTGCTTTATCCACCAACGCCCTGTCATACGTAAGTCAAAATTGAAAAACGCATCTTCACGCTTGCCAAAGAACTTATTTGCCATGTTAATTCCTTTAGCATCATCATTCCAAATCGCTACTTGCTGATGACCATTCATCTGATATGGTTCTGCTATAAAGTTTGCAAATGGTTGACCATCTTTGAATTTTCCATTCAGACTTACAGAGAAATACTTACATGCATTATAAGTCACTTGCAAACGCAAAATGAACGATTTATCTTGATTCAATCGGCTATTTCCTTGATATGGAAGGTCATCTTCACGAGCCACTTTATATGCATTTGGATTTGCACTTGATTCTGCCAACACGCCGATATTGTTGTGCAATGGGCCATTACCTATAGTAGATAATCCAGACATCAAATAACTTTGCCATGACAGACTAACAAACCACCTCTTTCCCATGTAAGAATATTTTGCCACATTCGACATATAATATGGTGTACGTCCGCCTATTGTGCCACTCATCAAGTCCATTGGTTGCAGACCAACAGTGTAGTTCTTCACTCCCTCTCGCCAATAATACAAACCATTTTCTACGAACATATTCGCATCCAAGCCATTAGTGTAGTCTGTAAACCACATGTTATAGTACTTTCGAATACTTGACCATAGCGCAAACTGATGTTTCGACTGCTTGTCAAACGTAAAACGAATAGGGATATCCAATACCGCATATGATGGTTGATGTGCCCATAAACCTTTTTCTATAGCATGGTATTGACCTCCTGTTGTGGCCAATAAGGTACCATCTGCGTAGCGAATTTCGCCATTCAAATAGTCGGTGCTCAAGTATTGAACCTCGTTCATGGTATAGCTCATGCGGTTGTGCGAGAGGTTCAAACCCATTTGAAACCACCAATTAGGCTTCCAATCCAAGGCGAATTTTGCCAACCAGTTAGGACTAATCACCGATTTTCCATTCAGCAATACACCATCCAAAGAAACACCCAAATGTGCTTGCATATGTAGACCACGAGCCAACTCATATTCTGCTACTAATAAAGCTTCGTTCTCCAATAAACCTGCTCCATAAGCAGATGATTGCCAGTGATATGTATATAATGGCGTGCGCGTTTTATCCGCTATGCTTTGCATATACACATCATTGCTCCAAGCTTCTGTTGTAGGATTAAAATGCACAAATGAATTATATCCTTCGGCATGTATGCGTAACCAAGACAATAATTGTTGGTCATATAGCACCGAAAAACTTGCTTCATTTGTCTTTCCATCGGCATACCATGGGTCAAAAGCCTCACCGTCTTGATCCAATAGATTACGCGCAAACTCCAAACTATCATGTTTCACATCGCTCAATGCCCAAGTCAATCCTGCAACCAGTTTTCCTCCATTAGAATACGTCTTTGTAGCATATAACGCTGCAGTATATGCCTGCAAATCGGCTACTTCATTATGGTTGTATAAGAACTCGGAATACATATCCCCTCTTCCTTGCGCTACTAAATAATAGTTGAGTTTGTCTAATGCGTTATTCTTTGGCATGGGTAATTCTCCATCCAATTGCGCTGTGTAGTAAGGAGTAGAGTACATGCTGGAGATACCAGTATGATTAAAAGCCGTTTGTGTGCGCCAACCATAATGCGCATATGCATGTTGGTAATATTGCTTGCCATAAGCAGGAACAGCAAAAGTAGCCTCTACTCCACCCGCACCTATCACATGGTTACGCATTTCTATAGGACGACTATCCATGGTACGTTCTTCGCCAGAAGAGTGAAAGAGATTAATCAGTTCACATGTACCAGGTGAGATACCACCTAAGTTACCCGCATTGCCCTTAAGTGTAAGCGATTGTTGTTGCAAGGTATCGTCCAAGAATTGGATAACTCCCTTGTGATAATCAAGGACAAAATTTGTACGTAACATATTGGTATATAACATAGTACTTCCTACCTGGTAGCGACTATCAATACGCATCCCATTTAACCAATACTTGTTCTGACGGAAAGAGTTACCTGCAATAGAGAAAACATTTTGGTCGCCTAAATTCCATTCGCCAGTCGTTTCTGCTTCATATACTACATAGTCCGAATAATTATCCAAATAATGACCTAAATCACCATTGATATACCATTCGCGAAAAAATTGACTTCCCACGCTATCTACTCCAAAAGACGGAAAAACCTCAGCATGCAACTGCATACTGAGGAATATTGTAATGAAAACTATTATCCTTTTCATCCAAACAGATTTTTAAAGAAATTCTTTTTATCGCTTGCTCCAGGGCGCACATTCTCACTCTCCTTGAGTTTCTCAATCATTTTCTTCTCTTCTTTATTGAGCGCCTCTGGGATATATACTCCTACATTGATGAGCATATCGCCTGTACCATACTGACGTGCATATTGATCAATCATTGGCAAACCTTTTCCTCTCATTCTCAGCACTTTTCCAGGTTGCGTACCAGGGGCAATCGTGATTTTAGCTTCGCCTTGCAAGGTAGGAATCTGTACCTGTCCGCCCAAGATAGCTGTAGGCATATCCAGCAGCAAGTTATATACCAAATCACTACCGTCACGCAAGAAATCCTTGTGCTCTTCTTCCTCAACAAGCACCAATAAATCGCCATTCACGCCGCCATGAGGAGCCGCATTACCTTTGCCTTGCATAGGAATCTGCATCCCGCCAGCCACACCAGCAGGAATATGAATATCAATAATCTCTTCCTCGCGAACCACACCTTCTCCATGACAATGCGAGCACTTATTTTTGATAATTTTTCCCTCTCCATGACAAGTTGGACATTCGCTCTGCACTTGCATCATACCGAAAATTCCGCGTTGTGCTTGTATCACACGACCAGAGCCTTTACATGTAGGACAAGCCTCACCTTGACTGCCATCTGCACTACCAGAGCCATTACAACTCTTACAGTTGACTAATTTCTTCACTTTGATTTTCTTGTCCACACCTGTGGCTATTTCTTCTAAGGTAACGCGCACGCGCACGCGCAAATCGCTACCGCGACGCACTCTCTGACCGCCCCCGCGACTGCTACCACCAAAGAAACTGGAGAATCCTCCGCCGCCCATACCCCATTCAGAGAATAGATCGCCAAACTGCGAGAAGATATCTTCCATGTTCATACCGCCGCCACCGAAGCCTGCACCACCCATGCCAGCATGACCAAACTGATCATAGCGTTGGCGTTTCTGTGGGTCAGACAGCACTTCGTAAGCTTCAGCAGCCTCTTTAAATTTCTCCTCTGCTGCTTTATCGCCAGGATTTTTATCTGGGTGATACTTAACCGCCATCTTGCGGTATGCCTTTTTTATTTCGTCAGCTGTTGCGCCCTTACTCACGCCCAGTACCTCGTAATAATCTCTTTTTTCCATATTAGCCTATTCTAAATCCTTCCCAGGGAAGAACTATTTTATTCTTCTTGAAATGTTTACCTCGACCTAACTCCCTCCCTAGGGAGGGGTTGGGGGTAGGCTTTTTATTCTCCTACAACGACCTTAGAGAAACGAATCACTTTCTCACCCAAGGTGTAACCCTTTTGTGTGCAGTCAATCACTTTACCTTTCTTGTCTTCGCCTGCAGCAAAGGTCGTGATAGCTTCGTGCAAGTCTGTATTGAAATCAGCGTCAGTTGTGTCGATTGCCTTCACATCATTGGCAGCCAAGAAACCTACGAACTTGCTATAGATGAGTTCAATACCTTGACGCACTGCCTCGATGTCATCTGTTTTCTCCATCGCTACTTTTGCGCGCTCAAAATCATCCACGAGAGGCAACATATCTTTGAAGATACGCTCGCCAGCGGTAGCCATGAGTTCGAGTTTCTCTTTGTTGGTACGACGACGGAAATTGTCAAACTCTGCCATTTGGCGGAGTTTCAGGTCTTCCAACTCTGCCACACGTGCCTCGAGTTCTGCCACTTTGGCTTGCAATGAGTCAGTCTCTGACACTTCCTCGGCAGTTGCCGCTTCACCGTCATTCACCGCCTCAGTGTTGTTTACAGTTTCTACAATTTCCTTTTCCACCTGATTTTCAACAGGTTGCTCTACTTGTTTTTTATCTTTATTCTTTGTCATAGTCTAATTTTATTACTTCGTAATACTATTCTTACAATCTCCGTGCCACACACAAAAAGACTGCCATAATGGCAGAATTAAGAAAATCACCGCCACCATCTCTTGCGTTTATGAATCAAATAGTACGATTTTTAAGATTTCCTTCCCTTGTCGACAAGGAACGACCTAAGAACTCCGAAAGTATAGAAGTGCGTTTTGTTAAGATTAACAAACATATTTACCCACCTTTACTGATATTTAAACAAGCACTCTGCGTGTGGATTTTTGAAACTTTTCAACTCAAAATTTGCAAATGCGCAAATTTTGTAGTACCTTTGCACCGCAAACTCGTTTGCAGACATAATAAAAAGCGTTTATTAGCGCTTGTTTTGGTACTCTGAAACCTGGAAAATTTCAACCTATCCGAAACAAGAAGGCAGTAAACGCCCTTTGGGATATGACTATCCCGCCCACAGAGCATCCTTTGTCGGATTGCTCTGTTTGGTGGCTTTTCATATTCGGCGTGGGCGTTCGTTGCTTATTCTTATAGGAAAGGTACTCCAGGACCTCAGAGTAGAGAATAAGCAAAGGTAGGGTTCCACGCTTTTTCTATATTTATACCAACGGGTCGTTTGGGGCCGACTTCCCACAAAGTTTTATAACATAATGAAAAAAGTGATGTTGTTATGTGCTCTTGTATGTATGGCTATATACACACAAGCACAGTATGTTGCGCCTATCCAATTAGATAAGGCGAGTGATCCTCAGAAGGTGGTAGGAGAAGCATTAACCAAAACGGGTATTATCTC
>JAFNUD010000002.1 GCA_017384225.1 Paludibacteraceae bacterium
CCTAATTGTCCTATTTACTTTGCCTGAAATCTATATAATATGCCACATTTACTGAAGATTTAGCGCACGAGTTTCGTTTGAGCGAAACGAGGAGCGGACTGCAATAATAATCAGTAGCATGGATAAAAGATTTATTTAGATTTCGTGAGCGCAGCGAGCAGGAGTCTTATTTATAGTATCTCGTTCTCGCCTTCGATGACTTTACCGATGATTTGGGCTTTGTCGCCGTGCTTAGCGAGGATAGCGATGGCTTTCTCTGCGTCTGCCGCAGGCATAGCAATCACCATACCGATACCCATGTTAAAGATATTGAACATCTCACGGTGAGGGATATTACCCCACTTCTCGAGGCATTGGAATACTGGAAGAATCTCCCATGAGCCCTCGGTTACGCTGAAGCCTTGACCCTCTTTCAAGATACGAGGGATGTTCTCGTCAAAGCCACCACCAGTGATATGGGCTACGCCGTGCACATCGCAATTGTGGATCACCTCCAGCACTTGCTTCACATAGATGCGAGTTGGAGTGAGGAGCACTTCGCCGAGTTTCTTGTCTGCGCTGAGTTCTGGATAAACGGTGTGGAGGTCCAGACCTGCATCGCTAACCACCTTGCGCACGAGACTGAAGCCGTTGCTGTGTACGCCAGAAGAAGAGATACCCACAAGTACATCGCCTACAGCCACCTTGCTGCCGTCGATGAGCTGAGATTTCTCCACTACACCTGTGGTGTAACCTGCGATATCGTATTCGCCATCGCCGTACATACCTGGCATCTCAGCGGTCTCGCCACCTACGAGTGCGCAACCTGCTTGGCGGCAACCTTCTGCCACGCCTGCCACGATAGCTTCTACCTTCTCAGGGATGTTGTGACCAATAGCCACATAGTCAAGGAAGATAAGTGGTTCAGCGCCTTGTGCCAATACATCGTTCACGCACATGGCTACAGCATCAATACCAATGGTATCGTGCTTGTCCATTGCGAAAGCGAGTTTGAGTTTGGTACCTACACCATCGGTACCGCTGACGAGAACTGGCTCTTTGATATTGAGTGCCGAGAGGTCGAACATTCCACCAAACGAACCGATATTGCCCATAGAGCCAAAACGGTTGGTACTTTTTACATGCGATTTAATACGACTTACTACTTCGTATCCGGCTTCGAGGTTTACGCCGGCTGCCTCATAATGTTGTGCCATTATATAATTTAGTTATGAGTTATGAACTATGAGTTATGAGTTACTTCCCAGTGTCCACTTTTGGATGGGCCTACCCATTGAATATTGTAATATTGTCGCAATGCATCTATATCGCGCCGTATGCTACGCACTGTAATACCATGAATAGTAGCCATTGTATTGGCAGATATGGTATTGTCAGTTGTTATTAGATGCAAAATATCCTTTTGTCTATCGCTCAGTTTTTGGGTGACATTTTGGGTGACATTTTGGGTGACATTGCTTTGTGTTTCACCCAAATTTGGTTGCTCTTTCCATTCGGTAGATGGATTGATGTGCAAGTATCTATTGCGCAAATCCCATTGTTCGCCTAACAACAGATTGCGGAAGAAGCGCTCCAAGTATATTGGCGAGTAGTCTATTCCCTTAATGGCATTCTTGTAGTTAGCTCTCACCAATGCATTGCGGAAATACCATGAATGCTCTGCAAATAAGTCGTTCTCCACATTGAAACCTATGTGACGCAGATACAGGATGGTAAATACTGCTGTGGTGCGCGTGTTGCCTTCTCCAAAAGGATGTATTTGCCACAATCCTGATACAAATTGCGCAATATGCACCACTTGTTGCTCCAGCGATAGGTTCTTGTAACTGAAATTACGCTCTTGCTCTATGTCAAACTCTAATGCACGATATAGGTCTTCCCAGTTGAGGTAATTGACCGTGTCAGAGTCCAATACCCATTCTTTCTTAGTGATATCATAACGGCGTATCTCGCCTGCGTGCTTCAGTACTCCGTCAAAGATTCTTCGATGTAATGCCACAAACCCTTTTGCACTAAAGTCCAGCGATATAGAAGAGAGTATCTTTGTGATATTCGCCGATACTTTATCTGCTTCACATTGATCATCATTGATTACTTCGCGCGTTGCTTTGGATTGATAATAAGTTTTTATCAATTGGCGTGCTTCGTCAATGTCAATCTCACCCTCAATATGTTTTTTTGCCGTTTCTTTTAGATAGTCTGATGTTTGCAGACCATCTACAGCTTGCAAACCAATAGCCGTCCGCCAAATGGCAGCTCGTTCTTGCTGATTGGGTTCACCCTGACGGATGTATTCATCAAACTCCAAAAAGTCGGTCATTCTATTGAGATTTTAGAAAATTCTCCGCGCAAATTACTTTCGGGTGCAAAGTTAGTTATTTTTTTGCACATATACAAGGAAAAGGGCAGAAAGTTTTTTGACAATCTACATTTTGTAAAATCGGGTGTGAAAAAAGCACTTATCGATGTTGAGCGTAGAAGTAATAAATCTTTGATATATGCAAATATTTTTGCGATAAATCGTGCATTTGGCGCAATTTTAATCTGCCGTTTGGCTATTGCTATTTTGAATAAGCGCAATACATAGAATAGAAAACAAGGACATCTTTATGAATGCCCCACCAATCAGCGAGCAATTACGGGTTCATTACGGGTTCTTGACGGGTTGATACAGGCACATCGTAGGCACATCTATCGCCTAGTTGTGCCCTATCTGTGGCGATTATCTAATATTATTTGTGCCTCCATATATTATAATAATGCCGTATCTTCGGCATTTTGGTAGTTTTGTGCCGCAGGTTTGTAAATATTGCTATGAAAAGACGCTTAAAACAAGCGGAAGGTGTTGATTATCAACGCATCCCGCTTGGGTGTTTTTTTGTTATTTTTTTCTTCGTGCCGAAGATTGTGCCGAAGAATTGAATATTAGACTCTCTTTGTATCTTCGAACTATTTACTTTGCTATTTGCTCATCCAAGACATTGCGTAGTTTTGGCAAGAGGTACTTGTACGCATCACGGGCAGCTTGCTCGTAATTGTGGGTATGTCCTCCTTTCTCAGAGAACATATTTTCATACACGCGCTGTCCTGTAGCGGTCTTTGTTATAGCAATATTGGCATCCACATACACAAAATATGTACTTACATTGCCCATAGTGATCGTGTTATACTCACGAGCTTGTGCAGAGATGTCTATTACCCAATCGGCTGTACTTGGGTCGGTAACAAAGTTACAGCCTAACTTGCTCAAATGCCCTTGTAACTCCGCTTGCAATGCAGGATAAGAACTATTAAATATCTTTGCATCGGCTCTAAGGTAGATAGTGAGAGCATTTTTGAGTTGTGCCATTATTGCCATTAGGCGTTGCTGCAAAGTGCGTGTTTCAGAAAGCATTAGCGTTTCTTTGGTAGCATCGGCATCTACTGCCACTAATAGTTTCTGTGCCTCGTCCACTTCCGCGAATAAGGGCAATGCTTTCTCGGCTGCGCTACGTGCTTGCAGTTTCTGCCCTGTGGCGATAAGTTGGTCCACTTGGTCGAGCGACATCTCCACTTTGGTGAGGGCAACAGTGATTTGCTTCTCCAATTGGCGGATAAGGGTGCTTTTCTTCACATAGGCAAAGGCGTATATACTGCCTGTTTGTAGGTCGCGCCATGCTTCAATCTGCAAACTAGGGATTTTCATGTCCACCGTAGTCGTGGTAGAGGAAGTGAATGTGTTCATCACATTCCAGAACTCCCCTTCCATATTGCTCAGTTGTTGGCTAATGAGATCGTTGGTCGATTGGTTGGTGATGTGTACGCGAATAGTAGAAACGGCTTCTACGCGCGCTGCATCTTTGAGGCGTTGGGTAGCCACCTCTTGGCGTTCACCGCTCATGGGAGCACCTTCGGCGTAGCCAGTGAAATACTCGCTGTCTGGGAACTCCAATTGCCGCATGTCGTAGTCACTCCATGTTGGCGGCATTTGAGCAATAGCAAACATTACACTTGCTGACAAAAGGAAAAATAATACTACAAACTTATTCATAATATTTTACTTGCTTTTCAAAAACATTTACTTTTGAAGCATTTTATTTATAATGATTGGAGTAATATCAAGACTATTTGCTGAAGATGCTAATAAATACGAATTGTCAAAAACATATAATAATTTTAGTTCATCTCCAGTCTCTTTAATTACAGTTTGTATTTTCTGATATATCGGTGATAGTAAACGATTTCGTTCTTCTACTAATTGCTGTTCTGAATAGGATAGAAAATATTTTATTCTATCTAATAATGACTGCAATTCTGCTTGCTTCATTTCTCTCACCATTGGTAACATGGTGGTATCAGACTCTAATTCTTGTTGTTTCGTTTGATACTCAACTTGCATTGCTTTGTATTGATCCGCCAAATAGAGTTGTAATGAATCCATTTTATGAATTACTTGCTTGTATTCTGGTAATTGCATCACAACATCTCCTACATTTATATGCCCATATATATGTTTACCAGCAATAGCAGAAACATCCATTTTTGGAAGATTGTTTTTAGGTTCGCTTACTTGAATTTGAGGTGTGGGTGACACTTGAGGTACAAGAGTCGTTGTATCGGATTTCTCTCTCACCTCGTCGGTTTTGCGATCTATAATAGTTGGCTTTATAGTATCTTGTGGCGCAACAATGGGAATATCAATTGCTCGTTTTTTTGTAGCACAACTCATGAGTAATAACATAAAACTAAATAATATTATTTTTTTCATTTCCTTGTTGTCTGTTATTTACCATTGACTCTTCGGCTTTAAAAATTACATTATAATCTATCTTTAATTAGCGGTGTTACATCTACTGCCTTATTCTCATCTACATAGAGCAGGTACTTTCTATCAAATATATACTTTACCCTCATTTCTAGACCTACTTGTTGAAGTATTATTTGAATTTTTCTATTTATTTGTTGTAATATCTGTTCATCTATTTCTATATCTTTATATTTTTTTTCTATCAAATAATTTACAATCTGGTCGTTATCGTAATGTGCCCATTGTATTACGGATGGTGATGATTGTACACGAGTTTGAATTGCTTGACTTGTAGTTGAAGAAGCATAGGAATGTGGAGATGTTGTAGCGTTGTAAGCTACACTTTGAGTCCCCACCAATTCAGCAGCCAATTTCTCGCAAGCAGCGAGCATATTAGAGAGACTTCCTCCTTCAAGTTCGCCATATTGGGTAGCAGGATTGAAGATTTTACCCGTTTCGATATTTACCAAATTCGCCTCCAAATAGTAGTTATTACCTTCTTTGGTTATCTTGGTTACGCACACATAATCCACTCCCCGCATAGCACCAATTCGCTTGCGCGTAGCATCGTCCACCATACCCGATTGCTGGAAATTCTGTTCCGACATAATCTGGTCAATATCCGTGCGTGTAAAGGCAGCGTAACCGCTTTGGCGACCAATCGCCTTTACCATCTCGCCACGTACCATAGAACGATGCATAGTGGACACCTCTTTGGTCATGGGTATCGGTTCAAGGATAGCCACCTGCTTCTCCTGTGCAAAAATAGTAACAGAAAGCACGGATAGTAAAAGGATTAAACGTCTCTTCATAATTTCTTACTATTTATTTTTTAAGCGAGATAAGACTTCCTTTGCTTCAGTAAGTCCCTGTTCCGCTGCTTTGCGAAACCAACTTTCTGCTGCATAAGAATCTTGAGTGACACCGTAGCCATTGTAATAACACAGACCTAAATTATATTGCGCATTAGCCTGTCCTTGTTCTGCTGCTTTGCGATACCAACTTACTGCGGCATAATAATCTTGAGCAATACCAGTGCCATTGTGATAACATATAGCTAAACTATTTTGTGCATCTGCATGTCCTTGTTCTGCTGCTTTGCGATACCAACTTACTGCGGCATAATAATCTTGAGCGACACCATAGCCATTGTCATAACACAGACCTAAATTTTTTTGTGCATCTGCATGTCCTTGTTCTGCTGCTTTACGAAACCAACTTACGGCTGCATAATAATCTTGAGCAACACCGGTGCCAGTTCCATAGCATGTACCTAACCAAGATTGTGCATCTACATCTCCTTGTTCTGCTGATTTGCGAAACCAACTTACGGCTGCATAATAATCTTGAGTAACACCGTAGCCATTGTAATAACACAGAGCTAAATTATATTGCGCATTTGCAAGTCCCTGTTCTGCAGCTTTGCGAAACCAACTTACGGCTGCATAATAATCTTGAGCAACACCGGTGCCAGTTCCATAGCATGTACCTAACCTAGATTGTGCATTTGCCTGTCCTTGTTCTGCTGCTTTGCGATACCAACTTACGGCTGCATAATAATCTTGAACGACACCAGTGCCATTGTAATAACATACAGCTAAATTATACTGTGCATCTGCATGTCCTTGTTCTGCGAGAGGTTTCCATATATTGATGGCTTCTATGTAATCTTCTGCTTTGTAATAATCCAATCCTTTACTATATTGTTGCTCAAGATATGTTTGACTTGTAGTTGAAGAAGCATAGCCCGTTTGGGAATAAGTGGTAGTGGTGGTACGGGTTGGCATTTTGCCACCGACCAATGTTTGGGAGCAACGGATACATGCCTCTGCCATTTTCATGGGGTCTTTAGGAGCCACAGCAGGAGGTGTACTACTCATCACACCGCCTGTTTCTACATCCAAAATCTTGGCTGCGATGATGATGTTTTGGTCATCGTAGATAGCAGCCTCCGCAATCAGCACATACGCTGCGCCCGTCATCTCGCCCAAACGCTTGATTTGTTCATCACTCACCATACCTGTGCGTTGGAAATTCTGCTCGCCTGTAATGGCTGCCATGTCCACACGGTCATAGCCTTCGTAGCCCGCATTGCTGGAGATAGCATAGGTTAAACTACTCCGTACTTGCAGCAACACACCATAAGGTACATTGCCCATTTTATCCACCGTTTCGAGGATGGCTACTTTCTTAACATCTGTTTGCGCATAAGCCATCATTGAAAGCGCTGATAGTAAAAGTATTAAAAGTTTTTTCATATACTTGTGTTATGTTATATTTTCTGTTAGTTCACTTGCAATGGCTTAAATTATTACGGCAAACAAACGACACGGAATCCTAGGGCGCCGTTAAGATAGTTAGGAGAGTAGTAGTTTCGACTAGCAACGCGGCAATTGGAATCTATGCTATACCAACTACCGCCTCGACATACGCGGCTGGAGCCCGACGAAGGACCTACAGGATTGTTTGTATCGTAACTTACATACGAATCAGCATACCAATCTTTGCACCATTCCCATACATTACCTGACATATCATAGATACCCAAAGCGTTCGCGCGTTTCGAACCCACGATATGGGCAGTATTAGCACTATTACTATCGTACCATGCCACAGCATCAATCATATTGCTACCTGCGTACTTGGCACCTTCGTTCTTATTACCTCCACGAGCGGCATACTCCCATTGTGCCTCGGTTGGCAGGGTATAAGTGCGCCCCGTCTTATTACTCAACATACGACAGAACTCCATTGCCTCATCCCAACTCACACAATACATCGGATAATCAGGACCGATACCGTATGTATTACTACCTGCTTTAGATTTTTGTTGATAGATGCTTGTACCTGCCACCTTCTCCCATTGCGATTGGGTGACCTCCAACATCCCAATAAAGAAACCATCCACAGTTATGCGACGGACATTTTGTTCATCCGTTTTACCATTGCCTTGGTCGGAGGTGCATCCCATCAAGAAATCGCCCCCTTCTACCCAAATCATTTTCATATTGATACCCCAAGCCGTTTCGGTAAAATCTTGATTGGTTGTAAGTTGAGGAGTATAGGAATAAGAAGAATTATCCGATTGGTAATTTATTGAGGTTGTAGTGGAATGGCTATTATCATTTATACTAAGCAACATTTTGGCTAAATCTGCACAAGATTTAGACATACCTTCTGGAGCCGTAGGGGCTACAATTGGAATAGAAGAATTGACAATCCTACCCGACTCTACATTCACCAAGTTTGCTAAAATTACAATATGCGTAGGATCGTAATTAGCCGCTTCAGCAATCAATACAAACGCAGCACCTGTCATTTGTCCTAATTTCTTTATTTGCTCATCACTAACATATCCTGTTCGTTGGAAATTATGCTCACCCATAATTTGTGCCATATCCACACGGTTGTAGCCTTCGTAACCAGCAGTACGAGTAATCGCAAAGGTAATACTTTGGCGTAAAAGTGTTTTCACTCCATAATTTACATCGCCTGCTTTATCCACAGTCTCCAATATAGCAACACGCTTTATTTCTGTCTGCGCATAAGCCATCATTGAAAGCGCTGATAGTACGAAGATTAAGAGTTTTTTCATAAAAAGAAATATATTTATTTATTGTTATTCTTTGTAATACTTACATTAGCCTATCATTTCAATCATTTATGGAATACAAACGAAACGGAAACCAAATTAATCTTCATCATCACTCCAAGAACAATCAAAAACACCTCCATTTCTTAAAAAGTCTTCAAATGATTTTTGTAGTTCAGGCAAATAAAATTCTTTATTTACAACCTCTTGAATAAAATTAATTGTTGTTACGTTTTTTCCAAAAATTTCTTGCATACAAGGACATACGTTTCGATCATCAGAACTATCCCAATTAGGATGATATGCACATCCATAAGAATATGTACGTTCCTGTATACCAACAAAGTAATGATTCCCATCTTTATTATCTGTCCGAAATCTCATATAAGGATATACTATTGAACTACTAACAATATAACACATTATCCATTCATAACCAGTATTTATAATAGCTAAACCATTGAGACCTGAATCTTCATCAAAGGTCGCTCCATAACAACGAGCACCATCAAAATCACTCGCATCATGTGATAAGCATACTATATTTACTTCTCCATGAGAAGTCCTTAATGTCGCTATAGCTTCGTCTTGTGATTTTGGAAAACGAAATCCCCTTTCTTGTAATAGCCTTTTGTTTATTACAAAGTCTGTTATTTGCTGACTAATATGCATCTCCGTTTGAGAATAGGTGGTAGTGGTGGTTGTGCGAGTTGGCATTTTGCCACCTACCAATGTTTGGGAGCAACGGATACATGCTTCTGCCATTTTCATGGGGTCTTTAGGAGCCACAGCAGGAGGGGTACTACTCATCACACCACCTGTTTCTACATCCAGAATTTTGGCTGCGATGATAATGTTTTGGTCATCGTAGAGGGCTGCCTCCGCAATCAGCACATACGCTGCGCCCGTCATCTCGCCCAAACGCTTGATTTGTTCATCACTCACCATACCTGTACGTTGGAAATTTTGCTCGCCTGTAATGGCTGCCATGTCCACACGGTCGTAGCCTTCGTAGCCCGCATTGCTGGAGATAGCATAGGTTAAACTACTTCGCACTTGCAGCAACACACCATAAGGCACATTGCCCATTTTGTCCACCGTTTCAAGGATAGCGACTTTTTTGACGTCTATTTGTGCATAAACGCTCAGCGAAAGGGCTGAAAGTAAAAGGATTAAAAGTTTTTGCATATGTTAGTCTTGTTATAAATTTGGGCTACCGATGGGGTAATCAGCCCCATCGGTGCAAAAGAGGATATTAGTTGATTGGGAAGTGCTTCTCAAACTCCTCACTGAACTCATCAAGAGTAAGTTCTAATTTGGTAGCCTCATCCTTCTGTATTTCATCATACAAAGGCTTCAAAATGGTCTCCATATCCAGTTCCACAACCATATAGTGTCTGTAGATTTTAGTGCCATTCTTCATAGATGTGGTGGTCTTGCGGCATACAATACGGAAACCTGTTGTTTGATCGACAATGTTTTTTGTCTTATTGTTGAACAATACTTTAACCTCCATCCCATCTTCTCCTGACAAAGCAGCCATATTGTTTGTAGCCACAGACTGTACAGTAGTTTGTACCTGAGCTGCAAACTCTTCTACAGCCAACACGCGTGCTTGTGCCATCGCTACTTGTTGGATTGGTGATTCAGCTACACCTCGTCCACGAATCAAATCTTTGGTGCTATAATACTCCTCGCAAGGTTCTGAAACTTCCACCTCCTGCGCAGCTTTGGCATCAGCCTCTGCTTTCGCCTTTGCCGCTGCTGCCGCAGCTTGTTCTTCTGCTACGCGTTTAGCGTTGGCAATACTATCCATGCGGATTTGGTGACGGAGAGCAGCTTCTTCTGCAGCAAATTTTTGTTCTTGCTCCCATTGTGCTTTCTCAGCTGCTTTTTTGTCTTTGCGTGTTTGCGCAGTTGCAGGAACGGCTACCATAGCCATAGCCATAAAGGCTAATACGATTGTCTTTTTCATTGTTTTGTTGTTTTAATTGTTTAACATATATGTTTTCCTCATACATGAGTTTTCTTCATCCAATTAGACACAACAAAAAAGCGCGGAACTTGACTTTTGCCAGTTCCACACTTTGAGGCTGTCGCATTGCCTAATCTCATAGAACTGACAACGCGAAGCCCACGCCGAATATAAACATTCTCCGTGCTGCTATAGTTAAGGTACGCGTGCGCGCATACGCATATACGCAAAAGGCGTACCAAATAGGCACAAGAGGGACAATCTATATCCCGTAGGGCATCTATCGTTGCTAAGTCCTGATGAGATTTTGAAAGTTGCGACATTTCAAAGTGTCAGAACAGAGCGCAATAAACGCCTTTTTAATATGTCTGCAAAAACCCTCCGCCGATGATGCCAGACACCCCTCGGCGCAGGTTCTTATCTCGCTCGATCGCTCGAACGATTTTTTCACGGTGCAAAGGTAATACTTTTTTTTGAATTGAGCAAATATTTTGGTTGAAAGTTTAGAGTTTAAGGTTTAGAGGCTTGGAATACCCGAATGTGATTCAGGATTAATAAACAAAGAGGAGATTGCGATATACTCAAAAATGCGAACGAAAAGCACAATGTCAACTATCTTAGTAATATAGTCAACCTTTTTCAGGTTTAGTCACATCAATCGAGTTGCGTCTAATGTATCGGTCATAGTAAAATACTCAAAATCGTTCTTACGATAGAAATCTGTTGCTTTGGCATAAGCATCTACCGTAATAAAGCGACAACCTAATTTAGGGTTATTGACCAAATAAGATTTTATCAGATAGAGAATTTGCGAGCCTAAACCATTGCAAGCATATTCTTTGGATACTGCCAAACGACCAATCTTTGCAGAAGGGTAGCTGCGACGACGTTTACTATTGTGTATACGACGATTGATTCGTCCCAAATCGTTTTATAGCGAGGGTCGTATGCTACTTTATCATTAAGCAAACTGAAATAAGCAACGGTTTGCTGCTTTTCTTTATCAATAAAAAGATAAGTGACTGCCATTAAATCAGCAGAATAATTCTTTGCGTCTTCTGTCAAAAAATTATTCAAATCCTCATCTTCAGACAGAAAAGGAAGGATGTTCGTGTCTTGTGTAAGCTGGACAAACTCGAAGTCGGCTAACTGCATCATAATACAGTTGGGAATTTAGCCATAATTGCACGATAAGTATCCATCGCGCGCTTTACTTTCTCTGAAGAAACTGGTTTTGGATGCTCCACAGCATACTCAAAACGACGAGCATCTTCGCCGAAAAGTGTAGGTGTTTCTTTAATTGGTCTTGCCATAGTTGTAATAGTTTAGTTGTCTTCGCTGCAAAGTTAGCGTTTTTTTGTCAATTATACAAATATATGAGTGATTTTGTTATTTTTTCTGCAATTTTTATACCAAAATTATAGAAGAACAGTATTACTCCTTCGCTTATATTATAGTTTTTACACATCAGAAGCAGTCAATCATTTTAGGATTTTAGTCAACCTTTTCAGGAACCAAGTCAACTTTTTTAGGAGGGTAGACAACTTTTTCAGGAATGGAGTCAACCTTTTTAGGTTCTCAATCTTAAGAAAAGTGCTTTTTTGGAGGCAGGGAGTTGAGTCGGAGTTTTCTCGGTCGTCGGTCGGTGTTCTCACGGTGGAATAGCGGAAGGTATAAGAGAGAAAAAAGAGAGTGCAATCTTAACAAAAGTACTTTTTGGGAGTTTCGGCGTTTTTAGGTCGTTCTTTGGTTCTCCAAAGGTATGCGAAAAAACATGTAAGATTACAACAAAAAATGTAAATATGCAAGAAATCTAATGAATATTTGTTTAGTTCTTTTTTTTTTTGTACCTTTGCACAGAAATTCAATCTTCTATATCATGACAATCCGTACTTACATTGCAGAAAATCGTGCTCGCTTTTTGGATGAGTGGGCGAGTTTGATTCGTATTCCCAGCGTTAGTTGCCAACCCGCTCACCGTGATGATATGCTTCGTTGTGCTGAGCGTTGGTGTGAACTTCTGCTTGAAGCAGGCGCGCAGCGTGCAGAGATTATGCCTTCCATAGGACACCCGTTTGTATATGCTGAATACTCACCTATCTCCAATAGCCAATCATCAATTGCCCATATCCCAACCGTATTGGTTTATTCGCACTATGACGTGATGCCAGTAGAGCCTCTTGATTTGTGGCATTCCAATCCATGGGAACCTGACATACGTGATGGTCGTCTCTATGCCCGTGGTGCTGATGATGACAAAGGACAGGCGATGATTCAAGTAAAAGCCTTCGAGTACCTCGTGAAGCATGGATTGATGAACTGTCATGTGAAATTCATTTTTGAGGGTGAAGAGGAAATTGGTAGCCCTAGTCTTGATGCATTCCTCAAAGAGCACCGCGAACTGCTCGCTTGCGATATCATTCTCGTGAGCGACACCTCAATGATAGGCAAAGAAACACCTTCTATCACTACTGGCCTACGTGGTTTAGCTTATTGGGAGATTGAGGTTACAGGTCCTAATCGTGACTTGCACAGCGGACATTTTGGCGGTGCGGTGAAGAACCCAATCAATGCGCTCACCGAGATGCTCGCTAAGGTAGTAGATGACAAAGGGCGTATCAGAATCCCTGGCTTCTACGACGATGTGTTGCCAATTCCCGAGGCAGAGCGCGAGATGATCAAGCAGATTCCTTTCTCTGAAAAAGCCTATTGCGAGGCGATAGATGTGGACACCACTTTTGGCGAGGAAGGCTATTCCACGTTGGAGCGCAACTCTTGTCGTCCGTCGTTTGATATCTGCGGAATATGGGGAGGATACACAGGCGAGGGAAGCAAGACCGTCTTGCCAAGCAAAGCGTATGCTAAGGTGAGTTGCCGTTTGGTGGCTAACCAAGATCATGAGAAAGTGAGCCAAGCGTTTATCAATTATATAAATAGAATTTCCCCACAGGGTGTGCGTGTGAAAGTGACACCAATGCACGGTGGTCAGGGATATGTATGTCCAATAGATATTCCTGCATATAAGGCTGCGGAGCATGGCTTTGAGGTAGCATTTGGCAAACGCCCATTGGCAGCTCGCCGTGGTGGTAGTATTCCGATTATCAGCAGTTTTGAGCAGATTCTCGGCGTGAAAACTATCCTCATGGGCTTCGGATTAGAGAAAAACGCTATCCACTCGCCTAACGAGTCTATGGACTTGGAGGTATGGGAAAACGGCATTGTTGCAGTAACCGAGTTTTATAAGGAGTTGTGTAAATAATTCTCCCTCTTTCCTTTATACTAAAATGAATATCGTTATTATAGGACAAGGCAACGTAGCCACGAATTTAGACTATGCTTTTCGCAAGCAGGGAGTGGCGTGTCAAATGGTAAGTAGTCGTGAGGGATTGGACCAATTGCCTGCGGCTAATGTGTATATATACGCTGTTCGTGATGAGGCGTTGCCGAGTGTGGTGGCGCAAGTAGTCGGCGTAGAAAAATCATTGCACCTCCATACCTCGGGAACAATGCCCATCACGATTTTTGGTGAAGACAAACCGCATGCTGGAGTATTTTATCCGTTTCAAACTTTCAGCAAGACGCGCGTGATAGAGGATTTTTCCACAGTGCCTATCTTTTTTGAGGCACGCGGGATAGACGATATAAGTGCAGTATATACATTGGCATTAGCTATCACGAATCATGTGTTTGAAACCACGCAGCACGACCGCGAACGCTTGCATGTGGCAGGCGTGTATGCTTGCAATTTCACCAATCTAATGTACACGATGGCTGCGGAATTGTTGCAGAATACGCATATCCCTTTCAAAGCGTTGTTACCATTGATAGATGAGACATCAGCCAAGATTCATGCCCTCTCTCCACGTGAAGCGCAGACAGGTCCTGCTCGTCGTGGTGATGAGAATGTGATAGCACACCATTTGTCGTTGCTCACAGAGGAACAGAGTGCTGTGTATCAACTATTATCCGATGAGATTCGTCGCCGGAGATAAAGATAACTAAAAAGACGAGGGTTCCAACCCTCGTCTTTTCTATGCATAAGAGTATATACCTTAATTGAAGAATAAAGACAAACCTACTGACAGTGTGATAGGTCCAGACGGCGACTTTATCTTACCTTTGTCCATAGCTGCCTGCTCAATGATGGTCGGCATCAAGTGCTGCGTGTACGCAGCCTCTGCAAAAATAGCAAAATTATGGAAAATAAACCATTCTACACCAGCCGAAAAGCGCAAGGTTGGTACGACATGGTCAACATTCTTCATCTCGTAGGTAGGACCAGCTGTGATGTCGCCCGTAATAGCATCATTGAGAGTAGGGTGGTATAGCTCTAGATTCTTGACCGTAGCAATAGATATTCCGGGCTGAACGCTCACATAGAAATCCCATGGGTGGAAATAAGGATTTTCATAGAACGCCTTGATATCCTTCACCAATGGAAAACGATAACCCACACTCATACCAATCTCATTGTACCATACCTCGCCAGAACGAATATTGCTTCCTTGTATTGTGAGCGAGTCGTATTTGTTGCTATGTGTATCGTAGGTGATATACACAAACGTACCATAGTTCTTGTGATGACGCCATCCAAGACGCATCGCAGAATTGAAAGTGGCACCTTCAATACCATTAGGCGTTATACCTGCACCTAAAACAGTAGGCAAATCTAATGCATCGAAGAAATCACCGAAAGTGTATTTGTCTGATGATTGGCTATTGGCTATTGGCGATTGGGTATCGGCTTCGTTTTGAGCAAAAAGTCCCACACACAGAAGTGTGCATAGTATTGGTAATAGAATCTTCTTCATAATTCTAAATTATCTCATGTTCTTCTTTGCTTGTTCGCGTGCGAGGCGTTGTTGTTCGCGTTGCATAGCCTCAAGACGAGCCGCAAGACCCGACTTCTTTTGCGAACCTTTCTTCTTGGCGTTAGCTTCCATCTCAGCCAATACCTTCTTGTCATCCACTGTCAAACGGAAAATCATCGTTTGAACAATAGTCAGCAACAAACTGAGGAAGTAGTAGTAGCTCAATCCAGCAGCGTAGTCATTGAAGAAGAAGAGGAACATCAGTGGCATGAGATACATCATCCAGCGCATCATTTTCATTTCTTGTCCACCAGACTGCTGTTGCATAGTAATATGTGTATAAACGATATTTACTACGGTCATAATCAAGCAGAAGAGCGACAAGTGTGTGCCAAAGAGCGGAATAGGAGTATTCCATGTGATAATAGCATCGTAGGTAGAGAGATCGTCAGCCCAGAAGAGGGATTGACCGCGGAGTTCAATAGCAGTAGGCAAGAACCAGAACATAGCCATCAGCACGGGGAACTGGAATAACATAGGCAAACAGCCCGACATTGGGCTAACGCCTGCTTTCTGATAGAGTGCCATAGTCGCTTGTTGGCGTTCTTGCATCTTCTCTGGAGGATACTTGGCATTAATCTCATCCAATTGTGGTTTTAATACGCGCATCTTGGCAGTCGATTTGTTGGATGCAAACACGAATGGCAAGAGAATCAACTTGATCACAATGGTCATCAGTAGAATCACCCATCCGATATGCAAACCCCATGACATAAAGAGGTCGAACATCGGAATCACAATAATCTTGTTGATCCATGCTACAATCTTCCATCCCAATGGCACCAACTCGTTGAGGTGAAGTTGCTCTGCATTGGTCACATCCTTGTCGTATGCCTTGAGAGTGTTGTAGTGATTAGGACCGAAATAGTATTTCAGATTGGTGTACTTTTTGCCCGTGATATCCCAAGGCAGACTGGTAGTAGTCTTATATTCCTTGATATAACGGCTGTGTTGATTGAGCGGTGTGGACTCCATAGTGGAGGACTCAAAGGCATCCTCTGCAATCATCACAGTAGAGAAGAATTGGTCCTTGTACGCAATCCATTTCAATCGAGCCGATTCGTTAGCGCGATCAGACTTCATCTCGGAGAGTTTGTCCACATCGCCACCCACGAACATATATTGCAACTGTGCATATTTCTCCTCGAACTTGCGACCCTTCTCTTGTTGAGGAATAGACTGATTCCATTGCATCTCTAAAGACGACATATTCTGCGCCAAAGCAAACTGCATATTGTGTGGCTGAAGGCTCAGACCCACCATATAGTCGTCAGCAGGCAATGTGTATACAAAATCCAAGTAGCAGTCCTCAATATTGGTATTGAGACGCATGGTGAGGGTGGTATTGCCCTCTGTATCAGTGGTCTGACCTGCTTCGGTGAAATAGAGGTTTTGTGTAGCCAAGATGCGGTTGCTACTGGTGACCAACGTGAAGTTGAGACTGCTCTCATCGTTTTGGAAGAGGCAGAGGTTGTTCACGCTATCGCCATATGCTTTGTATTCTTTGAGCTCAGCCTTAACGATACGACCACCGCGGCGGTCAATACTGATACGTACTTTGCTATTTTCCAATACGACAACTCCTTCCTCACCTTGTGATGCAGGCGCGAAAGGACCATATAGTGCTGCCATTTGTTCTGCCAACTGTTCTGCAGTAGCTGTTGGCGTGTTTTGTGTGGCTTGTAGTTGCTCGGTGAGTTGTTGGGATAGTTGCTTGGCTTCCCATTCTGTTGCTTGTACGAGTGCAATAGAGTCTTGTACACGTTTACGCTCTGCTAATTCTTCCTTGGACGGACGGTTAATAAATGAAAATCCTATAATGATTGCGGCTATTAAGGCAAAGCCAATCCATGTGTTTTTATCCATTATTCTATACCTTATTATATTATTATGCTATGTTTTTTCTTAATTAATCCATATCCTCATTTTTGGAATATGTGGAGACTAAATAATTTTCTACGATTTTTCTCCAAAATGCCTGAAAAATCGTGCAAAGTTACGCAAAAATTCTGGAATTTCAAAGAAAATGCACTTTTTTTGCATTTTTTTTCAAAAATATTTGTGTATATGAATTTTTTGTAGTACCTTTGCACCCGCTTTCGAAAAGGAAGTGTGCGGGATGTAGTTCAGCCCGGTTAGAATGCCTGCTTTGGGAGCAGGAGGTCGTGAGTTCGAATCTCGCCATCCCGACTAACCAAAATTAAATGCAAATGAAAGGCTTATGAAATTTCATAAGCCTTTTTTGTATGTATTCCATCTGCTCTCTGCCTAAAAGCAGCATAAAAAAGGCAGAAAAAACGAATAAGGGATATATCAAAGGGGCAGAAAGAGTGCAATTTTCGTGCAACAATATTCAAATATGACGATTTTGTCTATAGATGATTTGCATATTTGTAAAAAAAGCAGTACTTTTGTCGCTGATTTTGAAAAATAATCCGATTAAAAACGAAAATTAGCGTAATTTTTATGTCGAATGTCCGTTTTGATGCCCTAAAAAACGCTTGGGCGCATAAACCTCAAGAAGTGGCGAAAGTACAACGTGCCAGTGTGATTTTCTCGCAAAATGTCTTCACGCGAGAAAAGATGAAGGAGTATATTGCCAGCAATATCGTGGAAGAACTCTTCGATTTGATGGACAACGAGAAAACTCTCAGTCGTGATATTGCCAATAGTGTGGCTATTGGCATGAAGAAGTGGGCGATGGAGCAGGGGGCTACCCACTATACTCACTGGTTTCAACCACTGACGGGTGGTACGGCAGAGAAGCATGATGCATTCTTTGATTTTGGCGATAATGGTACTCCGCTGGAGAAGTTCTCTGGATCGGTACTCTATCAACAAGAACCTGATGCTTCGTCTTTTCCTAACGGCGGTATTCGCAATACTTTTGAGGCTCGTGGTTATTCGGCATGGGACCCATCGTCGCCTGCTTTTGTGATTGGCGACCGATTGTGTATCCCTACTATCTTTGTGGCATATACGGGAGAGGCGCTCGACTATAAGACACCGCTTTTGCGCTCTATCATGGCTGTCGGCAAGGCAGCTACGGCGGTTGCTAATTACTTTGATAAGAATGTCAAACGCGTCTATACCTATCTCGGCACTGAGCAAGAGTTTTTCCTTGTGGATGAAGCGCTCTACAATGCTCGGCCTGATTTGATGATGACAGGGCGCACGCTCATGGGACACTATTCTAGCAAGAATCAGCAACTGGATGATCACTATCTGGGTATTATTCCTGAACGTGTGTTGGCATTTATGACCGAACTGGAGCAAGAGGCACTGAAACTGGGTATTCCAATCAAGACACGCCATAATGAGGTGGCACCTAATCAGTTTGAGTTAGCGCCTATCTATGAGGAGGCTAATTTGGGCAGTGATCACAACCAACTGCTCATGTCGCTTATGGAGCAGGTAGCGCACCATCATCAGTTCCGTGTGCTTTTCCATGAGAAGCCTTTTGGTGGCGTCAATGGATCGGGTAAGCATTGCAACTGGTCGTTGGGTACTAACACAGGTGTGAATCTGCTTGCGCCAGGTAAGAATCCTTATCATAACTTGCAGTTCGTGACATTCCTCGTGAATGTGCTGATGGCAGTACATCGCCATAATGGTTTGTTGAAGGCATCCATAGCTTCGGCTACCAATGCGCATCGCTTGGGCGGGCATGAGGCTCCTCCGGCTATTATTTCCGTTTTCCTTGGAACGCAAATCAATGAGGCATTGGATCAAATAGAGAAGGCAGATGTAGATAAAGGTATTATTATCAATGCCAAGAAGGAGATGAAGTTGGGGGTAGGCAATATTCCTGAGATTCTGCTGGATAACACCGACCGCAATCGTACTTCGCCTTTTGCCTTTACGGGTAACCGTTTTGAGTTCCGTGCAGTGGGCTCGTCGGCTAACTGTGGTGGTGCGGTATTGGCATTGAATGCTGCGGTGGCTGAGCAATTGAATATCTTCCGCGAAGAGGTAGATGCGCTGATTGCTAATGGTGAAGCCAAGGAGCGTGCGTTGTTTGCAGTTATCAAACGCTGTTTGAAGGAGTGCCGTGACATACGTTTTGACGGCAATGGTTATAGCGAGGAGTGGCAACAAGAAGCGGTGAAACGTGGCTTAGATACCGAGAAGAGTGTTCCTCTGATGATTGACCAGTACCTCAATGAGTCGTCTATTAGTATGTTTGGCAATACGGGTGTGTTGAACCGTGCTGAACTGGAATCACGTTGCGAAGTGAAGTGGGAGAACTACTCATTGAAATTGCAGATTGAGAGCCGTGTGTTTGGTGATTTGGTGATTAACCACGTTCTGCCTGCTGCCAAACGTTATCAATCTTTGTTGCTGGAGAAAGTGGCACATGTGAAGCAAGTGTTTGATGCGGAGGAGGCAAAGATGCTCAATGAGCAAGATTGTCTGCTGATTCGCCGTATTGAGGGGCATGCCAGTGCAATTATTGCGGGAGTGGATAAGATGACTAGTCTGCGCATGACAGCCAACCATATAGAGGATCAACGCCAACGTGCTTTGGCTTTCCACGATACGATAGTGCCAATTATGGAAGATATTCGCAAGCACGTGGATGAACTGGAGATGTGGATTGACGATCAATTGTGGACATTGCCTAAATACAGAGAACTGCTGTTTGTACATTGATGTGGGCTGCTAACTTCTAGTGTAACTAGTATAATTAGAAGTGAAAACGACGAGGTACATTCCTCGTCGTTTTCTACTACGTGCCTTTAGCTGCAATCCTATAAAGAACTTATATTCTTCTCATTAAAGAGTTCTTTACCTTCTTGCGTATAAGCATATTCGATGCGGTCGGCGTAGTATTCTTCCACTTTTCCGCGAACAATCTTCATCGTGGAGTTTACCATATGGTTTTGCTCTGTGAAGGCCTCTGGCAGTACGGCAATCGCCTTTGGCAACCATTGCTCAGGGAACATTCCTGCGAACTTACCATTGCGGTATTCATTTACTTCGTCTTGAATCTTCTGCAACATGGCTTTCTTGCCAGCCTCGGTTGTCGGGTTGATACCCTGACCTTTTACATACTCCTTCAGTACCTCTTTATTTGGTACAATTAGCACGATGGTATATGGATTTTGGTTGTTGTGCAGAATCACTTGTTCGATATACTTGCTGCCATCGGTGAGGCTATCCTCGAAACCTTCGGGGCTGTATTTCTCGCCATCGGCACTGATGAGCAATGACTTGAATCGTCCTACTACCCATAGATAACCAGGTTGCTTGTCGGTTACATAACCCATATCGCCAGTGTGCAACCAACCATCTACTACGGTTTTGGCGGTGGACTCTGGATTTTTCCAATAACCAGCCATCACGTTCTCGCCCTTGATGACGATTTCGCCCTTTTGTCCATGTGGTAGTTCGTTGCCCTCATCGTCACATATCTTTAAGTCAAGTGGTGATACGATGCGCCCGCTAGAACCAAAAATAGCGTGTCCCATAGAGTTGGCACAGATGATTGGTGTCGCTTCGCTCAGTCCGTAGCCTTGGAACATTGGCATACCCACGGCGCAGAAATAGCGTTGAAGTTCGATGTCCAATAGTGCGCCACCGCCTACGAAGAAACGCATTCTGCCACCAAAGCCTTGACGTACTGCCTTGAAGATAATCTTATCGAAGAGTTTCACCAATGGCCAGCGCCATGCTTGCCAACCGCCACGATTCCAGTACTCTTTGTTGTATTTGATGGCATTGTCGAGTGCAAACTCATAGAGTCGCTCTACGGCTTTGCCTTTGGCTTTGATGCTAGTTTCGATGTTCTTGCGGAAGTTACGCGCCAGTGCAGGTACGGAGAGCATCAGCATAGGGCGTACCTCTCTGATTGCGATAGGGATGTTTTTGAGTGTAGCAATGGCAGTCTTGCCAATAGGTACAGTGGCAATGCTACCGCCATAGTACATCATTGTATAGAAACCTGCCACGTGTGCAAAGCAGTGGTCAAGAGGCAGGATGATGAGCATAACATCGTGTTTGCTACATTGAATCACACTGGCACCTTGCTCTACGTTGGCGGTGTAGTTGCGATGGGTAAGCAAAATGCCTTTTGGATCGGCTGTAGTACCCGAAGTGTAACTGATGTTGGCATAATCGTCGGGTTGAATAGATTGATATACAGCACGAAACTCCTCTGCGTGGTCAGTTAGGTAGGTTTCGCCCATGGCAATCACTTCGGCGATGGATATCTCGCCTGCTTGGTAGTCGCTGATAGGGTCGAGTACGATGATTTTCTCCACCATAGGGCACGCGCTGATGATGCTACGAATCTTGGGCAACTGCTGTTCGCTGACAATCACGTAGCGCGATTCGGAGTGCTGGATGCGGAAGAGTAGGTCGGTTGTCTCGGTAAGTTTGATGCTCAGCGGTACATTCACACCGCCTGCGTATAGGATACCCAATTCGCTAGTAACCCATAGGTTGCGACCTTGCGAGAGTAGGGCGACTTTATCGCCCTTTTTCAGACCTAATTGCATGAGACCTGCACCAATTTTGTATGCCTCTTCGCGTGTTGCGCGGAAAGAGGTTTCAGTCCATACGCCATCTACCTTCTCGCGAAGGAAAGTCAGGTCGCTGTATTCGTGAGTATATTTCTCGACAAAGTCGATGATGGTCATTTTTTTCATAAGCAATAATACCTATTAGGGGTAATTACAAAAATCATTCCAAAAAGGTACATATTATTTTTTGAACGAATGTACAATTTCTATAATTTCTTTTGGATGGTTGATCAAATAGTCTGGTTCAAAGGCAGATAGATGTTCTTTTTTTTCAAATCCCCATGTGCACAATACCAACGTGCAACCTGCTGCTCGTGCGGTGTTGGCATCCACGAGGGAGTCGCCGACGTAGAGGCAATTTTGAATGTTGAATTTTGAATGTTGAATTTGAGCATCAGCGAGATATGGTTGTTGAATCTCGTTGTTAGCATCATTCTCGATTCTTAATTCATAATTCTTAATTACATCATAGATTATCTGCGGATCGGGTTTGCGGGCAACGTTCTCGCGTTCGCCCAGTACCACGTCGAACATGCTAGGGAAGAGTTGTGCTACAATCTTCTCGGTGGCTGCTTGATACTTGTTAGATGCTACTGCCAAGTAATGTCCTTCGGATTTAAGTGCGTGTAGCAACTCGGTGATACCTTCGTAAGGACGTGTAAGATTGCAGTTATGCTTGTCGTAGAAAGGCACGAAGTACTCGCGGATGCGGAGAACTGTCTGCTCATTGCGATGCTCTTCGGGCAGTGCACGTTCGATGAGGCGATTGATACCATTGCCCACGAGGCGAGGGTAGTCTTCTATCTTGTGTGTAGGAAAACCGCATGCTGCTAAAGCGTGGTTGCATGCTTGCCCCAAATCGTCTATCGTATTGATTAGTGTACCGTCTAAATCAAAAATGATAACCATTTTTCTAAAAGTCAAATTTCGGGACAAAGGTACAAAAAAAAATGTATATGCGCAAGAAAAACTAGTTTTTTTTGCCATGGGCGACATTTTTTGGAACAATATTTAATAAATCCGCCATTTATGTTTAATTCAAACATAAGTGGCGGATGGTTTTATGCTCCTACAGATTTTCTCTGATTCATGGAGATTTATTTAATCCGTACAATCTATGAGATTAGGGGACGTAAATTATCCTCTCTGGCGTACTGCCTCATAGAGCATTACGCCAGCTGCGACACTGACGTTCAAACTCTCGATCACACCTGACATAGGGATGCGCACTTGGTGTGAGCATATACGCAAATTGGCCTCGTAGATACCCTTTTCCTCACTACCCATTACAATAGCTGCTGGAGCAGTCATATCCACCTCGGTATAGTTGCAAGTTGCATGCTCGGTAGCTGCCACTACGTGGAAACCAGAATCACGCAGATACTGCAAGGTGTGTTGCAAATTGTCCACTTTGCACACTGGCAAATGGTAGAGTGCGCCTGCTGAAGTCTTTACCGCATCACCATTGATTGCCACACTACCATGCGAACTTATAATTAGCGCGTCAGCGCATGCGCATGCGCAGGTGCGAGCAATAGCACCGAAATTGCGCACATCAGTCACACCATCAAGCACCATCAATAGTGGCACCTTGCCTTGCTCAAAGAGAGTAGGAACGAGTGTCTCCACATCGTAGAACTCAATAGGACTCAAAAAAGCAATAGCACCCTGGTGGTTCTTATCTGTATATTGGTTGAGTTTCTCTACAGGCACTTTCTGCACAGGAGTAGTGGTGCCCATGAGTTTCTTGAGAAGCTCCTTACCAATAGTAGAAGTCATATCGCGGCGAAGGAGAATCTTATCTATAGTTTTGCCCGCATCAATAGCCTCAATGATAGCACGGATACCAAAAACCATCTCCTTCTCGGGGGGACGCTTTGTATCGTAATTAGCCCCCTTTGCTCCCCCATGAAAGGGGGAAGATGAGCGGGATGAACTATGATTTCTCAATAAAGGTCTTTTATTATCTTGTGAATACATAATATCTATAGTTTATTGCTAACAGCGCGTAGTACGGTCTAACAACGCAGTGGTCTAACAGCGATAACGGTCTAACTTCTAACTGCGTATTATGCGCTGTTCTAATTAATATTTCAGCCAGTTGAGGAACTTTTCAATATCCTCATCGTAGGCATAGCTGCCTTCCACAATGCGGTTGCCATCGGCATCCAATTGCACATAATATGGCTGTGCATTGGATTGATATTGCACGCGTTGCATATGGCTCCACTTGTCGCCTACGGTTTTGAGTGTGACAGTTTTGCCATTCTCTTCAAGAACGATAGGCTCTTCGAGTTTGGTCTTGTCATCCACGATGAGCGAGATAAGCACATATTTGTGCATATGCTCTGCCACCTCTGGTTTGCTGAGTACAGCAGCCTCCATCTTACGGCAATTTACGCAACCAAAACCATTGAAATCCAAGAATATAGGCATATTATTCTCCTTAGCATATGCCATGCCCTCATCGTAATCGGTGAAGGTGATTTGTCCATCGTGGATAGTCATAGTATTGTATCCCTCGCCTTTAACCTCTAACCTTTCGCCTATCACCTGACTGCCTGGTGTCATTACCCAATCCTGGGTGGTCATAGGTGGTGCAAAAGCCGAGATGGCACGCAATGGTGCACCCCACAAGCCAGGAACCATATACATAGCAAACGCGAGCGAGATAATTGCCAAGAAGAGGCGTGAAACGCTGGTTGTCTTGTGCTCCTCGTCGTCGTGTGGGAACGAAATCAATCCGAGTAAGTAGCAACCCAAGAGCGAGAAGATTACGATCCAGAGTGATACAAACACCTCACGGTCAAGGATATGCCATCCGTATGCTAAGTCCGCCACGCTGAGGAACTTCAACGCCAATGCCAATTCCAAGAACGCCAACGTTACTTTGAAAGTGTTCATCCAACCGCCAGACTTAGGCAACTTCTTCAATACCGATGGGAACATCGCAAAGAGCGAGAATGGCAATGCCAATGCAATGGCAAAGCCAAGCATACCCATAGCAGGCGCGAGAAGCGATTTGCCTGCGGCCTCTACGAGCAAAGTACCGATGATAGGACCCGTGCAAGAGAATGATACGACAACAAGCGTAAAGGCCATGAGCAAGATGCTGAGGAAACCTGTCGTGTTGCTCGACTTGCTATTGAGCGCAGTGGACCAAGAACTTGGCAAGGTAATCTCAAACGCACCGAAGAACGATGCTGCAAACAATACCAAGATAAGGAAGAATATAATGTTCACTACTGCGTTGGTGGACAAAGCGTTGAGCGCTGACGCACCGAAGATGAGTGTCACCAATAATCCCAAACCTACATAGATAATCACAATGCTCAGTCCGTAGAGGATTGCATCGCGCACTACTGTGGCATTGGTTGTTCCTTTGGCAGCACCACCACGCTTGATGAAGAAACTAACGGTCATCGGAATAATTGGCCATACGCAAGGGGTAAAGATGGCTAATAATCCGCCTAATAAGCCCATTACGAATACCCACCATATTGATTTTGGGTGCTCGCTATCAGGCGATGAGACAGTAGGAGTATCAGGCGATGTGGTAATGTACTCAAAGGTTTCTGGGGCAGTGCACATCTTGTCGTCGCAAGCATTGTAGCGCACGCGAATAGTGTCGGCTTTTGCAATGGTTTCGGTGAATGTGCCTTCGTACTCATCCATATAGAAACCGTCACCGAGTTCAATAATGTTGAGGTGCCAACCCTGCTCAATGCTGGCTGTTAGGCGAACGCTATCACCAACTACTTCGCCCGTCCATTTGATGGGCTGTACTAATTGTGCCTGTGCGGTTAGAGCTATCGCAATCACCGCGAAAATTGTATTTAATATTCGTTTCATATGCTATATTTTTTACTTTGGAATTCGGAAACCGCGAATTGGAATTGCTTATGTGAGTGCTATATCACTCGGCATTCGCCAATCGCCTCGTGGCGAGAGACTGACACTTACTACCTTCGGACCATCGGGCAAGCAACTACGCTTGAACTGCTGCGTGAAGAAGCGGCGCATGAATACGCTGAGCCAATATTCAATTACTTCTTGTTCATACACGCCTTCAAACGCTATACCCGCCATGTACGCAATCTTTTCGCGGGTGAAACCATAGCGCAAGAAATAATACATAAAAAAGTCGTGTAATTCGTATGGCCCAACTTTATCTTCGGTAATTTGTGCGATATTGCCATTCTCGTCGGTAGGCAACAATTCTGGTGATACGGGGGTGTCCACGATATCCAAGAGAATCTTTCGTGTTTCCTCACCAAAGATATTCTCAGCGGCGTACTGGACGATATAGCGAACCAACGTTTTTGGTATGCCAGCATTCACGCCATACATGGACATCTGGTCGCCGCAGTAGGTTGCCCAACCGAGTGCCAACTCACTCATGTCGCCTGTGCCGACTACCAATCCGTTGTACTTATTCGCCATATCCATTAGCACCAATGTGCGTATGCGTGCTTGGGCGTTCTCGTAAGTAATATCGTGTTGGTTGATGTCGTGTCCTATGTCTTGAAGGTGTTGTGTCGCCATTTCGCGAATAGGTATCTCATGAATGCTGACGCCGAGTTGCTCCATTAGTGCTATGGCGTTATTATAGGTACGGTTGCTGGTGCCAAACCCAGGCATGGTTATACCGATTACTTGTTCGCGATGATAACCCAAACGGTCGGCTGCTAATACGCAAACGAGCAATGCCAATGTCGAATCTAGTCCGCCTGAGATACCAATCACCAGTGACTGAGCATGCGTGTGTTGCCATCTGCGGAGTAAACCATGTACTTGCAGGTTGAGCACATCTTCGCAATAAGCGTCGCTCTCTTTCTTCTTGGGTAAGAATGGCGTTTTGGTAAAATGGCGGTGCAATGGTCCATCACCTCTAAACTCTAAATTGTAGGCGGAACCGTCCTCTAAACTGCGCTCTAAAGGAGCGACTTGTATATGGCGATAATGTCCGTGCTTATCGTGGGTAAAATTGGTGTTGCGCTGGCGATCTATACGTAGGCGCTCTACATCAATCTCAGAGATAATCATACTACTATCCATCTGGAAGCGGTCGCCCATTTCTAATATCTCTCCGTTTTCGGCAATGTATGTACTTCCTGAGAAAACAATATCGGTTGTAGATTCGCCAATACCCGATGAGGTATATACATAACCACAATGCACACGAGCTGACTGCTGTGCAATCATGCGTTGGCGGAACTGATGTTTGCCTGTGACACAGTTGCTACTTGATGGGTTGAAAATAATCTCCGCGCCTTGAATAGCTAATTGTGTGCTGGCGGGTAGGGGAGACCATAAATCCTCACATATCTCAATACCAAAACTATAATCTTTGGTAGCAAAAAGCAAATCTATGCCAAATGGCACATCATTGCCCCATAGCTCAATGGTTGGGATACGCGGACGGATACTATTTACATTGTGTTCTAATACATCGCGACCAGAAGAGAACCAACGTTTCTCGTAAAACTCGCCTGTATTGGGTAGGTTGATTTTCGGAACTACACCTACAACATCGCCGTCGGTCATGACGAATGCGCAGTTGTAGAGGTTGTTATCTACTTTGAGTGGTGCACCTACGAGTACAATGATAGGTAGATTGCGGGTGTATGCGCATATGTTTTCAAGCGCAGCAAGGGCATCTTTTTGAAGTTGCTGTGTAAAGAACAAATCTGCACAAGTATAACCTGTGATACTCAATTCGGGGAAGCAAATCACTTCTACTCCCTCTTGCAGGGCTTCGGAGATTTGTTTTTTAATTTCTGTAGCATTGTATTGGCAATCTGCCACACGCATATGTGGTACGGCTGCTGCCACGCGAACATATCCAAAATTTGTCTTCATACCGCTTTATATGCATAAATTAGCGTGCAAAATTACTAAAAAAAAACGAATTTTGCAATAAAATGCACTTTTTTTGCATTTTTTTTCAAAAATATTTGGTCATGTGCATTTTTTGTTGTACCTTTGCACCCGCTTTCGAAAAGGAAGTATGACATACGGTCACGGTGCTATCGTCTAGTGGCCTAGGACAACGGCCTCTCACGCCGTAAACCGGGGTTCGATTCCCCGTAGCACTACCAAGAACGACTATCCAAATGGATGGTCGTTTTTCTTTGCTGATTGTCAGGGGTGGTTTTTAGGGAAGGACAAACCGCTTGATGTATCGTCTCAGCGTAGAACGATTGGTGTGCAGGTTCTTCACTATCTGGCTTTGCCTCATCCCATTGGATAATGCTCGGCGGATATATGCATCGTGTTTGTGTAGTCGGAAATGCTCGGGTGCGGTGCAACTTCCTTTGGGGCGTCCAATAGGTTTGCCTTCTGCGCGAAGACGAGCAAGGGCTTCTTTGGTGCGTTGGGAGATGAGGTTGCGTTCAATCTCGGCAGATAATCCAAAAGCAAATGCCAGAACCTTGCTCTGAATATCATCGCCAAGGCGATAGCCATCTTTAATGGTCCACACGAAACATTCTTTGGACATGCAGATGCTCAGTATCTCCATAATCATATACAGATTACGCCCCAAACGCGACAACTCGCTGCAAATGATGATGTCTCCTTTTTGGGTCTTGCGTAGTAGCCTGCCCAATTGCCGCTTGGTGTAACTCTTTGTGCCAGAAATGGTTTCTTCTATCCAACCATCAATCGTAAGATGATTCTGTTCGCAGAAACGTTGAATTTCAAATCGCTGGTTCTCGACCGTCTGCTTGTCGGAACTTACGCGAATATACCCATACGTCATAGTTTTTTTGCCCTAAAGGTAGGCAAAAAAATGCAATTGAGCAAATTTGGTTATCGGTTATTGGGTATTGGGTATGGGAAATATTATTCGGCGAATTCGCTAAGTTCGAGCCAGCGGAGTTCTGCCATATCCAACTGCTCTTGTATTTCTTGATAGCGTTTGGAGGCGCGGGCTATGTCATCGGGTAGGGTGGCTCCACCTGAAAGCAATGCTTCTAGCGCAGCTTTTTCTTCTTCCAAGGCAGGCATGCGTATCTCTAATTCTTCCAACTCCTTTTTCTCCTTAAAACTCAGACGGCGCTTCTGTTCGGTTTTGGTTTTCGTGCCTTTCGTCTCTAACTTCTCGCCTTTCGCCTCATCGCCTTCTCGCTTTATTGTTTCAAGGCGATACTGCGTGTAGTTGCCAGGGAAATCTTGCACATGACCTTGTCCGTGGAATACGAAGATATGGTCCACTACACGATCCATGAAGTAGCGGTCGTGGCTGATGACAATCAGGCACCCCTGAAACTTCTGCAGGTAATCTTCCAGCACATTTAGGGTAGGGATATCCAGGTCGTTGGTGGGCTCGTCCAGAATGAGGAAATTGGGGCTGCGCATGAGTACGGTGCAGAGGTGCAAGCGTTGGCGCTCGCCGCCTGAGAGTTTACCTACAAAATCGTATTGCTGGCTGGGCGAGAAGAGAAACATTTGTAGGAACTGGCTGGCAGTCATCTTTTGTCCATTGCCCAGATCTACCACTTCGGCAATGTCGCGTACCAGATCAATGACTTTTTTGCCCTCGTCGAATTGCAATCCCGTTTGTGCGTAGTAGCCAAAGCGAACGGTACTACCGATGTCCCATGTACCGCTATCGGCTGGTACTTCGCCCAGCAGGAGTTTGATGAAGGTGGATTTGCCTGTGCCGTTGTTGCCGATGATACCCAGTTTCTCGTAGCGAGAGAAGACATAGTTGAAGTGCTGTAGTATGACTTTCTCTTCGCCTGTAGTGGGCGATATGAAGGTTTTGCATACATCTTTGGCTTCAAAAATCTTGTTGCCTATATAGCCCGATTTGACGGCTAATTGCACTTCTACATCGTTGCGTTGTTGTTTGGCTTTCTTCTCCAGTTCGTAGAAGTTGTCGATGCGGTATTGGGCTTTGTGTGCGCGTGCTTGTGGCATGCGTCGCATCCATTCCAGTTCGGTGCGGTAGAGGTTGCGTGCTTTCTCTACTTCGGCTTGCTGTGCTTCGAGTCGTTCGGCGCGTTTCTCTATGTAGTAGGCGTAGTTGCCGTGGTAGGTATATAGGTTGTGCTCGTCAAGTTCGAAGATGTCGGTGCACACGCTGTCGAGGAAATAGCGGTCGTGGGTAACCATGAGAATAGTGATGGCTTTTTCGCCTCTTGTTGTACGATTTCTCAGGTATTCCTCCAACCAGACTACTGTTTCAAGGTCGAGGTGGTTGGTGGGCTCATCGAGCAGGAGGATGTCGGGCTC
>JAFNUD010000059.1 GCA_017384225.1 Paludibacteraceae bacterium
AGCACAGATCTCGCGCGCCTTGATGACGTCGATTGCCTCTGCAGGGATACCCCATGCCTTAGCTTCCTCTGGGATTACCAATACCTCTGGTTCGTCAGGCGTGCTGCTGCCATTGAACAATGGGTTGGTGGACTTCCAGATGTGTGCCGCGCCTTTACCCACAGTTTCGTAGGTACCATTATAGTTGGTAACTTCGCCATAGATAACCACGAAATCACCTACAGCCACTACATTAGGATCGGTAATTCGTTTGCCTCCAGGTCCATATACTTGGAAAGCCATAAAGTCGTTAGACGAATTGGCATTCTTGACGTCCTCGATGTAGAACTGTGCGTTGCCATAATTAGTTACGCCGTCTTCGTGCTTGCTGTGCAACTTCTTGACATATCCCATGATATAGTACTTGGTGCCAGAAGTAGCGCCGCTCTCTAAACCTGCACAAATCTCTCTAGCCTGAGCTACAGTAATCGCTTCAGCAGGGATATTCCAACCAATCGTGTCGGGTGGCAACAAGTCGGTACTGTCTTTCACAACAGGGATGTCTATGCCTGGACCAGGACCGTTAGGAATGAAAGGGGGAACGTTGTCGCACGCTGCAAATGCGGTGACCAAAAATAGCATTGCGGATGCTATGATGCTGTTTATTTTCATAAGTATAGTATGTTGATATTTCAATAAATAAATGCAAAACGCCTGCAAAGGTACGATTTTTTTTTAACTCAACCAAAAAAAATGGTAAAAATTCTGCTGTTTTTTTTATTCGATAGGACAATTTTAAGAAAAAACAACATTTTTTCGTCAAAATATTTTGTGGTTTGAGAAAAAAGCAGTACTTTTGCACGCTAAAATTAATTATTTAAGGAGGATACAACTATAGCAAACCCACAAAAAGGCCCGCAACAACAACGCCGCGGCCGCGTAGAAAAAGAGATGCCAAACCGAATCAATGACAAGATTCGTGGCGTGAAAGAAGTTCGCCTCGTAGGCGACAATGTAGAGCAAGGAGTATATGCGTTCGAGACTGCTATGCGCATCGCGGACGATATGAATCTGGACTTAGTGGAGATTTCTGCCAATGCAGTGCCACCTGTGTGCCGTATCTTGGATTATCAGAAATTCCTCTATCAGAAGAAGCGCAAAGAGAAAGAGATCAAAGCCAATTCTGCCAAAGTAGTCATCAAAGAGATTCGATTCGGACCACAAACCGATGAGCATGACTACAACTTTAAACTCAAGCACGCGCAAGAGTTTTTGAAGGATGGCAACAAGGTGAAAGCCTATGTCTTCTTCCGTGGACGTAGCATCCTCTTTAAGGACCAAGGCGAATTGCTGCTCGCACGTTTTGCTAACGACCTCGAGGAATACGGCAAAGTGGAAGCTATGCCAAAGCTTGAAGGCAAACGCATGATCGTAAACATCGCTCCAAAGAAATAACTCACCTTTGGAACTTTGAAACTTTTAGAACTTTTGAACTTTCGAGAAATAGTCGTAGGGCCACCAATGGCTGCCTGAGACTTAAAATAAATATTAACAATTTAAAATTATTAACAAAATGCCAAAGGTAAAGACTAATTCCGGTGCTAAAAAAAGATTCGCTCTTACCGGAACGGGCAAAATCAAGCGTAAACACGCTTACAAGAGTCACATTCTGACAAAGAAGACTAAAAAACAAAAACGCA